>JAJFUM010000360.1 GCA_021372415.1 Deltaproteobacteria bacterium
CCGGGAGAAGTTCCTCCAGTATCTTTTTTTCATCCAGTGGCGGGACCTGAAGCGCTACTGCAACGACCTGGGGATCCAGATCGTTGCGGACATGCCGATCTACATCAACCACGACAGCGCGGACGCCTGGGCCCATCCGGACCTGTTTCAGCTCGACCGCAGAAAGAAGCCCGCCTTCGTCGCGGGCGTCCCGCCAGACTATTTCAGCAAGACCGGACAGCTCTGGGGGAATCCCCTGTATCGGTGGGAGAGGCTGAAGAAGACGGGATACGCCTGGATGTTGGCACGGATCGGCCATGAGTTGGGATGGGCCGATTGGGTGAGGATCGATCACTTCCGGGGTTTCGTGAACTACTGGGCCGTGCCGGCCGGGTCGCCGACCGCGGTGAACGGCCGGTGGGTTGAGGCTCCGGCCGTGGATTTTTTCGGGAAGCTCTTCGGCAGGTTCCCCCGCCCGCCGGTCCTCTGCGAGGACCTGGGGTCGAACACCCCGGAGATTGCCCAGGTCATGGACCGCTTCGAATTCCCCGGCATGCGGTTGCTCCTGTTCGCCTTCGACACGGACCCTTCCCAGAATCCCCACGCGCCGCACAATGTCGGGGAACGCAACGTCCTGTACACGGGGACGCACGACAACAACACGATCCAGGGCTGGTTCGAGAGGGAGGCGACATCCCGGGCCAAAAGGAACCTCGCCCGCTATCTCGGCCGGAGGATCTCCCCGAATCGGCTTCACTGGGACCTGATCCGCCTTGCCATGGCCTCGCCGGCGGGGATCGCCGTATTTCCCGCGCAGGACCTTCTGGGCCTCGGCCAGGAGGCCCGGATCAACCGTCCCGGAACCGTGGAGGGAAACTGGCTCTGGCGTCTCCTGCCGGGGCAGTTGACCCCTCCTCTGGGCCGCAGGCTCCGGGAGATGGCCCGGCTGTACGGAAGGGAGGCCCCTTGAGTGTCGGAGCCCTCCTGCAGAACGGGGGCTCCGGATGCGTATTTTATCCAGAAATGATGAATGGCGTGGGATCGGCCGGAGTTAAGTAGGTGAAGGCGCTACCAGAGAGGCGACGACTATCCTGCCGCACCGCCCCTCCTCCGGGCATGTCTCACTTGGTATCGATTGCCTTGATTCGTATGGGAAGGAGGGATCAGCCGGCGGATGGGGTGTCTTCGCCGGGGTCGGTGCCGGGCTGTTCCTCCGTCGGGATTTCCGGGGCCGCATCGACGTCGCGCTGTTTTGCCTCGGCGCGGCGGGCCGCCTTCTCTTCCCGCTTCTGCTTTTTGGCGATCTCCCTCTGGCGCTTCTCAAAGGTGTATTTTGTCCTGGCCATTTTCCACCGCCTTTCTCTGACCCATCAGCGATAGGATCCGGTCAAATTAAAAGAGGCACCCTGACCAGATGGAACGGGGTGCCTCTTTAGGTTACCGACGGGAAGGCCTTAGATGGGCTTCACATTCTCGGCCGCCGGGCCTTTCTTGCCCTGGCCGACATCGAAACTCACGCGCTGGCCCTCGGCAAGCGTCTTGAATCCACCCGCCTGAATGGCGCTGTAGTGGACGAAGAGATCTCCGCCGCCATCCTTCTCGATGAACCCGAAGCCCTTCTGCTCATTAAACCACTTTACGGTTCCTTCTGACATCGTTCGCATCCTCCTTTCATGTATTTCAGCAAAGTCGGACGAATACGACGCCAGATGGAAAAAAACCGCCAGACCCTTCAGAGCATGGCGGCACCGCGTGTATTTCGGAATGTCTCTATCCAACTCTTACTGCACTCCCTCCGACTCGGTCGGAGCGAAATTGCATGCGACCTATACCGGGACCTGGGGGAAAAGTCAAGGATTATTTGAAAAAGAGAGGATTTTTCTTCCCTTTTGATTACGTTTTCGTGATAATCGGACGGCTTTGGCGGAGTGGTAACCGGGGAAAAGGGTGGATACTTTCGATCCATCTGGATACCCGGTATGGATACTTTCTGCCCGGCCGAAAGGGGATGAGCAGGGGCGAAAATCATTTATGCAGGTAACTTAAAGGGTTGGACATTATCCCGCCTTGGCATGCAAGTTGCTGAAATCCTGGCGGCGGGCCTCCCGACAGGGAAAGGCCGTTTCGGAATGGAGGCCGGGTCTCTTCCCCGGCCGCGAAAGGGGTACAAGCGGTGGCTCCAATGTCGACAAGGATGAAGATTCACCTGCAAAGGGTGTTGGGAATGGTCCTCCTTGGGCTCTTCCTGCCGTCCTATCTGGCGGCGCAGGGCCCTCCGATCCGGGAGGGCGAAACCCTGGATCTGCCAAAGTGCCTGGCGATCGCCCTGGAGAGGCATCCGAGCATCCGCGCGGCGGCCGGCACCGTGCTGGCCGGGGAGGGCAAGATCGGACAGGCTCGGTCCGGTTACTATCCCCAGCTTAGCGGTTCTGCAGGCTACAGCCGGACGGATCCGGTCTCGTCGGGCCAGAAGGGAACGACCGGCACGGATGTCTATAACAGCTATTCCTCCAGTCTTTCCCTGAGCCAGAATATCTACGATTTCGGCAAGACGCCTACGCAGGTGAAGATCCAGGAACTCGGCCGGAACGCCTCGCTCTCGGACCTGGAGAACGCCCGGGCCCAGGTGATCTTTGGCGTCAAGCAGGCCTACTACGGGTTCCTGCAGGCGAGGCAAAGCCGAGACGTCAATCGGGAGATCGTCAGCCAGTTCCAGCAGCACCTTGAACAGGCCCGGGCCTTCTTCGAGACCGGGACGAAACCGAAGATCGACGTCACCAAGGCCGAGGTCGATCTCTCCAATGCGAAGCTGAACCTCCTCAAGGCGGAGAACGCCTTCCGGCTGGCCCTGGTCACCCTGAACAACGCCATCGGTTTTCCGGAGGCGCCCGATTACACCATCGCGGAACAGCTCTCCTTCCAGCGGCAGGAGGTTGACCTTGATGCCACCCTGAGGCGGGCTTACGACTGGCGCCCCGATCTCCAGTCGATCCTCGTGAAGAAGATGGCCCTGGAACAGGGCATCGAACTGGCGAAGAAAGGTTATTATCCGTCGGTCACGGGCAACGCCAGCTACGGATGGGGCGGGGGGGATTTCCCCCTGGACCGGGGCTGGACTTTCGGCGCCCAGGTGAACCTTCCGATCTTCAGCGGTTATTCGACGAAGTACCAGGTGGAGGAGGCAAGGGCCAATCTGGAGGTCCTGACGGCCAATGAGGCCACGCTGCGCCAGAGTATCTACCAGGAGGTCAAACAGGCGTGGTTGAACCTCTCCGAAGCGGCGGACCGGATTACGACGACGGAAGTCTCGGTCCGTCAGGCCCAGGAGAACCTCGATCTGGCCAACGGGCGGTACGCCTCGGGGGTGGGGAGCCCCATCGAGGTGACCGATGCCCTCGTGGCGGCAAGCAATGCGAAGACGGCCCGTATCACGGCTCTCTACGATTACAAGGTGGCTCAGGCCTCCCTGGAAAAGGCGACGGGGGAAAGATGAAAAAGAAGATCCTTGCAGCGGTGGTGCTGGTGGTGATTCTGGCCGGCGGAGGACTCTACTTCCTGAAGAACCGGGACACGGCGGTCAAGTTCAAGACGGAAGCGGTCGCGCGGGGCGATCTCCGCGCGGCCGTGACCGCCACCGGCACGGTGAGCGCGGTGACCACGGTCCTGGTGGGGACCCAGGTGTCCGGGACGATCAAGGAGATCTTCGTGGACTACAACTCCCCGGTCAAGAAGGGGCAACTCCTGGCCCAGATCGATCCGGCGCTCTCCGAGGCAAAGGTGGCGCAGGCCAAGGCTAACCTGCTGTCGGCGGAGGCTTCCGTGTCGAAGGCGGAGGTCGCCCTGCAGGACGCCCGCCGGACGATGGAGAGGAACCGGAGCCTCTTCTCCCGGAACTTCATCGCGGCCAGCGACCTGGACACCGCCGAGACGAACGAACGCTCCGCAGCAGCCCAGTTGAACGTGGCTAAGGCCCAGGTGGAACAGGCCCGGGCCGCGCTCCAACAGGAGGAGACCAACCTGCGCTACACGCGCATCCTTTCGCCGGTGAACGGGACCGTCATCTCCAGGAACGTCGACATCGGTCAGACCGTCGCCGCGAGCTTCCAGACACCGACTCTCTTCAGCATCGCCCAGGACCTGACCCAGATGCAGATCGACACGAACGTGGACGAGGCGGACATCGGCCGGATCCAGGTGGGCCAGGCCGTTCAATTCAACGTCGACGCCTATCCCGACGTCACCTTCAAGGGAAGGGTGTCCGAGGTCCGCAACGCCCCCACGACGGTCCAGAACGTCGTCACCTACGACGTCGTTATTAAAGTCGCCAATCCGGACTTCAAGCTAAAACCGGGGATGACGGCCAACGTCTCGATCATCACCGACTTCCTGCAGGGGGTCCTCAAGATCCCGAACGCCGCGCTCCGTTTCAAGTGGACGTCCGACAAGACGTCCCAGACGAAGGGGACAGGGGCCGGGGTGGGAACGGGCCGGGGAGTCCAGACCGCGGCGGGAGATGGGTCCGGATCCAGGGCGCGGGGGGTCTGGGTCCTGAAGGACCAGACGCCCGTCCGCGTCCCGGTGACGCTGGGGATCAGCGATGGCAATTTCACGGTCGTCCTTTCAGGCGGGCTGAAAGAAGGGGACCCGGTGATCGTCGAGTCCTCGGCGTCGCCAGCTAAGAACAGCGCTTCGCCGCGCTTCGGTCCACCGGGATTCCTCCGCTAGCGGGTGTTGAGGGGCATCGGTTTCCTCCGCGCCAGGAGCTTTTTTCGACCCTGCTCCTCCTCGCTGCGCTGCAAAGGCAAAACTCGCGCTGACGCGCTCAGACAGTTGCCTTTGCGGGCGCTCCGCTACGGGGGCAGGGGACCCGAAAAAATCTCCAATGGCGCGTACGGAAACGGACGCCTCCCTTTTCCGGGAGTAATTTATAAGGATACAGAAGGATCATGGCACTGATCGAAACGCTCCACCTGACCAAGCTCTATGAACTGGGCGACACCACCGTCCACGCCTTGGACGACGTCTCGCTGACGATCGCCCACGGGGAGTTCGTGGCCGTCATGGGACCGTCCGGTTCGGGAAAGTCCACCTTCATGAACGTGGTCGGGTGCCTGGACGAGCCGACGGGCGGGCGTTATCTCCTGGAGGGGATGGACGTGGGGCACCGGGGACGCGACGAATTGGCGGAGATCCGCAACAAGAAGATCGGGTTCGTCTTCCAGGGATTCAACCTCCTCCCCCGCACCACTGCATTGGAAAACGTGGAGCTTCCCATGCTCTACAACGGGTATCACCCCAGGGAACGCCACGAACGCGCCATGAACGCGCTCAGGGCCGTGGGGCTGGAGGGACGGGAGAGGCACCATCCGAACCAGTTGTCGGGAGGCCAGCAGCAGCGGGTCGCCATCGCCCGCGCCCTGGTCAACCGGGCGCCCCTGATCCTGGCCGACGAGCCAACAGGCAACCTGGATACCCACTCCAGCGTCGAGATCATGGAGCTCTTCGTGAAACTCAATACCCAGGAGGGGATTACAGTCATCCTGGTGACTCACGAGCCGGACATCGCCGCCTTCAGCAAGAGGATCGTCCGGTTCAGGGACGGCCGCGTCGTGAGCGACGGACCGGCCGGGGGGGAAGGGACGGTAAAATGTATCTGAACGGGATGCCGCATTCAGTGGGACGGGTGGCGGGGATGAATCCTCGGCGGGGGCGGAGATGATCGACCTTTCCTCGACATTCCGGATTTCGCTTCGGGCCCTCAGGGTGAACAAGATGCGCTCCGCCCTGACCATGCTCGGCATCATCATCGGCGTAGGCGCGGTGATCACGATGATGGCCGTGGGGACCGGCGCCAGTGAGAGGATTTCCAACCAGATGGCCAGCATGGGGAGCAATCTCCTGATCGTGATGCCCGGGAGCAGCACCTCCGGCGGCATCCGGATGGGAAGCGGCACTCAGTCCACGCTCACGCAGGACGACGCCGAAGCAATCGCCACGCAGTGTTCGGCCGTCGCCGATGTAGCCCCCGTCCACAGCGGTGGGGCACAAGTGGTTTACGGCAACCAGAACTGGTCGACGATCGTGACGGGGACGACGCCGGGCATCCTGCCTGTGCGCGACTGGACCCTTGCCTCGGGCAGGGCCTTCACGGACCAGGATGTGCGCAGCGCCAACAAGGTCTGTCTGCTGGGTCAAACGGTCGTGGACAACCTCTTCGGCAGCGCCGATCCCCTGGGACAGATCATCCGGATCAAGAAGGTCCCCTTCACGGTGATCGGCGTCCTGGCCGCAAAGGGACAGTCGGCTATCGGCCAGGATCAGGACGATGCGATCTTCGTGCCCCTGACGACGGCCCAGAAGAAGATTTTCGGAACGCCCTTTCTGGGCATGGTGCGGTCCATTGCCGTCAAGGCGAAGAGTGCTGCGGATCTGGCGCCGGCCGAGGAGCAGATCACCGAACTGCTGCGCCAGCGGCACCGGCTCTCCACACGCCAGGATGTGGACTTCACGGTGCGGAACCTCACCCAGATGATGCAGGCAGCCGAGCAGTCCACGCAGGTCATGGCCCTTCTCCTGGCGGCGATCGCCTCCGTCTCCCTCCTGGTGGGCGGTATCGGGATCATGAACATCATGCTCGTCTCGGTCACGGAACGGACCCGCGAGATCGGCATCCGGATGTCCGTCGGGGCCAAGACCTGGGACATCCGCCTCCAGTTCATCATCGAGGCTCTGACGCTTTCCCTCATCGGCGGCGTGGCCGGGATCGTCTTGGGCGTCTCGGGCTCCAAGATCCTGTCGGCCGTGGCCGGCTGGTCCACCGTCGTCTCCCCCTTGTCGGTTCTCCTGGCCTTCGGTTTTTCCGGGCTGGTCGGGCTTTTCTTCGGCTTCTATCCCGCCTACAAGGCCTCTCTCCTCAATCCCATCGACGCGTTGCGCTACGAGTGATCCTTCGGGGGGACTCGAAAAACCGTCCCTTCGCGTCGAGAAATTATTTGCATTCTCGCAGGGCGGCGGCTATCATTGCGGCCGGATCATACCATTCCCTTGTTTTCTGAGAGCTGACCCAGGATCGTTCGGATGAGTCGGAGGAGGGAGAGGATGGGGAAACCCCTGCGTGTCTTGAGTGTCGAGGATTCGGGAGACGGGACCCGTTTGCTGATTCACGAACTGAAGAGAGGGGGCTTCATCCCCGTCCACGAGCGGGTTCAAACCGCCGAGGCTCTCCGGGCCGCACTCAGGGAAAAGCCCTGGGATATTGTCCTGTGCGATGACCGCCTTCCCGAGCTGAACTGTCTGGATGCCCTCGCTCTCCTGGCGGAAGCCCGGCCCGACATCCCCTTTATCATCGTCTCCGAAACGATCACCGATGAGATGGCCGTAGCGGCCATGAGAAGAGGCGCCTGCGACTGCATCACGATGGACAGGCGCCAGCGCCTCGTCCCGGTGATCGAGAGGGAGTTGCGGGAGTCGGCCATGCGCAGGGCCTGGGCGGAGGCGGAGAAGAATCTGGAGAAGAGCCGCGAGAAGCTGCAGAAGATGATGGGGGCCACGGTCCAGGCCATGGCCCTGGCGATGGAGACACGGGATCCCTATACGGCCGGGCATCAGCGGCGTGTTGCGGACCTGGCCTGCTCGATCGCCCAGGAAATGGGCATCTCCTCGGAAGAGGTCTATGGCATCCGGATGGCCGGCCTGATCCACGATATCGGCAAGATCTCTGTCCCCGCCGAGACGCTCAGCAGGCCGGTCAGGCTGCCGGACGTGGAGATCAATCTCATCCGGATCCATCCCCAGGTCGGTTTCGAGATCCTCAAGGACATCGAATTTCCATGGGCGATCGGCCCGATCGTCCTGCAGCACCACGAGCGGATGGACGGCTCTGGATACCCGCAGGGACTCAAGGGCGACGAGGTCTGTTTGGAGGCGAAGATCCTGGCGGTGGCCGACGTGGTGGAAGCGATGAGTTCCCACCGGCCCTACCGGCCGGGCCTGGGCCTGGAGTCGGCCCTCGACGAGATTGCCGCGAACCGGGGGACGCTCTACGAGGCCGTCGCCGTCGATGCCTGCCTGAGGATCTTCACGGCCGGCTACGAACTGCCGGCCCATTGATCCCCCGTCAGGAAACCGCGAGCGGTTCGACGGCCCCTAACGGTGCTGCAGGAAGGCCAGTACTTCCGCCAGGGAGCGTCCGTTGAGCAGATGCCCAGGCGTGCACCATGCGCGGCGGGCGACGCCGATCCCGAAGCGCATCAGCCCGAGCTGGTCCGCATGGTGGGCGTCTGTCCCCAGGGCGAGCAGCGCTCCCTGTTCGTGAGCCCGTCGTGCATGGAGGTCCTTCATGTCTAGGCGGTCGGGCATGGCGTTGATCTCCAGAGCCTTGCCGTGGTCCGCCGCTGCCCGGATAAGGCGTCCGATGTCCACGGCGGCGGGTTCCCGCCGGCCGATGAGCCGTCCCGTGGGATGGGCGATGATATCGACATGGGGGTTTTCGACAGCCCGGATGAGACGGGCCGTCATGCGGGATTCGTCCTGCTGCAGCGACGAGTGCACCGAGCCGATGACGATGTCGAGGCCGGCGAGGAGCCCTTCGGGCAGATCGAGCGTCCCGTCGGCGCGGATGTCCACCTCGACGCCGGCCAGAAGGCGGACCCCGATCCCCCTTGCGTTGATCTTCTCGATGGCCTGCCTCTGACCGGCGAGACGCTCCGCATTCAGGCCGTGGGCGATCCCGAGCCCGACGGAATGGTCCGTGACGGCCAGGTACTCGTATCCGCGGGCCCTGGCGGCCAATGCCAGCTCAGAAAGGGTGCTCCTCCCGTCGCTCCAGTCGGAATGAACATGGAAATCCCCGCGGATGTCCCGCTCCTCGACGAGGCGGGGAAGTCCGCCCGCCTCCGCCAGGTCGATCTCTCCCTGATCCTCCCGGATCTCCGGCGGGATCCAGTCGAGTCCCAGGCGTCGGTAGAAGGCCTCTTCGTCGGGAAAACGTTCCAGTTGGTTCGTATCGATGCGGGTGATGCCGTATTCGCTCAGGCTCAGGCCCTGCCTTTGTGCCCTGGTTCTCAGGGCGATGTTGTGTTCCCGGCTTCCCGTGAAGTGCTGGAGGAGCGAACCGAAGGCCTGGTGCTCCACCATCCTCAGATCGACCTGGAGCCCCTTGTCGAGAAGGACGCTCGCTTTCGTGGGACCCCGGGCGAGGACTTCCCGGATCTGTGGGAGGCCGGCGAAGGCCGCCACGACTGCCCCGGGGTCGTCGGCGGTGCCCATGAGGTCGATGTCTCCCACGGTCTCCCGGAAGCGGCGCAGGCTCCCGGCGGCGGTGAGGTTTCGGACGCCGGGGAGGGGACTGAGGGCCGCCAGGATCTCCTCGACGATGGGCAGCGCCTCGCCGATCGGGATGCGGCGGTCCTGGCCTTTGCAGGCCTGGATCTGACGGAGGATGTTCTGGGCCGTCTTCTCCCCCATCCGCGGGAGGGCGGCGACGCGGCCGTCGACCAGGGCCTGCTCCAGTGCCGCAACGGAGTCGATGCCCAGTTCGGTTGCCAGGCGGTGGGCCGTCTTCGGGCCGATGCCCTGGATCTCCAGGAGGCGGATCATCCCCGCGGGGAACTGGGCCTTGAGATCCTCGTAGGCGGCCAGCTTTCCCGTGGCGACCAACTCGGCGCTTTTCTTGGCGATCGCCTCGCCGATCCCCGGGATCTCCTGAAGGTCCTCCCCGCGGGCGATCCGATCGGCAATGGGATCCGGCAGATGGTCGATGATCTGGGCCGCCCGGCGGTAGGCCCGGACCTTGAAGGGATTCTCCCCCTTGATCTCCAGGAGGTCGGCCATCTCCAGAAAGACTTTGGCGATCTCGTCGTTTTGCATGGATCTGCCCCTTTGTCCTGCTGCGGCGACTCCGGTATGGAGCCGGACCCGCCGCAGGTGCGTGATGGGTCGCGCGCTACGGCTTTCTATGGAAATCCGGGCAATGATGGAGAGGGAGAAGATAGAGATCGTGGAGGCTGCAGATGCCGGCGTCCCCGCGGCAGCAGCCGTATACGGAACTCAGGCTGTTGATGCCCGTGAAGGTCTCTTCGAGAACCTGGGGGTTATTGTCGAAGTGCTCACAGTTTCCGCAGCAGCTCCTCTCTGGTGACTCCGGGGTCTGGCTCGGCATCCAACGGGGTCTTTTCATCTTTGTTTGTGATCCATATCTTTTTCCGGCTTCTATTTCAAGCTTCTGTCAAGCCCCGCTTCTGACGGCGACGAAAATCCTGTAGAAGAGGGTGATCAGCAGCAGCCCCAGGGCCCAGACGCCGACGGTGATGGCGATCTCGGGGCCCGTCGGGAGGTAGTCGGTGATGGCCTCGAGGGGAGACGGGACGAAACCCGTCACGATGAGTCCCAGGCCCTTCTCGATCCATAGCGACACGAAGACGCCGATGCAGGCGACGGCCAGGATAGGTTCCCCTTTGCGCCACCGGGGAACGATCAAAAGGACCAGGGAGATGCAGGCCAGCAACGCCGAGACGGTCATCCAGTTGGCGATCATGTTGTGGCCCTCCAGTCCCCTGAAGAGGTATCGGAAGTGGTCCATGTGTCCCGGGATCTGGCCATAGAAGGTGGTGAAGATCTCGACCAGGACGAAGAAGATGCTCGTGGCCAGCGCATAGGCCACGATCTTGGCCAGGGTCTGGATCGCCTTTTCCCCTGCGTCGAATCCGGTGAGCCTCCTGAGGAGCAGGCAGAAGAGGATCAAGAGGGCCGGGCCCGAGGCGAAGGCCGAGGCGAGAAATCGCGGTGCCATGATCGCCGTCAACCAGAAGCCCCTCCCCGGAAGCCCCGCGTAGATGAAGGCCGTGACGGTGTGGATGCTGATCGCCCAGGGGATGGAGACGATGATCAGGGGCTTGACCCATCGCGGCGGGGGGACCCCCATGCGGTCGCTCTCGAGGACCGTCCAGCCGGTGACGATGTTCAGGAGCAGATAGCAGCTCAGGACGATCATGTCCCAGAAGAGGATCGAACTCGGCGACGGGTGGAGCAGGACGTTCATGACCCGGTCGGGGCGTCCCAAGTCGACGAAGACGAAGGTGATGCACATAATGACCGCAGCCACGGCCAGGAACTCCCCGAGGATCGTGATCTTTCCGAAGGCCTTGAAGTCGTGCAGGTAGTAGGGGAGGACCAGCATCACCGCCGAGGCCGCGACTCCGACCAGAAAGGTGAACTGGGCGATGTAGAGGCCCCAGGAGATGTCCCGGCTCATCCCGGTGATCCCCAAGCCGTAGTCGAGCTGCCGGAGGTAGAAGAAAAATCCGAGGGCCGTCAGGACCATCAGACCGGCCACCCAGATCCAGTATCCGCGACTTCCTGTCAGGGCTTTTTCGAGCACGGCGTCCTCACAATCGATAGTAGACCTGGGGGCCCGTCCCCAGCTCCGATCGGCGTCGGATCGAGAAGCCTCCCTCCAGGGTGCGCCGGAGATCCGAGCTCTTCTCTTCCAGATCCCCGAAGATCAGGGCCTTTTCCTTGCAGGCGGTCACGCAGGCCGGCAGGAGCCCCTGGGCGAGCCGCTCCTCGCAGAAGTTACATTTCTCCACCACCCCCCTGGTCCGGGTGGGGAAGTCCGGGTTGAGTTTGCCGATGAACGGCCGCGGGTCCCGGTAGTTCATGCTCCGCGAGCCGTAGGGGCAGGCGGCCATGCAGAACCGGCAACCGATGCACCGGTGGTAATCCATCATTACGATCCCGTCGGCCCTCTGGAAGGTGGCCTTCGTGGGGCAGACCCGGACGCAGGGCGGGTTTTCGCAGTGGTTGCAGAGGACCGGCAGCGCCAGCGTCCGGATCGCCTCGGGCTGACGGAGGTGGATCTCGGCGGGGAAAAGGTGTCCCGCCTTCTCCAGAGAGATCCAGTGGACGTCGTCCTTGAGGTTCTTGAAATCGGGGACGTTGTGGACCAGGTGGCAGGCGTCGACGCAGTCGCGGCATCCCGGCCGGCATTTTGCGGCGTCGACGACCATCGCCCAGCGCCGGGCCGTCAGGGCTTTTGCCTGCGCCGAGGTCGGGGCCATGTCGGCGGTCTGGGCGCTGTTGGCCATCCGCGTCCAGGGGGGCAGCAGCAGGCCTACGGCCGAGGCCCCCGCGATCTTCAGGAAATCTCTTCGGGTGGGCGTCATCGGCGGACCTCCTCCGGCATAATGTGGCAGCTCCAGCAGTTGGGCTTGGCCCCCGCATAGTCGTGGCAGCGGTCGCAGAACTCGGTCTTGTTGCTGTGGCACTCCAGGCAGGTCCCTGTCAGGCTGATCGTGTAGACCTTTCCGTCGGAGGCCCGGTAGGTGCGGTTCCCATCCCGGACGACGCTCTCGCGCCAGGAGATCAGGAGCCTCATGTGGCTGGCCCGCATGGTCGGTGCCGGTTCCACGCAGAGTTTTTCCTTGAGCGCTTGGATCGCGGGCGTATCGAGCTTCAAGTCCGGCGGGGGGACGGACTTCGCTTTTCCGTACCAGATGGGGAAGGTGACCGCGATCAGGAAGATCACGATCCCCGTGAGGACCTTCCACCGGTCATAGAGTTTCATCGGCTGCCTTTCCTCCCAGAGGTTCGCCCCGCAGGTCCGTTTCCCTTTCCTTCTCGCCCTTCATGACCAGGGCGTTGGCCAGCAGTTCGTGGACCCCCGAGACGGTGACCCCGGGCACCCAGTAATCCATCAGCGTTGTCAGGGCCGCCCGGTCAATGGCGCAGATGCAGGCCAGGCGGTTCACCCCCTGTGTCTCCCTGACCGCCTTGACGGCCATGGCCCGGGGCATCCCTCCCCGCATCCTCATCTCCAGGTTCTCCTCGTTGCCGAGCCCAGCCCCGCTGCCGCAGCAGAGGGTCCTCTCCCGGATGGTGTCCTCGGCCATCTCGAAGAAGTGGTTGCAGGCATTCCGGAGGATATACCGGGGCTCCTCGAAGAGCCCCATGGCCCGGGAGGGGTTGCAGGAATCGTGGAATGTGACCCGCTGGGCATCGTTCCGGGACGGGTCGAGTTTCAGCTTACCGTTACGGATGAGGTCGGCGGTGAACTCGACGATGTGGACCATCTTCGTTGAAAGGGCATTCTCGAAGCGCGTCCCGGTGATCGGCGAGACGGGCTCCTCGAGAAAATCGGCCGGGCCGTTCATCGTGTCCATGTACTGGTGCAGGACCCGCCACATGTGGCCGCATTCGCCCCCAAGGATCCACCTGACCCCGAGTCGCTTGGCCTCGGCATAGATCTTGGCGTTGAGGCGCTTGACCAATTCGTGGGAGTTGAAGAGGCCGAAGTTCCCCCCTTCGGAAGCGTAGGTGCTGAAGGTGTAGTTCAGGCCGATCTCGTGGAAGAGCATCATGTAGCCCATACAGGTGTAGGTCCCCGGGTCGGCGAAGTAGTCCCCCGAGGGGGTGACGAAGAGGATCTCCGCCCCCTTCCGGTTGATGGGGACCTCCACGCGCACCCCAGTGCGGTCGAAAATGTCGTCGGCCATGAATTCCAGCATGTCCTTGATACCGCCGGGCAGGATGCCCAGGTGGTTTCCGGTTCTGAAGCAGTTCGCAGCCGGTTCGATCGCCCAGTTGATGTTGCAGCCCACGAGATTGAGCAGTTCCCGTCCCATCATCGTGATCTCCGCCTGATCGATGCCGTAGGGACAGTAGACGGAGCAGCGGCGGCACTCGGTGCACTGGTAGAAGTAGTAGAACCACTCCTTGAGGACATCGATCGTCAGGTCCCGGGCCCCAACGAGCTTTCCGAAGCGTTTCCCCGAAGCGGTAAAATATCGTCGGTAGACGGACCGCAGCAGTTCGGCTCTTAGGACGGGCATGTTCTTCGGGTCGCCGGAGCCGATGAAGAAGTGGCACTTGTCGGCGCAGGCGCCGCACCGGACGCAGAGATCCATGAAGAGCTTGAAGGAACGGTACTTCTCCAGACGCTCCCGCATCCCCTCCAGGATGATGGCCTGCCAGTTTTCCGGCAGCTTCCAGGCCTCGTCGGAGGGCTGCCAGGACCTGGGGTTTGGAAAATCCAGCGCGGTCAGGCTCTTGGCCCCACCGGCATAGCTCCAGGTCCCGGGACGAAAGACGGTCGGCGTCTCCATCCATCCGGTCCCCGGCGGCTCATAGCGGACCGCGATCAACTCTTCAGGTTTGGGGAACTTGGCCAAGGACATCGCTACTCCTTTTCCACGGGAATGCCCGCCGTCTTCATCTGGGCCCGGAATTCATCCTCGTACTCCTCGTAGGTATGGACCTTCACCGGGGCGTTCCATGGATTGACGTGCCGACGTATCCGGCTGTCGTTGGCGAGGTTTCGCGTAGGGCTCAAAAAGACCCCGCCCGCGTGCATCAGCTTGCTCATCGGGAAAAAGACCAGCAGGGTAAAGACGAAACAGAGGTGCATGGTGAAGAGTGTGCCGACGCCTTGGGGCACAAAGGGGGAAAAGGTGACCCACCCCAGGGCCAGGTTCTTCACCTGCAGAAGGTCGGCGGGGAAAAAATGCCTCATGATCAGGCCTGTGGTCACCACGCCCAGGATCAGAAGGAGAGAGAAGTAATCGGTGAAAAGGGAAATGTAGCGTACCTGGGGGACGATGAGGCGACGGAGGAACAGAAAGGTGATCCCCGCAAGCATCGCGGCATCGCTCAGGTAGAGCGTGGGGACCCCGATCTCGAAGAAGCCGTCCAGCGACGAGAGGGCCGTGATGCACGGGCCGATCGGTTCGATGAAGAAACGCAGGTGGCGCAGGACGATGATCAAAAGAGACCAGTGGAAGGTCAGGCCGAAGAACCAGAGCCATTTGGCGCTGGGGTAGACGGGCCGGTTCTGGCCCATGTCGAGTCGGGTGTTTCTAAAGAGGGACCGGAACAGAAGGACCTCGAGGGCCATCCTCCCGATGACTCCCCAGAGACAGGGGGGGCTCTCCAGGGGACTCGTCTTGATCCAGGCGAGGGATTTCTCCTGGCCGCAGGTCGTGGGTATCCGGAACGGGACGGGCGCCCTGGCCCATTTCAGGATGCGGTACACGACACCGGCCAGAAACAGGGTGAAGACCGCATAGGGGACGACGACCAGCAGCAGACGGGTCAGGGTCCCGCTGAGGGCGATTCCCAGGGACAAGAGGGTCAGGATCAGGACTGCAACCAGGGCCATCAGTGGGCTCATGTCGGTTCTTCCATCAGGTTGTCCAGGACGGTTCATCCCCGAAGCGAATGATCGGCTTCTTCATGTCGGCCATGGCGTTGACGATCAGCTCCACCAGACCGCCATAGTACAGGCGGCTGCGCTCCTCCGCGTGATAGTAGCCGATGATGTCCCGGATGGCCCCCTTGCAGTTCGAGCAGGGGGCGCAGACGTACTTGGGAACATCTTGAGGCTCGTCCTTGAAGGCCTCCAGGATCTGCAGAAACTTCTTGCGGCTGCTGACGAGGGCCCGCCATTCGGCGAAGTTGAAGCCCGACATGATGGCGAATCCCGAACCGCCCCCGCAACAGTAGTTATCCACGCCATGGGGCGTCATCTCCCGGAATCGCGGGGCGATCTTCCTGAGGATCCTCCTCTGGGGCTCGACGATCCCCATCGCCCGCACCACGTTGCAGGGATCGTGCAGGGTGACGGGGAAGTCGTTCCGTCCCGGATTGAACGGGATCCTCCCTTTCGTGACGATCTCTTCCAGCGTGACCAGGGCCGACTCGCGCGGTACATTGAGCTCCCCCGTGAGCAGGCGGTCGGCGACGACGGTCAGGGCCTTGTGGGCATGGCCGCATTCGCCGACGAGGATCTTCTTGACCTTCAGTCTCCGGGCGATATCCGCATGCTTGACGGCCACGCGGGAGAACTGGACGTCGTCGTACCACAGGCCGTAGTTGACGGCGTCGTAGCCGGCCGCTTCGGAGGAGAGCGTCCAGGAGATGCCGGCCGCCTGAAAGATGATGGCAAAGGCCCCCACGTTTTCGGGCCAGGAGAGCATCTCGCCGGCGTTGTGAATGAGCAGGATGTCGGCCCCCTCCACGTCCCAGGGGATCTCGACCTTCCAGCCGGTGATCTCCTCCATCTCCTCCTGGATGAACTCGATGCTGTCCTTGGCGCCCAGCGGGTTCATCCCAGTGGAAGAGCCGACCCGGAGGTGCTGAACGCTCCCCTTTTCGTGGAGTTCCTTGGGGGCGATTCCCATCTCCTGTGAGAAGAGCTTGCGGATCTCGTGGTTGATCAGGCCGTTGTCCACGCCGATCGGGCAAACCGTGGCGCAACGCCGGCAGAGGGTGCAGCGGTAGGAGAGTTCGGCGAGACGCGCGATCGTGGTCCAATTCAGGTCGATGTCGCCGGTCCATTTGGCGGTGAGCTTTCCCCCGGGCTTGAGGTATTTCCGCCAGATCCGGCGGAGAACCTCGGCCCGGAAGATGGGGCGGTGGATCTCCTTCCTGCCGCTCATCTCGAAGACGGGGCAGGCATTCGAGCAGGTCTGACACTTGGCGCAGTGCTCCATGGAGAGCAGCAAGGGCTGCAGGAAGGTCCAGTTGTTCTTTTCCTCGAAAAGCTTCTGCAGCCCGGAAAGGAACCGGCGGACCAGTGCTTCCTCTTCCTCTTTGCTGGCAGGCTTGGGGATCCCGATGGCCACCGTGTCGTCCAGGGAGGTCTCGATGTGCTTGACCTTTTCCTGATTCAGGGGGGGGATCGTTGCCTGGTTGAAATCCTCGTAGGGGGGCGGCAGAGGGGCCAATTCCCCCGGGGCGATGGGACAGAGGCAGTCGGCCGGTCTGGCCATATCGGAGGGGTTCATGGATCTTTTCATTTCACCTCCTTGGGGGCCGAAGAGGCGATGTCACTCCAGGATCTCTCCCCATCCGCATCGACGTGTCCCGCCTTCCAGGTCGGCCTGAGTCGAAGGTTCGCCTGGACGGCGGCCTCGATTCTGCCGCCGGGACGGTTCGGGGCGTCGTCCCATCGGACCTCGTGGTAGAGGAAATACTTCATGAACATGTGGGACATGTGGGTGAGCGGGATGTAGGCGGCCAGGAGCGACGCCGTCACGATGGCCACCGTTCCCGGAACGCTTTGCCCCGGCTGGTAGGCGGTCGGAGCATGCCCTCCCGTCAGGAGCCCCGCCGCATAGGCCTTGGCGCCTTCCCAGGTCGGATCGCCCGACAGGCCGCTGAGGAGCGAGGAGATAAAGAAGGCCAGGATGAAAAGGAGGTTGAAATAATCCGCCGGGGTGGCGTAGTTCCTCAACTCCGGATCGGTGAGCCGTCGGTGGAGAAGTCCCAGGCCGCCTAGGGTCCCAAGGATCAGGCCGCCCCATCCCAGAAGGGTGATCAGCCCGTCCAGGAAGACCCTGAGCGCGGAGCCGGCCGCGATGACGGTCGCTCCCCCGAGGGCGAGACCCGCATGCAGGAGCAGCAGGACGAGGGTCGCGATCATCAGGTAGAGGCCGAAATGGAAGGGGAAGGAGACCCACCAGAGGCCCCGGTTTTCCTTCCAGAGGCCCCGGATGAGCAGGATCTCCGGCACCATGTACCGGACTTCGTTGAGAAGCGACCGTTCCTGTTTTTTCTCCCACCAGTTGAGATCCTCCAGGTAGGAGCCGCCGTAGGCCGCCCTGTCGGCCCTCTCGTGCTGAACAGGGTAGAGTTCCCAGCGGACGTGGAGGGGCAGGGACCACTGCCTGTAGATCCTCTGTCCGGTTGCCAGGACAAAGACCGCCACACAAAGGTAAGACAGGATGTAGAATCCCATAGCCCCTTCCTTTTGATCCTCAGATCCCCATAGGGACCGAAAAAACCCTTGTCATGACCGGAGACAGCCATTCCGGTTGCAGCGCATTCAGCGTGGACGCGCTTTCAGACGCAACCGGTCGGTTTCGAAAGTCCTGCCAACTTGCAGGCTCCCTTGGCCGGTCCCGAAGGAAAGAGTTCATAAATCTGTTTGAGACTAAGTCCCGTATCTTTGCACATCTTTCTGATCATAGGCGCTATGCCGAACTGCGCATAGTAGCTCCTGATGTAATCTATAAGTTTCCAATGCTCCTCGGTCAGTTCTCCTTCGATGCCCTCGATGGCGGCGTAACCCTGGGCAAAGTCTCTACTCCATTTGTCCAACTCCTGCAGAAAACCATCCTCATCAACCTCGTAAGCCTTTCCTCCAACCTCTAGCTGCGGCATATCTTAATTACCTCCCTCTATTTAGTTTCTGTTGCTTCTATCAAGACAAACGGATAGCCCCCGGCGTTCATGCGCTTCTTGACGTCGCGGAAATGTCCGGGCGCTCCATTCACCACCATGGAGTTCGTTGATGACATGTTTTTATTATGAGAGATGGCCTTTTCCGATAAGGCCTTGGCCCAGCCTTTCGCTCCTGCGGCATGGAGGTGGGAATAGGTGGCCAGAACGTTCTTGTAGCATAGACCATCCCTTCGTCCATGGATGCCTTGCCCCCGCATCACATTAAAAACGGAAGTAAAACGCTCCTCGCCCAAATCGGGGATATGGGAGTAATGAAACTCATGACCGTGAAGGATCTCCCCTGTGGGGAAATAAGGATTGGGAGTATCCACTTCGAGGATTGTGTACCCATGACCCTGAGGGCTTCCGTCTAAAACGAAGCGAAAGGGAAACACCCCCGCCATGGGAAAGGTCTTCTCTCCCACGACCAGTTCTTTTCCCAGATACATCAGGCCACCACACTCCGCATACACAGGAAGCCCCTTTCCCACAGCTTCACACAAAGACTTACGGAAACCGACATTGGCAGACAGCGACGCGGCATGGGTCTCGGGAAAACCGCCGCCGATGTAAAGGGCGTCGACCGGGGGAAGTTCCCTGTCGTCGAGGGCGCTGCACTCTACAAGAGAGGCCCCAGCCTTTTCGAGGGCTTCCAGATTGTCCGGATAGTAGAACCAGAAGGCGGAATCCCTGAACAAACCGATTCTCGGTGGTCTCGACGGGCGGACAGATGTCTCCCCCTCTCCCCTGCCCGAATCATCGAAGGAAACGGCAGGGGCGCCCTCGGCCATCTCCCACAGCCGGTCCACGTCCACGTGCCGATCAACGATGCAGGCAACCTCGTCCACTGCCCGGGCGGCTCCCGGGTGCTCCCGGGGGGGGACTAGCCCCATATGCCTCTCCGGAAAAATTTCCCCTTTGACCTTGGGAATAGCCCCTAAAACAGCCACTCCACAACGGTCTTCTATGGAGGAACGCACCATGGATTCGTGGCGCGTCCCTCCGATCCGGTTCAGGATAACGCCCCGGATTGCAACTTCAGGATCAAAATGCTGACAGCCGAGAATCATGGCAGCTACGGTACGCGTGGCCATGCTACAGTCCACGACCAGTACGACTGGCGCGTGTAGCAACTTGGCGAGCTCAGCCGTGCTGTAGCTTCCCTCCCGGTCCATGCCGTCGAAAAGGCCTCTGTTGCCCTCCACCAGGGCGCCGTCGGTTTGTCGCACGCGGGTTGAAAAGGATGAGAGGAGCCCCTCCCTCCCCATCAAAAAAAGATCCAGATTGTAGCAGGGCTGACCCGTTGCCATTTCAAGCCAGGCAGGATCTATAAAATCGGGGCCCTTTTTAAAAGGAGACACCACCTTTCCCCTCTGGCGAAGGCAAGCCCCCACACCCACGGTCAAGAAGGTCTTACCCGAGTCCCCCCGCAAGGCAGAGAGAATAATCCGTGGACAGTCTACAATCATCGCTCCGCTCTATTCCCTATTCTGCGCTGTCTTCCGCTTCATGCTGAATACCGGCACCCTTGAGTCCGATCATGGTCGTACTGCCGCTTGACCAGTACTCAAGCAGGCCTTCCGTGACCATCTCATTGACAAGCTTACTGACTTCCCTGGGCCTTTTCTCCGGGAAGAGCTTGTTGAAGTCTTTGAGATAGAACTTCGTCTTCGTTGTCTTGGCCTTCAGTGTTTCGATGATCAGCTTCTTGTCCTCTTCGGTACCCATCTCACACCTCTTTTCCTAAAATTTAAACTGGGTGCTGGTACGCCAGGTTGTGTAAGCAAAACGGTAATCGTCAATCAGGTGATCTGTAAACGGCAGCCCTGTCTTTTCAAAGAACCGTTCCCAGCCGATCCTCTCGGCCCAATCACCGAGGCGTTCATATTTTTTCGCATTGTCGGCATAAGCGTAGAGGATCTTCTTGATCGCCTCCACCGTCTGCGACCAGCGGGGGGGCTCATTGGGAAGGAAGGGAACCACAACTTTGGAAAACATCGGGGCGCTGATCCGGTTCGAAAGTTTTCCCCCCACAAGGATGGCCACGCCGCTTCCCTCTGCATCCGCTAACGGCATGGAGGGACACATGGTGAAGCAATTGCCGCAGTACATGCACTTCTCGTTATTGACCGTCACGCTCTTCTTGCCGTCCACTGTGGTCGCCTTGATGGCGCCCGTAGGACAGGCCGCAACAGCCAGCGGAATTTCGCACATATTCCCTAAAAACTCATGATCCACCATGGGGGGCTTGCGGTGGACGCCCAAAATGGCGATATCGGAACAGTGAACGGCGCCGCACATATTGAGGCAACAGGCCAGGGAGATCCGGACATGAGCGGGAAATCTCATCCGCTCAAAGTCATCGTACAATTCATCCATGACCGCCTTGACCACTCCCGAGGCATCGATAGCCGCGGTATGGCAATGAAGCCACCCCTGGGTATGAACGATGTTGGTGAGACCGGCCCCGGTGCCACCCCGGGGAAACTTGAGCGATCCGCCGGCAAATTTCCTCTTTTCCAGATCCTCCATCAGGGGTTTTAACTTTGCCTCATCGTCGACCATAAACTCGATGTTATTGCGGGTGGTCCATCTGACATAGCCATCGCAGTGCTTATCGGCAATATCGCATATCTCGCGGATATGGGAGACACTCATGATCCGTGCGCCGCCCACCCTCACGGTAAAGACCTTCTCGCCCGACTCGGAGACATGCACCAACACGCCCGGTTCAGGGATATCATGATATAACCACTTCCCGAAATTTCTCTTGATGACGGGAGGCAAAAACTCCTTATAATCTCGAGGACCGACATCGGTGATTCTATCCTTCATCGGATTGTTTGGATCTTAACTCATTTTAGGCCTCCTATTTCTGTTGTCGTTTTCTGAAGTCTTTAATGTCTCTCTCCCATCCTCCCGGAACGTCCGCTTCCTTCCAGAAGATGTAGGGGTTCGACCTGGGCTCCTTGATCATGCGAGGATCCGGCTTGACTCCGCAAACCTCGAGAAATTTCGGAAAGCCCATGCGCTGGATCAGTTCACCGAGACGTTCTCGGTTCCTGCCTTCTTCAGACCACCAGTCCCACACCTTTTCAATCAGTTCCTTAAGTTCACTGAACGGTTCTTCCATCTTCATGAACGGTATCGTCAAGGTAGAAAGCTGCGCGCCCTCTAAGATCGGGGCCTTAGCGCCAAAGAGGATGGAGGCCCCTGTATCTTTTCCAATCCTCAGGGCCCTGGGCATCGTATTGATACAATGCATGCAACGGTTGCATTCCTTGTTGTTAATCCCCAGTTTGTTCCCATTCCAGGCCATACAATGGGTGGGACACAGATCGATCACCTCTTTGACGATATCGAAAGGACCCCAGTCCCGGCCGGCGTGGGCTCCCGCATCGGGCTTGAATTCCCCTCCCACATAAGCCCGTACCGCCTCCTGATCGATACGGATGTCATCACGCCAGGTCCCAATGACCGACATATCCGCCCGGGCAATAGAGGCTACACAGCCGTTGGGACAACCATCGAACTTGAATTTGAATTTATAGGGAAATGCGGGCCTGTGCAATTCGTCCTGGTATTCCATGGTGAAGGAACGGCACGCCTCCTGGGTATCGTAGCAGGCAAACTCACAGCGGGCCTTTCCGATGCAGCAATTGGGCGACCTGAGGACGGAGCCTGAACCACCAAGGTCCTGCTTGAGGTTATGGGTGAGCTCCCAGAAGATCTCTTCCAACTGTGGTGTGGTTGTGCCCAACAAGATGATATCGCCGGTGGAACCATGCATGTTGGTGAGACCACTACCCCGTCTCTCCCACAGCTCGCACAGTTGTCGCAAGTATTCAGTCTTGTAAAAATAACTGGAAGGCTGACTGACGCGGAGGGTGTGAAAATCTTTGACCGCCGGAAATTCATCAGGCTGGTCGCAATATCTGCCGATCACGCCGCCGCCATACCCGAAAACACCTGCGACCCCGCCGTGTTTCCAGTGACCTTCCTTATCTTTGAAAGAGAGTTCCAGAAGATCGAGGAGATCATGACAAACCTCCTTCGGCACCTGCAAATCAACAGGGGTTTTCTCTCTCGTCTCGGCCTCCTGTTTTATATCTGAAACAAAACTCGGCCATTTTCCTTTTTCTAACTCATCAAGCATCGGAGTCTTGCGCTTTGTCATTGAAATACCTCCTCTCCTGAAAGTAATCTATAGAAGATGCTCCCTATCGGTTGACCCCTCCCCCAGCTGAAACTACTATCTTGAAATATCTTCTTCCTTGCTCTAAAGGCATTACCGACACTACTTCCTGGAGGCCTTAAATTCTTTGAGAAAATCAGGATGTGCCTCATATCCATACTCTAGGGCAGGGCCTTGTCACAATGATGGATCGCCTTTTGGAGGCCCCCTTCTGAAGACAGGCAATACGGTCTGAAGGCTATTACCTCTGTGCAGAGGTCCATTCCCTTCGGGATTCACCGCCAATCTTTTCCTAAGCTCCCCAATATACTCATCCGTGGAGGTTCTTCCCTTCATGACTCGCCATTTTTCAAGAAATCACGGTACCAGCAGGAAAAATCGTATATCCCCCTCCATCGGTCGTCGCCACCGATAATCCCCATGCAGACCTCCCATGCCCCTTGGCCGTAAGCGTTACTGTACCCTTCGTGAGGGCATGCTTCCAAAAAACTCCTCATCAGTGACAAAGCTGTTTCCCTGCGTTGAACCATTCTGATGTCAATGGGATTCTTCGGCGTAAGGAAAGGATCCCACTTTTCATATCCCTTATTGAGGATCCTCTTACGGCTCCTCGCCGACATGGCATCGAAAATGGCCTTCTTCTTTTCCTCCTCGGGGGTAAGCCCAGCCACGAAATTCCCCTCCATTCGTCAAAAGGTCTTTGAGCGAAGCTCTTTACCGGAAAGGGGGTTGTATAGTTTCATAATGGCGCCCTTCATAACATCCAAGGTCTTCATCGCCACGATAAGATTCATCAGGATATTTTCTGCCTGTTCCGGAAGTATGCAGGCATTGAAAGAATCAAAGGTCAAGTCCGGGAAACTCTTCACAAGTTTCTTTTGTTCCTTGCTGGTCACACCTACCCGAACCGCCTTTTTACTACCGATTTCCGTAATCTCACTGGCTAGGCCGGCACCTTCAATATTTTTGATCTTCTCATCATCGAGAAAGATAACAATCGTGTAGTCTGCCATCCACCCACCTCCTGATTTGTAAAATTCTCACCCCTAAAAAGCAACGCTGTTCCACATCCAAGAAGCTTTCCCTCTGTAATGGCCGGGAAAATCCAATCCTTCTCCTGACCGACACCTCCCCATTGTCTCCAATTGTCCGTTCAATCGGGGGAGCAGGTAAACCGCGGATGGAGGGTATACGCACGTGCCTTACCGCTTTTTTCCGGCCGCCCGAGGGCCAGAATAATGGCTTGGCTCGGGCGGCCGCTGGTAGATGGTCAGGGAACCTTTAAACCTTGGCCCAGTAATCTGCAAAGACGAAGGCCGAAAGGATCACGCCTAGGGGAACATTGACGCAAACGCCGACGGTGAAGGCCCAGAAGGGCTTCATCCCGAAGGTGAACATCTCTTTGAAGCGCGTCGACAGGCCGATGCAGAGGAAACACAGGACGAAGGCCCAGGAGCGGAGTTTTTTGATCGGGGAGATCACATCGGGTTCCAGGACGCTGGTTTCCCAGTTCGAACTGGCCGCCAGTTGGCTGATCGCCGCGATCTGACCCGGATCGGTAACCTTGGCCTTAAGGGCCTTCATGTCATCGCCTGACAGGACCCCCTTGACCGTGAGCATCTTTTTCTCCTGATCGACCTTCAGGCGATCGGCGAACTCGGGCGGAACCTGGAACTGCGTGAAGTCGGCCTTGTAATCCTTTCCCTTGAATTTTCCCTCCCACTTGGCCTTGCCCAGGTAGTCGGCGGGGGCTGCAAGGAGGCTGATGATGATGGAGCCGGCCAAGAAGCCAAGGACGAACTTGGGGAACCTCTCCCAGATGATCCCGGCCCCGACGGCACTTTTCTTCTCCCCTTCGTTTTTTTCCCAAAACATGACCGAGACGAAGGCCAGGATCAGGCACCAGATCCCGATCCAGATGTCGCGGCCGATGACCTTCATCAGGGTGAAGGTGTGGATCGGCGCGTCGCCGAAACGGCTGGCGAGTTCCGCGGCCACAGCAAAACCGGCCGCGTCGGCGAACTCCGACGAACCGACAATGGCACCCGCCACCCCCGGAGAAAGGGTGTTCGGGACCAGCTGTTTCATGGCGAGGGAAAGGACGAAGATCATGATGATGGCCCAGACCGTGACGATGGCGATGGTGATCGAGATATGCTCTTTTCTGGCCTTCACCGCGCCGCCCACGGCAATGGAGGCGGAGACGCCGCAGATGGCCCCGCCGGTTCCCAGGACCGCGCCGAACTGTGGATCCAGTTTGAAGATCCTGGTGGCGGCCAGGTAGATCACGAGCCAGGTGCAGACGGAGATGATGGTGGCCTGCATCAGGGCTGCAGGACCGGCCCTGAGGATGAGGGTCACCGGCAGGGTGGCCCCGAGAAGGACGATACCGGTCTTGATGTAGTATTCCGTCCGCAACGAGACCTTGAGCCAGTCAGGCATCTTCCAGATGTTGGAGATGATCAGGCCCACGATGAGGGCAAGGAGCGGGGCCTCGATGTTGAAGTCGATCATGAACTGCAGCCCGGCCAGGTAGAAAATGATCAGCGAGCCGACAAAGAGGATAATGAACCCGGGGATGAAATGACTCAGCTTGTGGCCCATGAGGTTCATGGAGAAGCTGAAAACCACGCCGAACACGATGAAGATGATCAGATAACCCCCGAAGTTCTTGGCAAGATCGGCCCAGACCTTTCCCAAATCGCTTACCTTTCCGGGAAGGACGGCCCATCCTTTGATGGAGGTGCCTGACCAAAGGGCGATGATGGCTACTAAGACGAGACCGAGACCCAACCAAACCGACCACCAGTCTTCCGTTTTCCAGAGCTTCTGAAAACCATTTTCTTTCATAGCCTCTCCTTTCCTAGACGGATCCGTCTCTTGGTTTGGGGGGATACCCCAGGTTAAAAGGACCTGACTTGACGTGTTAAAGAACCTGCAAGGGCCTCTTAGAGAGGAAATCAGAAAAAAGCTCACTGAATTCTACTACAAAACAGACCAAAAAAAAAGCCCTATTCAGGGCAAGGCCGATTTTTTCACCCCTTACCGGGGCGATGCCCGTCCCTCCTGAGGCCTCTTGGAAGAATCGCTGCCGCGGGGTCTCTCCTTGCCCCGTCTCTGGCGCGGCGGTTCGGATTGTCGAGAGCAAGCGGGTAATGGCTATACCGCGTCCTGTTTAGGCACACCTGTATATACAGGTGTGGATGGGTTGTCAAGCATATTTTGAAGCCAGAGGAATTTTACAGGAGGAACAGGGAAATCAGACAGTGCAGGGCTGATTCGCAGGGGAGAGACCCCTGCCCCGATACGGTGGCGGTTCGTTTGGGTTTTTCACAAGGTCAGCAGGCCGAGTTTCACCGCTTCCTTCTTCATGAATTCGGCCTCCTGCTCGTTTGGTTCCCGCCAGGGGCGCCGAACCGTTCCGCAGTCAATCCCCTTTAGTTTTAGGAAAGTGTAGCATCCTGCGGGGCGGAACCCGCTGGCTGCCTGGATCTTCCGTTCGGCGATGACGATGTTTTGCAGATCGCGGGATCTGCGCCAGTCGCGGGCTTCCAGGGACCGGTAAAGGGCGACGGCCAACTCGGGAAAGGCGTTGGCCGTTCCGGCGACGCATCCCCGGATGCCGATGTTGAAGGCCGGCTGGAGCATGGCCACCGACCCGCACATGCAGACAAAGCCAGAATTTACCTGGGCGGCCGCCTGATTGAACTCGCCCAGCAGAGCGAAGCTCGCGCTGGAGTCTTTCATCCCTGCGACTCCCACCGCCACCAGTTTGGCGAGGGTCTCCGGCGTGAGATGATAGCCGCTTGTCCGAGGGTTGTTGTACATGAATGTCGGGATGCGGACGGAGTCTGCAATTTCGGCATAATGACGGACGATCTGTCCCTCGTCGTAGGCATTGGCGCCCGGATAGTAGTAAGGCACGAATGCCGCGACGGCTGCCGAGCCGAGTGTCTCGGCATGTTTGGCCAACTCGATCGTCGCCCGCGTCGAGGCCTCGCCAACATGGGTGATGATGGGAAGGCGGCCCCGAACCTCATCATGGACGATTTCTGCAACCCGCTTGCGTTCCTCAATGGTCATCAGAACCGAACTTCCGTAAGAGCCGTTGATGAAGAAGCCATGAACGCCTTCGCCCATCAGATAGCGGACGACGTTGCGAAAACCCTCTTCGTAGAGGTCTCCATCATCGGTGAAGCTCGCGATCAGCGGTGGATATATCCCTTCAAAACGGTTATCCATGCCCATCCTCCCATTCAACGCTCCTCATCCAATTGCCGGTGGAAGACTTTTCGTGACGCGGTACGGAGGGAATCAGCCCAGAAGGCTGGAATAGTCCAGCTCAAAAGCGCTCGAGTCGCTGATCTTCAGCCGCACCCGGTCCCCGCGGAAAACCCCGCGGCTGAAACGGATCGGCTCGTCGTGCTGATTGAATGTCAGGCCCACCACGGCCAGGAAGAGCGGTACGCGGGGATCTCCCAGCAGCTGCTGTTCCTTGCGGGAGATGATCGGGGACTCGACCCAGACTTCGCTTCTGGACAGGCGGATCTGGCACCTCTCCTGGAGCAACTGGTTCAGCGACGTCGATTCAAGGTCTTCCTGCAGGAGGCATTCACAGAGGTTCAGGGGCATGTAACTGGTCTGGAGGACCATGGGCTCGTCCTTGACGATTCTCAGCCGCTGGATCTTCATGACACGATCCGTCCTGGTCAGTTTCAGGGCCGCGGTGATCTCCTCGCCCGGCTCGATGATCTCCCGGAGGATGAGCCGGGTCTTGACGTCGAGCCCCTGGGCCCTCATCTTGTCCGAAAAACCGAGGATCAGACTCGTGGGGTGGGAGATCTTCGGAAAGGCCACGAAACTGCCCTTCCCCGGTACGCGAAAGATCCGGCCCCGGTCCGTGAGTTGATCCAGGGCCTTGCGCACCGTGCTCCGGCTGGCCTGCCACTGCCCGCACATCTCCTTCTCGGAGGGGAGGCGGTCGTAGGGCTTCAGTTCCCCCTGATTCATCTGCCGGGTCAGTGTTTCGGTAATCTGACGGTGCTTGGTGATGTAGTGGGTTCCCTCATGACCCATGTCGTCCGTCCTTAAAACGATTCTCGTGGTTTGCCCACAGTTTAAATTGGTCGCTACATGTATAGATATGTCCGGGTCTTGTCAAGGGGGAATGTGATTTTCATTTGGCAACAGGCGCTAAAATCGATATAGGACATCGTACAGTTTCCCGATCAACCCGGCGAGGTCGTCCGTATGGCACCCACCCAAGCATCCTTGGGCGATAGGCAAGGCTTTCCGCAGAGGCCCTGTGCGGTACTCTGGGATGAATCCCTCCTCTGGGGGGTGATGGCCTGGCGATCGCTTCGGGAGGCGGGTCTGGCCTTCGATCTCGTCCGGGCGTGGGAGGTCCGGGAAGGGGGACTCTCCCGTTACAGGATGGTCTTTGTCCCGGGGGGATGGGCGTCGAACAAGCTCGACACCCTGGGAGAGGAGGGCAGGGAAGCGATCCGGCGTTTCGTGTCCGCCGGCGGCCATTACCTGGGGATCTGCGGCGGTGCAGGGTTGGCCACTCAAGACGGCCTGGGGCTCCTGCCGATCGGCCGAAAGCCTTCCTCCGAGAGGGTCCCGAGTTTCAGCGGCCGGATCCGTCTGAACTGCGCCGGACATCCGATCTGGGAAGGCCCGGTCTCGCCCCTGTTCCATGCCTGGTGGCCGTCGCAACTGAAGATCGCCGGTCCGGACCTGCAGGTCCTGGCCCGCTTCGCGAAACCGCAGGCGGACGCCTTCAGCTCGGACATCTCCGTCGCCGAGGGGGAGGCCGCCGGCTGGGCCGGACTCGAGGAGCGCTACGGGATCCTCCTGGACCCGGCCCGCCTGAACGGCGAGCCGGCCGTCGTGGAGGGGCGGTTC
>JAJFUM010000363.1 GCA_021372415.1 Deltaproteobacteria bacterium
GGGAAACCCGGAAATGGGGTCCAGTCCCATCGAGGACAGCAGAAGGCCGAAGAAGCCGACCATCACCCCCTTGACGATGGAACGTCCGGAGATGGAGATGATCACGCTCAGGCCGAAGACCGCGAGGGCAAAATACTCCACTGGCCCGAACTGGAGCGCGAAGCGCGACACCAGGGGCGACATGAAGATCATGATCGCACAGCCGATGATGCCGCCGATGAACGAGCTGAAAAGGGACATCGACATGGCACTTCCTGCCAGTCCCTTCTTGCACATCGGATAGCCTTCCAGGATCGTCGCCGCGGCGGCCGGGGTACCGGGGGTACGGATCAAGATCGCAGAGATGGCTCCCCCGTACATGGCCCCCGTATAGATCCCCATGAGCATCGAGAGACTTTCCACTATAGGGCGGCCGAAGGTCAGGGGGATCAGAAGGGCGACCCCCATCGTCGCGGTCAGGCCGGGCAGGGCGCCGATCACGATCCCGGCGCTGACGCCGACGACAATCACGAACATGACCTTCAGCGTAAAGATGCCGGCGTAACTGTGAACAAGCAGATCAAAGTTGACGTTCATGGGATGCCGCCATAGGGTACGCCCCCTTCGGAATCTTCATCCCTAGAGGATGAAGTCAAGCAGTCCGTTGGGGAGCGAGAGAACGAGCACTTTCTCAAAGACGAGGTACACGCCGATTGTGATGGCCATCGGCACCCACAGATACTGGAACTTGTTCCGGTTTCCGAGAAGGAACATGAAAAAGATGATGAAGGGGATCGTTGCAAGGATGAATCCCACCGGTTTGAGGACGGCGCAATAGACGATCATGACGCCAACCGAAAGGAGGATCCGCTGCGTCCCCTTCTGCCGGAGGCTCAGTCTTTCGAACGTGCCGCTGACCTTCCCGAGAAGGGCCTGCAGAACCAGGAGGGCGCTGAAGGCGACCAACCCCCAGGCCAGGATCTCCGGAAAGAAGGCGGGACCGATCTTCATCACCACATCCGGGGGAAAGGACTGGCACTGGATGAGGACATAGGCGCCGATCAGGACGCCGATCACGCCGGAGATAACGTCCACGTGCTTCACAAGACCTCCTTGCCCGCAACAGGGCAGGTGCGGGATGGCAAAAAATCGGGGCAAAGGCTGTCCCTTTGCCCCGATGGCTTCAGGCCGCGTCTACTTCTTGGTAAGTCCCAGGGTCTTCATGACCGCCTCGACGTCCCGGGCATTCGTCTCGAGGAATTTCGTGAAATCCTTGTCGTCCTGGTAGGCCAGGTTGAGGGCGACCTTCTTGGCGAAATCCTGAAATTCCTTGGAATCGAATGCCTTCTTGAAGGCATCTCCCAGGATGGCCCTGATTTTGGGGTCCACTTTCTTGGGAAGGGCCAGGCCGCGCCAGGTATAGAAGGTCACATCGATGCCCTGCTCCTTGAATGTCGGGACATTCGGGTAGAGGGAGGCTCGCTGGTGGTCCATGACGCCGAGGATCTTGAGATTGCCGGCATCCACCTGGGCGCGCACCTCGGCCACGCTTACGGAGACGGCCTGGATATGACCGCCGACCAGCGAGGTCACCGCCGGGGCAGCGCCGTCAAAGGGAACGTATTTGACCTTGATCCCGGTTTTCTGGGCCATCAGGCCCGCCGCAATATGCCAGACGGAGCCGGGGCCGGAATTGCCAATCGCGATCTCATCTGGATGGGCCTTGGCATAGGCAACGAAGTCCTTCACATCCTTAAAGGGCGAATCCTTTTTCACGGTCAGGGCCGGAGCGTCGGCGTTGATCCGCATCAGGGGATCGAAATCCCTGTAGGTGAAGGGGATCAGTCCCTGGGGGGGCAGGGAGTTGAGCTCGAAAGTGATCATGCCCAGGGTGTAACCATCGGGGTTAGCGTTCATGATGGCCGCATGGCCGATGCCGCCGCCGCCGCCCGTGTTGTTGATGACCGTAATCGACTGTCCGAGGTATTTTTCCGTTTCCTTCGACAGGGCGCGGAGAAGGACGTCCGTCCCGCCACCGGCAGTCCAAGGACAGATTACGGTAACAGCCTTCCTCGGAAAATCCGACTTCTTCTGGGCAGAAACCGAGGTGGCAAGACCAAAGATCACCAGCAGGGATACCAGCAGTACGATCCTTCTTCGCATATCACCCTCCTTCACATCGTTTCTGTTGTTTGTACCTCCGTTAAGTTCCTGGAATTTCTGGCTGACGCCCCTAACCTTCATCCATCTCTTGGGAAAACCGGGCCCCGTCCCTCCCGTTGAATGGCTTGCGTGGGGATGTTCCCGGGCGGGTCGCATGGCTGACATCGGCAGTGGCGGAGCTGCCGTCGAGGCCTGATAAAGTCCCGTGATCCATAACCGCCACCGAATGTCGTTTCGCAATGTGAAACGAATATCCGTATTATGAAATTCACGCTATATCGGATGGGGAATCCTTGTCAAGAAAAAAAGGGGGGACGGATGTCCCCCCTTCCATGAACG
>JAJFUM010000374.1 GCA_021372415.1 Deltaproteobacteria bacterium
CAGAACGTGGTCTTCGACATGCGGCGCGATGTGTACGCGCGGCTTCAGCGGCTGCCCGTCGGCTACTTTGACCGGCGGTCCTCCGGAGACCTCATGACGCGGCTCACCGATGACATCACGGCCGTTCACCGGGTGCTCATCGACGGCACGGAACAGGGTGCCACCGCCATTGTGAGCGTCCTTGCCGTCATGACCATCCTCCTTGTCAAGAACGCGGCCCTGACGATGTACGCCCTCATCCCCCTTGCGGTCCTCGTCGCCGGCGCGCTGTGGTACACCCTTTCGGCCCACCGGCTCTACCGCACCCAGAGACGTGCCATCGGCGCCATGAACGCGCTGCTCATGGACAACCTGCAGGGCATCCGCCAGATCAAGGCCTTCGGCAGGCAGCAGCACGAAAACGACCGCTTTGCGGGCCGCGCCGACGCTCTGCGCCGCAGCACCTTCGGCGTCATGAGGGTCTGGGCGGTCTATTCCCCCGCCATGGCCTTCGCCGGTTCGCTGGGGATCGTACTTGTCCTGTGGATGGGCGGCCCCATGGTGATGGCGGGCGAGATAACTCTCGGCGAGCTCGTGGGGTTTATCTTCTACCTTTCCCTCTTCTATGAACCCATCGGGAAACTCCACAGTCTCAACCAGCTCGTCCAGTCCGGACGGGCCGCCGGCGAGCGCGTCTTCGATATTCTGGACGCCACCGAGGAAGGAAGGCGTCAGCGCGGCTCAGCGCCCTTCGAGGGGTCCGTCCGCGGCGAGGTGCGCTATGAGGGCGTATCGTTCAGTTACGACGGGAACCGCGAGGCCCTTAAGAACATCACTCTCCACACCAGGGCCGGTCAGATGACGGCCCTCGTCGGGCCGACGGGCTCCGGGAAGACCACCCTCGTCAATCTGCTCCCGGCATTCTATAGGCCCTCGTCGGGCCGCATCACCATCGATTCCCGGGATACGGGCGGGGTTTCGCTGGAATCGCTGCGCGCCCAGATCGGCATCGTCAGCCAGGAGGCCTTTCTTTTCAACGGTACCGTGCGGGAGAACATCCTTTACGGAAAACCCGGCGCCACCGTGGAAGAGATGGTGAATGCCTCGCGGGCGGCCAATTGCCACGAGTTCATCACCCGTTTGCCCGAGGGGTACGATTCCCGCGTCGGCGAGAGGGGCGTAAAGCTCAGCGTCGGTGAGAAACAAAGGGTCAGCATAGCACGGGCGCTTTTGAAGGACCCGCCCATACTGATACTCGATGAGGCCACTGCGAGCGTCGACACCGCCACGGAAAAACTGATACAGGAGGCCCTGCAGCGGCTGATGGCGAACCGTACCAGTTTTGTCATCGCCCACCGCCTCTCCACGATCCTCCATGCCGACCAGATACTCGTCCTCTCCCACGGGGAGATCATCGAACGCGGCACCCACGAGGAACTCCTCGGCCTGGGGGGCGTTTACGCCAGGCTCTGCCTCATACAGAACGTCGATCTTCTCGAGGAGGGGTTTGAAAAAAGCAAGATCATATTCTGATCCCGCCGGGACATGCCGCGTTCCGTCCCATATCCGCCATGTCCGGGTAGAGGACCGCGTGATAATCATGGATATCCGCTCCGAGTCCTACTTCGCACTGGACCCGACGGCATCGGTCATGTGGCATGAGCTGACGCTCGGGGCAGGCAGGGACGAGACGCTCCGGCGCCTTGAAGAGCAGTTTTCCTCCGATCCCTCCGAGTTGGAGGCGGATTTCGATGAATTCGTGCAAAAATGCGTCGCCAGGGGGCTGTTGACCCGGGCGCCCGAAGGGCCTACCGAAACACCGCAGGCGCTCCCCCACACCGGAAGGGCGAGACGCCTCTTCACCCTGAGGGCATGGTGGAGCCTCCTTGAAACAAAGCTGTCCCTTTCCCGGAAGGGGTTTTCCGGCACGTACAACGGCGCGCTGCGCATGGCGTGTCCCGAAGGGGCCGCCGCGGACGACGCACAGATGGAATTGCTGTCGCGGGCGCTCGAGGCCTTCGCGACGGCTGAAAACTTTTTCTATCTGAAGAGGGCGCCGCTGGACTGCCTTCCCAGGTCGCTGGCCCTCTTTAAGTTCCTGCGCTCAGCCGGCCTGCCGGTGCAGCACTGCATCGGTGTCCGGCCGTTCCCCTTTTCGGCGCACGCATGGACCGAGTGCTGCGGCCGGGTAGTCCATGACGACGAGTCGAACCGGAAAAGGTTCACGGTCATCGCCAGGATAGTGTCATGAAAAGGTTCGCCGGGAAGATCCATAACGGCTCTCTCGTCTGCAGCCCCGAACCCGGGACATACCAGGGTTGCCGCCTCCTCTGGCGGGGCTATATATCGAACAGGGACGATATCCTCGGGGAAGCGAAACGGCGGGGGTTGGCGGTGGAAGACGGCTCCGACGGCGACCTCTTCGCCCTCGCTTACAGGTGCTGGGGCAACGCCCTGCAATCTTGGGTCCTGGGCGAATACTGCCTTGCCGTCTTTGACGATCGGGCTTCAACCCTTCTTCTCACCCATGACGCGCTGGGGCTTCTGCCGATGTTTTACTCCCGCACTGCGGCAGGCGTGCTTTTCGGCTCCCACCTTGAGGACCTCGTCGCCAAGGCAGGTGTCAACGACCTCGATGAGGAATTTATCGCCGACTATGTGGCGAACATCTCCTACTCATCGCGGGACACCCCGTACAGGACCATAAAGCGTCTGGGTGTCGGCTCTTCCCTGCTTTACGAAAGGGAAACACCGGTGGAACTCGAGGGCTGGGACATAAGCCGGGCACGGCCCGTCGAAGGGACAGAGGATGAATATGCGCAAATATTCCTTTCTCTTCTGGATAAAGGGGTTCAGGCCGCCCTTCATGCCGGGGGCCCCGTGTGGAGCGAGCTCTCCGGCGGCCTCGACTCTTCGACGGTAATGTGCATGGCGGCGCGCTCCGGTACCGCCAATCTCGGTGCCGTCTCCATCGTATACGACCAGTACGCGCAGACTGACGAGTCGAAATGGATGCAGCTCGTCCTCGACAGGTATCCGGCAGCCTGGCACAGGCTTGACGGCGACAGTGCCCTGCCTTACTCGGAGGTCCCCGACCGCTTCTGCGCGGAACCGGGCCTTCACATGGTGGACTGGGGAGGGCGCAGGATCTATGAAGAGATGGTGACGACCAACGGCGTCGCGGCGGTCCTTACGGGCCAGGGGGGTGATCTGGTCTTTTTCGGGCTCGGCGCGGAGCCCTATCACCTCGCCGACCTTGCGCGGACCCTCAAGCTCCGGCGGCTTTTCTCCGAACTGACCCGCTGGAAGGCCGCCGACCGCCGCAGGCGCTCCGGCCTTTACTGGTTCGCGAACTATATAATCGGCCCCCTCGTTTCGCGCCTGCGCGGGCATTCCATTCGCCCCGTCTGGCACCCGGGGATCTCCCCCTTCATAGATCCCGGCTACGCAAAGGCAATGGCCCTCGATGAGCGCTACCTGAGAAGACCATGGCACGGCCGCGGGACCATCGAGCAGTCATGGTTCATGGAGAAGCTCTCCACGGTATGCGGACAGATCGCCAATCTGAACCAGATACCACGGACCTTCGATTTCCGGCACCCGCTGCTTTACCGACCTCTCGTCGAGTTTATGTTCTGCCTGCCCTGGGAATGGAAGTTCAACCCCGAGACCGACCGTCTCCTTCAGCGTGAGGCACTCCGGGGGATATTGCCTGAACCTCTAAGGCTAAGAAAGGCCAAGACAATATATGACCAGCCCTGCTACGAAGGCCTGCGAAGGGGAAAAGCCTGGAGCGCCCTTTTGACGGACGATCCGCTGGTTGCCCGCCGGGGGATAGTCGATCGCACCCGGTGGATCGAGGCGGTAGGTCAGGCAAGGCTCGGACGGGCGCACTTTCTGCCGCAATTTGAAGCGGTCGCATCCCTGGAGATATGGCTGCGCCAGCTTGAGGATGTGAAGTCCGGCGATCCGGGCATCTTAAGAGGGCCTGCTACCCGGGTTGTGACATTGTGAAACAGCGGCTCTCACTTTGTGATTGACAAGAAAACAAAAGCACACTAGAATCACTCAAGAACAAAGGAGGTACACCATGGAAAAGAAAGATCTTCAGGAACAGGAAAAAAGCAGTCTCACGCGGCGCGAGGCCATGAAACGCATCGCCGAAAAACCCGAAATGACCTACATGGGCAAGGTCGTCGACGTAACCGCCGGACAGGGCGGAGATTCAAAAGAT
>JAJFUM010000381.1 GCA_021372415.1 Deltaproteobacteria bacterium
CTTTCAGTAGGACAAACGCGGAGATTCTCGCGAGGGCGGAGCGGCTGCTCTATGTCAGCACGGCCTGGCTGCTCGTCATCATCCTGCTGGTCCTGGCCGCGAGCTATCGGTGGCTGATCGGCCGGCCGCTCGGCGTCATCATCCGGACGATCGACGAATTCCAGAAAGGTCAGTACGTCAGAAGGATCCCGATCCACCGCCGGGACGAATGGGGACAACTCGCGAAACATTTCAACTCAATGGCCCAGGAGATTGAACAGGTCCTGGCGCGGAATCAGGAGTTGAACCGGAACCTCGAGGCCCGCGTTCAGGAGGCGACCCACCGGGTTGTCCAGTTGCAGAAACAGGTCAACCAGCTCCAGCAACTGGCCGCCATGGGCTATCTCACAGCCACACTGGCCCATGACCTCGGGACGCCGCTCCATTCCATTGCCGGCCTTGCCAAGCTTCTCCAGGAAAAGGGGGAATGGCCGCCCGATGTCTCCCGCAAACTGGAGTTGATCGTTCAGCAGACCCAGCGTCTCCACACGGTCATCCAGAATGTCCGACGGGCGACCCGTCCGCCGGAACCCCATTTCGACTCCGTGCAGGTGCAGGCGCTCTTGAATGAAACCCTTCCGCTCGTGGAGCCGCTCATGCAGAAGGCGGGGATCGAACTCAAGGTCCGCCTGGACGACCAGCTCCCGAGGATCCACGCGGACCTCTACCGCATCCAGACAGCCCTGTTCAACCTGCTTCAGAATGCCATGGAGGCAATGCCGGAGGGGGGCATGATCACCGTCTCAGGCCAGGCCGGACCGGACCGGAGGGAGGTGTCGCTAACCGTTGCGGATACAGGACGGGGGATCCCGCCGGAGTTGCTGGAGAGGGTCTGCGAGCCCTTCTTCAGCACCCACCAGGACGAGGGCATCCGAGGGCTGGGATTGGCCATCGTTCAGGACATCGCCAAGATGCACGGGGGCCGCATCGCCATCGAGAGCCGCCAGGGCGAGGGGACGAAGATCGTCCTCACCCTGCCCGCCGCTGAAAGATAGCAACCTTTGCAATCGTGATCCCGCAGCACGCCGGATATTTCTCGGCCCCGCTCCTTCTCGCGTCACAACAAGGCTGAAACCCGCTTTTCACGTGACCGTGGTCTTTGCGGACGCCCATTTGGCAACGTCAAAGACAGGACAGCCATTCTGGGGATGCGGTCCCTATTTCCTCAAGCCGTAGCGCTGGATCTTGGTCCGCAGGGTCTTCCGGTCGATTCCCAGGCGTTGGGCCGCGCGGCTCTGGTTCCAGCCCATGCCCTCCAACGTCTGAAGGATCTGTTGACGCTCCGCTGTTTCCAAGGGGGTCAGGAGTGAGGTCTCCGGAGAGCGGGAAGGGCGGAACTTCTCCGGAAGGTTCTCGGGAAGGATCAAGGCATAGGGGGACAGGAGCAAGGTCTGGCGCAGGACGTTCTCCAACTCCCGGACGTTCCCGGGCCAGTCATAGGCCATGAAGAGTTCCATCGCCTCGTCGGAGATACGGACCGTGGGATAACCCCACTTCTTCAGGAAAGACTCGATGAGCAGCGGGAGGTCCTCCCGATGCTCCCGAAGTGGTGGCAGCCGCAGCCGGACCACGAACCGGTAGAGGAGATCGGAACGGAACCGGCCGTTGCGGGCATCCTCGTCGATATCCCGGTTGGCCGCCGCAACGACCCGAACCCCCACATGCCTCGCCTCGTGGCCTCCGAGCCGCCGGACCTCGCCGTTCTGCATGAACCTGAGCAGCTTCCCCTGAAGCGCCGGCGACATCTCGGTGATCTCGTCCAGAAAGATGGTCCCGTGCTGGGCCGCCTCGAGCAGTCCCGTGTGCATGCGGTCGGCCCCGGTGAAGGCCCCCTTTTCGTAACCGAAGAGCTCGGACTCGAGAAGGGTTTCCGGAATGGCACCGCAGTTGACGGCAAGGAAGGGCTTGTCGCGCCGTGAGCTCAACTGATGGAGGGAGCGGGCCGTCAGCTCCTTGCCGGTCCCACTCTCCCCAGTGATCAGAACGCTCGCCGAGGCATCGGCCACCCGGGCGATCTGCTTGTAGAAATCCACCATCACCGCGGATGAGCCGATGAGTTGGGACTCCTGGGGATTCTCGGGCTGGCCCCGGATCCAATCCTTCTGGAGGTCCCGG
>JAJFUM010000392.1 GCA_021372415.1 Deltaproteobacteria bacterium
GCTTCCAGGCCCGCATCGCCCTCAACGATCAGGGCTTTGCCGCCGCAATGGGAAATGTCTTCAGCCAGCCGGTCCAGCCTGTCCCTACGGCGGGCCTGAATAACCACCGCCGCACCGGCTTCCGAAAGCGTCAAGGCGGTAGCGCGGCCTATCCCGGAACTCGCTCCCGTTATTACGGCGGTCTTGCCCGCAAGGGGTCGTTCCGACAACGTCGCGTCTGATCTATTGGTGCAATCCATGTTGTTTCCTCCCTTTTCCATTTCGTAGCACAATGGCCATGCTGACGTCATATTCTAGGGTATTTTAACGCCCTCAAGGGGGAATCGCAACAGGGAGGGATCCTTGCTTCTGAGAGAGTGCCAGACACAGGGGCAAATTCATGAGCTTGCCTCATCGGGGAAAATGATTATAGTGTCGAAAGGTCATTTATGAGATTTTCAACAATCTTATTGTTGTTTGCGGCAGGTGTGCTGGCAGTAATCGTTGGCTGCCAGCCAGGTGGTGACGCCGCAGGGAAGGAGACCATGAAGAATGCTCAGGCAGTCCGGAAGGACATCGAAAGACCGCCGATTGATCTTGCACAGCCCGCAAAGTTTGAAACGGCCACATTTGCACTTGGGTGATTCTGGGGGCCTGATGCCCGGTTCGGGCTGGCAGAGGGTGTCGTGAGAACGCGTGTGGGTTACGCGGGTGGCACGAAGAAAGACCCAACCTATCACAGCCTTGGCGGCCACGCCGAGACGATACAGATCGATTTTGACCCGTCGGTGATCTCTTACGATGACCTTCTCAGGATGTTCTGGAAGATGCACAGCCCGCAGATGAGAGCGCCATCGACGCAATACCGGTCTGTTGTGTTCTATCATAACGACAACCAGAGACAGGCCGCCGAGCGGTTGAAAGCCGATGAAGAGGCCCGTATCAAGGCCGCAATATTCACGGAAGTGGTGCCTTTCACTGAATTTTACAGGGCTGAGGATTATCATCAGAAATATTACCTGAGGGGTGTACGGGAACTTGCCTCCGAGTACCTTGCTATCTACCCTGATATCACGGATTTTGTCGGCTCCACCGCTACGGCAAGAGTCAACGGATATGCGGGCCGTTACGGAACGAAGGAACGGCTTGAAAAGGAGTTGAACTCTCTCGGGCTGTCTGAAGAAAGTCAGAGGAGACTTCTTAAGATCGTGGGACCGTGACCGTTCAGTGCAAATGGGTGCCCCGTATTGCTCGATTGGGTTTGTCGGCAGTGCATAAGGAGGTGGCGGGATGCAGCAATTCTCTCATGATGATGTCGAGGGGTTAGATGCCCTCGCGGAGCTGGCGCTCGATCTGTACTGGTATTGGAACCATTCGGCCGATCAAATATGGACGCAGCTTGACCCCGTTCTGTTCAAACTGACATACAACCCCTGGGTGGTCCTGCAGACCGTCTCCCGGGAGAGGCTTCGCGAGGTCCTGAACGACCCCGCCTTCCGCGAAAAGGTCCAGAGCCTCCTGCAGACAAAGCGTGACCTGGAACGCTCGGCTACATGGTTTCAGCGCCATCATTCCGCGGCGCCCCTCACCTGCGTGGCGTATTTCAGCATGGAGTTCATGTTGAGCGAGGCCCTTCCGATCTATTCCGGAGGGCTTGGTAATGTGGCCGGCGATCAGCTCAAGACCGCAAACGACCTGGGGGTGCCCGTCGTTGGTGTCGGCCTGCTTTACCAGCAAGGCT
>JAJFUM010000406.1 GCA_021372415.1 Deltaproteobacteria bacterium
GGGGCCATGTTCGGCCTGGGGCTTCCACTCCAGGAGGCGGTGAGGGCCGGCGTGTTCATCCATGGCCTCGCCGGGGACATCGCCGCGGCGGGCAAGGGGGAGGACGGCATCACGGCGCGCGACGTCATGGAGGGCCTTCCCAAAGCCGTCGCCATGGTCCGGGCAGGAGACCTGGGCGAGATCGCCGAGAAGAAGGGGCTGTACCTGATCTGACGGGGGAATGGAATATTGGAGTGATGGAATCATGGGTTTTATCAGGACCCGTCATTCCAGCATTCCATCACTCCATTTCTCCAGTCTTCTCAAAGGGTATGCTCGGCGATGAAGTCGGCCATGGGGATCGCCGCGAGTCCCTCATTTCGAGCGCAGAACATACATGCGAATTTGAAATCGGCTGACCGATCGAAGCCTTTTTCTCTTCTTGACGGCCCGCGTCATTAGGGGCATATTTAGTGCTTATCCGTAAATAATATATACATTTTGTTGGTTCTATGGTACAGATTCTCCCGGATGACAACGTTTTCACGGGAGGAATCATGGCCACTCTACAGTCCTGGGAAGTCTCGGATGCGTTCTGGGCCAAGGTGGAACCGCTGATCCCAGCGCCGGAACGTGTGCTCGCCAAGCGGTATCGTCGCAAACCCGGCGGCGGCAGAAAGCCCATGCCGCCCCGACAGGTCTTTGAAGCCATTTTGTATGTGCTGCGCACGGGCTGCCAGTGGAAGGCTCTGCCGAAGGAGCGTTTCGGCAGCCCCAGTGCCGTCCACACGCACTTCATGCGGTGGATGCAGGCCGGCTTCTTTGTAGCCCTCTGGAGGGCCGGACTGGCCGAGTACGACGAGATGGAGGGCATTGCCTGGCGCTGGCAGAGCATCGACGGAGCCATGATCAAGGCCCCGCTGGCCCGCGACGCTGTCGGCCCCAACCCGACGGATCGGGGAAAAAAACGGCAGCAAGCGTCACCTGCTGGTGGACGGCCGTGGGGTCCCGCTGTCGATCGTCGTCACCGGGGCCCATCGACATGACGTCAGCCAACTGGAGCGGGTGCTCGATGCCATCGTCATCGACCGCCCCAAGGGCAGGCAACACTTGTGTGCCGACAAGGGCTACTCCGGGGAGCCGGCACAGCAGGCTATCAAAGAGCGAAACTACATCCCGCACGTCAAGCAGCGCGGGCAGGAGATCCAGGAGAAGAAGACCAACCCCCGCCGTAAGGCTCGTCGCTGGGTGGTCGAGGTGACGCACTCCTGGTTCAATCGTTTCCGAAAGCTCTTGGTGAGATACGAGAAGCTCACCGAGACCTACGAAGCACTGTTACACATGGCCGCAGCCATGATCGCCTTCAGAAAAGCAGGCGTTAATTACGGATAGGTTCTTAATCAAACGTTTCATCCGAAACCCATCATCCAACCTTTCCCCCTCTTGCCTTTCGGAGTGCCACACGTCTTGGTGTAACCGGCAGATTTCCATGTAATCGACTCCGGGCGGTTCGCCCGGCGTTTGGACGTACGGCAGTTGTATTAAGAAACAGCCATCGACCCAGGCAATCAGGAGGGAGCCATGAGAATTGCAAAAATCGCTGCGTTTTCTTGTATCGCCGTGTGCTTTGCTGCAGGCGCATACGCCCAGGACTACCCGACGAAGCCGGTGCGGGTCATCGTCCCGTTCACGGCAGGGAGCGCCACGGATCTCATTGCCCGTGCGGTAAGTCTGAAGCTCTCTGAACTCTGGAACAAACCCGTCGTCGTGGAGAATCTTACCGCCGAGGGTGTTGCTGCTGCAACCGCTGCGGCTGCAAAGGCACCCAAGGACGGATACACCCTGCTGATAACGGGGTCTGCCTATGCGGCGAGTCCGGTGCTGTATGCGAATCTCCCGTACGACCCCGTAAAGGATTTCATTGACATTGCGCCGCTTGCTTCACAGCCCTACGTCCTCGTCACCGGCCCGTCATCGGGAGTGAAATCCGTCTCTGCACTGATTGCAGCCGCAAAGGCACGGCCCGGCCAGATGAAGTACGGCACAGCGGGCAGCGGAAGCGGCACGCATTTCGTCGCCGAAAAATTCAAGATGGCGGCCGGCATCGATGTCACCCATGTCCCTTACAAGGGGGGGCCGGAGGCGAATGCCGCTACGATGACCGGTCAGACGACCTATTGGTTTCCGCCGATGGCCATCGCGCTGAAACCCGTTCGTGAGGGCAAACTTATCGCACTTGGCGTGACCGGCTCCACGCGCAATGACGGGTTGCCTTCGGTGCCAACCATCGCAGAGGCCGGTGTTGCGGATTTCGTGCAGACCACCTGGTGGGGCATTTGGGCACCTTCCGGCATTCCCGCCCGTGTCGTGGACAAGCTTGCGAACGATGTGGCGCGAGCGGTTTCCTCTCCTGATTTGCGCAGGGAATTCGCCAAGCTCGGATTCGAGCCGATGAGCTCGACCCGGGCAGACTTCGCGCGTTTCGTGCGCAGCGAGATGGAGGCCGCGGCGCGTATCGCGAAAGCAGCAGGGATCAAACCGCAATAGCCAAACAGTGGAAGAAAATAAAAGGACCGGGAGATCATCGTCCCGGTCCTTTTCTGTTTGTCTTTATGTCTTTTGCCGATACCCTAGACCCTAAACCCGAGACCCTGTCTTTTACAGGGTCCGCTCGGCGATGAAGTCGGCCATGGCCAGGAGGGCCGCCTTCGCCTCGCCGTCCTGGAAGGGCGCCAGCCGGGCCTTGCCTTCGGCGATGATGGTCCTCGCGCGGTCCAGGGCGTAGGGGATGCCGTCGTATCTGCCGATGAGGCCGAAGACCG
>JAJFUM010000437.1 GCA_021372415.1 Deltaproteobacteria bacterium
CGGTGATCCTCCTCCAGCGTTTCTCCATACGCCTGGGGACCACGGTTCTGGCCTTCAACGTCCTGGTCCTGGTGGCCTCGGCCCTCTTCTTCTCCCTGGAGGCTGCCCTTTATACCATGCTCTATCTCTTCGTTTCCTCCAGGATCGTCGATCTGGTCATTTCAGGCCTGACCCAGCGCAAGGCCGTCTTCATCATCTCGCCCCAGTGGGAGAGGATCTCCCCGAGGATCCTCAGGGAGATCCATCGCGGGGTCACGATCCTGCGCGGCCAGGGGGCCTATTCGGGGAATGAACAGCGGATCCTCTACACCGTCGTCACCTTCCCGGAAGTGGCGACCCTCAAGCAGATCGTCCGCAACGAGGACCCGGGGGCCTTCGTCGTCGTCTCCGACACCATCGAGGTGATGGGCCACCGGATCGGCAACCAACCCCACTGGTGATCCCCAGCCATGACACGCGCCCTCTCTCACTCAGCCGGAAACCTGTCCCGCGCCGTCCTGTCGGCCTTCGCGATCCTTGCGGTCCTGACGGCCCTCCTCGTTCCGGCGGTCCGGTCTGCTTCTGCTGGCGGGAAGGGGGATACGCTCCCCATCTGGGGCTACCGCGTCCTCAAAACCTACCCCCACGACCGGATGGCCTACACGCAGGGACTCCTCTGGCTGGACGGGTTCCTCTACGAGAGCACGGGCCAGTACGGGGCCTCGAGCCTCCGGAAGGTCCGCCTGGAGACCGGCCAGGTCCTCGAGCGGCACGACCTGGAGGACACCTATTACGGCGAGGGGCTTGCGGCCTGGGGGGGGCGGCTCTACCAGTTGACCTGGACCCAACAGACGGGCTTCATCTATGATCGCGCCGGTCTCAGGCCGGTAGGGAGTTTCCGCTATCCCGGCGAGGGATGGGGACTGACTCAGGACGGAAAACGGCTGATCATGAGCGACGGGACCGCGGAGCTCAGGTTCCTCGACCCAAGGACCCTGAAGGAGATGGGACGGCTGAAGGTCCAGGTGGGCAGCGTCCCGCTTGCCGAGCTCAACGAGCTGGAGGTCGTCCGGGGCGAGATCCTCGCCAACATCTACCGGACGGACCGGATCGCGCGGATCTCCCCCAGGAGTGGGGCCGTGACCGGCTGGATCGACCTGACCGGCCTTTTGCCCCAGGCGGACCGATGGATCCCGGTGGACGTCCTCAACGGGATCGCCTACGACGCGGCCCGGGACCGCCTTTTCGTGACGGGGAAGCTTTGGCCGAAGCTCTTCGAAATCGAATTGATCCGCCGCCGGTAGCTCCTATCCGCCCAGGTAGGCTTCCTTCACCTTGGGGTTGCACAGTAGCTCACTCGCGATTCCCTCCATGAATACGTTTCCTGTCTCCAATACATAGGCATAGTCGGCGAGTCGGAGGGCCATGACCGAATTCTGCTCCACCAGAAGAATTCCGATTCCCATCTGCCTGATTTCCGCGATGATATGGGCGACCTGCTGAACCATGATGGGGGCCAGGCCCAGGGAGGGTTCATCCAGCAGGAGGAGCTTCGGCTTGGAGAGCAGGGCCCTGGCAATGGCCAACATCTGCTGCTCGCCGCCGCTCAGGGTCCCGGCCTTCTGTTTGGATCTCTCTTTGAGTTTGGGGAAGGTGGTGTAGATATGGTCCAGATCGTTTCTGATCCCGGCTTCATCCGTGCGTATAAAAGCCCCCATCTGAAGGTTTTCCAGTACCGTCATGAAAGGAAAGACCCTTCGCCCCTCCGGGCAATGGGCGATGCCGAGCTTGACAATGTCCGCCGCATCTTTCCGCTCGATTGGCCGTCCGTTGAACCGGATTTCCCCGGATGTCGGGCTTTTCAACCCCGAGATGGTCCTCAAGATCGTGGTTTTCCCCGCCCCGTTCGCTCCGACGAAGGCGACGGTGCTGCCCTCCTTGACTTGAAGGGATACCCCCTTGACCGCCTCGATCCTGTCGTAGTGCACCCAGAGATCCTTCACCTCAAGCAGCATGGTCTTCCACTCCCAAATAAGCTTCGATGACAGCCGTGTTCGCTTTGATTTCCTGGGGGGTGCCTTCAGCGATTTTTTTGCCGAAGCTCAACACGCTGATCTGATCACAAATGCCCATGACCGCCTTCATGTTGTGTTCAACCAGAAATATGGTCACGCCTTTCTTGTCCCGGGTCTCCCGAATTCTATCCATCATGTTCTTGGTTTCCTGGGGGTTCATTCCCGAAACCGGCTCGTCCAGCATGAGCAATTGGGGCTTGAGGATGAGGGCCATTCCCAGAGACATCACCCTTTGGTGACCGTAAGGCAGGTTCTTGGCAATTTCGTCCTTCAGGTCTTCAATCCCCAGAAACCGGAGCATTTCCAGGGCATCTTCCATAAACTGCGCTTCCTCATTTCTGCTGAGAGGGGTGTTCAGAACCGAATTCCAGAACCCGGTCTTGGAAAAGAGGTGATAGGCGGCCAAGAGATTTCTTAACACCGTGAACTCCCGGAAAATGGCCGTCAACTGAAAGGTGCGCGACAAATGTCTCTTGACCACCTCGTGGGCAGGAAGACCGGTGATGTCCTCTCCGTCGAATAGGATCCGACCGCGAGTCGGCTTATACACACCGCTGATCATATTAAAGACGGTTGTCTTGCCCGCCCCATTGGGGCCGATAAGCCCCCGGATTTCCCCGGTGGAAATGGCCAGATCCAACCCGCTGACCGCCGCCAGACCGCCGAACTGTTTACTGAGACCCTGCAATTCCAAAATAGCCATAGCCTGCCGATCCTTTTCGTTCGATTCAGAAGAAGCCGTTCTGTTCCACCTAGGGATCTTTGTGAAGCAATGCAAGGGGTCCTTATCTTTGACGCCGCCTCGCAAACCACTGGGAAATGGAATGGGGCAGTCCCACAAGTCCGCGCGGATAGTAAAGGATCACCGGGATAAGGATCACGCCATAGACCAAGGGCAGGTACTCCTTGCTGCCACGAAGCGTTTCACTGATGATCATCAAAACCGTGGTCCCCACAATGGGCCCCCAGGCTGACCCCCGCCCCCCCACGACCATGAAGATCTGGATCGTGAGAGACTGCATGATGGTCCAATCCTCGGGGGAGGTGTAATGCAGGTAGTGGGCAGTCATGCCGCCCATGAGTCCGGCAAAGATACCACTGACGACAAAGGCCAGGAGTCTATATCGGGCAATAGGGATCCCCAGGTGTTCCGAAAGCAGGTCACTCTGCCCGATGGCCTGAAATGCCATGCCTGCCCGGGAACGCTCAATTCGGTATAGGAACCATATGGAGAGAACCGTGACGATCATGGTCAGGTAATAAAAGGGCACCTTATCGGCGCCTAGATCAAACCCCCAGAGGGTGGGGCTGGGAATGTTGAGTATCCCCATGACCCCGCCGGTCAGTTCCCGATGCCATAACAGATAGTGCCGCAGCATTTCCAGGAGGCACATCGTGAGCATGCCAAAGTAAAGACCGCTGACCCGAAGAATAATCAGGCCGAGCCCGAAGGCCACCATGCCCGATACGGCACATCCCGCAAGAAGGGCGAGCCAGACGTTGACCCCCAGCTTCAAGGCCAGCAGGGCGGAGGTGTAGGCGCCGACCGCGGCAAAAGCCACGATCCCGATATTGAACCGGCCGGTAATCAGGGGCAAACGTAGGGCCGCCGCGAGGATGATGTATAGGGCCGTGATGATCGCGACATGAAGCAGGTAAGGGCTGCGGACAAAAAGGGGCAGCACCAGGAGAATGACCAATAATAGAGAAACCCGGATTTTGCTGCTCCTGTTGGGGTTCACCTTTGCGCGCACTGGATTCATATTCCCAGCCTTTTCATACATATTCATAGGGGGTGCCAAAAAATCCGCCAGGTTTCACGACCAGGATCAGGGCGAGCATGCCGAAAAGGGCGATATAGGCGACCTCGATCGAAATCAGGGTGGAGACATAGCTTTCCACCATCCCCACGATCAGAGCGCCGAGAACGGCCCCTCCGATGCTGCCGATGCCCCCTAGCGTGATGGCGATCACCGTCTTCAGGAGAAAGGGCAGGCCCATGGTCGGAACGATCATGAACACCGGGGCCATCAGACCTCCGGCGATCGCCCCGAGGCCGCAGGCCAGGGCCATGATCAAGGTGCTGATGTATCGAATACTGACTCCCTGGAGCCTGGCGGCATCCTCATCCTGGGCCACGGCCCTCATGGCCCGGCCGGCCTTGAAGCGGTTCACAAAGAAAATCAGAACCACGATGATCGCCAGGCTGATCAGGGAGATCACCACCCGTTCCTTGGAGATTTGAATGCCCGCGAAGGCCAGGCTCCCCGGGAAGGCCGAAGGGATATTCTTGGTTTCCGTCCCAAAGAACAGCAGCGAGCCCTGCTGCAGGATAAAAACCAGTCCCATGGAGACAATCAAACCCGACAGCAAATCGCCCCGGAATTTGCGCAGGGCATACCTTTCGATGATCAGCCCAAGGGCAATCACTATGGCCATGCTGATCAGGATCGCCACGGGATAGCCGAGATGGAACTGGGTCATGAAGTACCAGACCAGCATGGCGGAAAACATATACAACTCGCCATGGGCCAGGTTGACCACACGCAGGATGCTGTGCAAGAGGGTAAACCCAAGGCCGACCAACATCATGCTCGTGGCCAACATCACGCCATTGATGGTCATCTCGATAAATAATTGCATGGTCTTTCCTCGACTCAAGATCGGCGAGCCTGAGCAACGGCCGGGCGGTTCGGTGAAACCCGGCTGTTGCCCATGGCTACACCTGATCAGCAGGAAACGATGTCCCTCGATTCCTGCGGTTACTCACTCATCAATTTTTCGATTTCCGCCCCGTCAATCCGGTCAAGAACCGCGATCTTCCCATTCTTGACGGTGGAGATAAAAATGGGAATCAGCAACTGGCGGGGGATGCCGAATTTCTTCGCCCCGCCGTACCGAATTTCGCCCCAGGGGGTCTTAAACGATTCACTTTCCAGCACCGCTTTGATTTTTTCCACATCATCAATCGTCCCCGCCTTGGCCATGGCTTGAGCGATGATGTACGGAGGGGTTGTCTGCCAGTCTGACCATGCCCCGGGCTCTTCTTTGAATTTGTTAACATAGGCCGCATGAAAATCCCTCACGCCTTTCGGCACCCGTTCCGAGGTCGCATCGACGCCGATGTTCAATGTTCCCTCCAGATTTTCCGCCCCTCCGGTTTTGATCCAACTTAAGGAAGCGGCATAGGGGGTCGCAAACTGCCCCTTGTAGCCTTTCTCCCGCGCCTGTTTCAGAAGAAGGGCGCCCTGATCCCCCGTGTTGCTCCCGATGATGTCCGGATTGGCGCGCAAGATCTTGGCGAGGATGGGATAGAAATCCGTGACCTGTCTGCCGATCAAGTCGGATCCCAGCACGTTGATCCCATATTTTTTGCAGGCTCCGTTCCAGCCGTCAACTCCGGCCGCGCCGGACGCATCGTCCGCTCCGGTCATCCAGGAGGATTTCAGGTTCGGGCGGTTCTTCAGGATCCATTTCACCTGTGCCGGAGCGGTCACCGTGGCATCCATGACATGGCGGAAGGAATAGGGTTTCTTGGGTCCCAACATTTCGTGATGCAACCCCCCGATGAGGTTGATCACCTTGGCCTGTTCGGTGACCACCTGGGAAGCAATGGCGGGCGTGGTGGGGAAGTTCATCACCATCTTCACTTTGTCCTGATGGATGAGCTTGTTGTTCGCGGCAACGGCCCCTTCCGTGGTGTTCTTGTTGTCTTCACAGATGACCCTGAGCTTGTAGGTTTCCCCCTTGACCTTGAAGCCTCCCTCGCTGTTGATCTTCTCGATGGCCATCTCGACGATCCGCTTGTTGGGAACGCCGAAGCCGGCCAATGGTCCGGTCAAGGGCTCGGTCTGTCCAAAGGTCACATACTTGTCTTCCGAGGTCGCCGTAGATGGCAGCAGAACGGCCAAGCAGAAAACGACAGCCACTGCAATCCAAACCTGTCTTGTCCCTTTCATGGTGTCCTCCCTTTTCTTTTGAGTTCTTGTCAATCTGTCGCCCCTAAAGCATTACCCATTCAGTATGGCTATCCGCCAAGGCAAACCTCGTTGAATTGGCGATCATGCCTAAAAGTCAGGCGGCCTTTTCACAGAGGGCCGTGATGATCTCCTGGCAAAACTCCGGCAGGTCGTTCGGCATCCGGCTGGTGATCACATGGCCGTCCCGGACGACCGGCGCGTCCACGAACTCGGCTCCTGCGTTGACCAGGTCGTCGCGCAGGGAGGCGAAGGCGGTAGCCCGCTTCCCCGCCATGACGCCCGCGGAGATCAGGATCCAGGGAGCATGGCAGATGGCCGCCAGCAGCCGCTTTTCCCGGTGACATTGGCGAACCAGTTCGAGGGTCTGCTGATGGCGCCGCAGGCTGTCGGGTGAAAAGCCGCCCGGGAAGAGCAGACAGTCGATCCGGGCGGCGTCGAGCTCCTCGATCCGGCCGATGCGGTGCCTTCTCCCCTCGGGCATGACGGGAATGGGGACGGGATGGCCGAAGCGGCCCGTGACCGGCTTCTCCGCCAGCGAGGGGCGGGGATGAAGCCCCATCTGGACCGGGACGACGACAATCCCGGCGCCTTCCTCGCTGAGCCGCAGCAGTGGATAGAGCAACTCGATGTCCTCAAACTCGTTCGCCACGATCATGACCACCTGCCTGCCTGAAAGCCTCTCGCTCACCTGCTCTTACCTCCTCGATCTGTGTTGTTTCCCTGGGGTCCGCAAATCGGACCCTTGCCCTTCAAGGGCTCCTTCTCATCCCCCTTCCGCGGGGGTGAAGATGAAGACCTCGTCGCCGTCGTGAAGCGGATGGCCGGCCTCCACCCGCTGTCCGTTGATCAGGACCGCCAGAAAAAGATCAGAGGGCAGGGCAAGCCGCTCGATCAGGCGGCAGACCGTGGCCTCACCATCGAGATCCACCGCCAGGACTCTCTGATCTTTCGGGCCGGAAGGAGCGGAAACGCCGAACAGCTCAACTGCGATTTTCATGGAAGGCCTCGCGATCCGGCGTTTGCAATCCCAACTCCTCCAGCTTGGCATGGGTGGGGATCCCCTGGGGGGTCCATCCCCGGCATTGGTAGTATTCATCCAGCATGTTGTCGAGCTCGACGACCCGGTTCGCGCTGGGGCCTTCCGCCTGGGGTTCGCGGAGAAGACGGAGAGGCAGCGTGTCCTGTCGGCGGTCGAACCCCGCCCTGACCATGAAGAGCCGCTCGGCGTTCAGGATCCGCTCGCCGGCCCGTGTGAGCTCCTCAAGCGTGTAGCCGGCACCGGTGACGGCGTTGAGGTATTCCAGGATCCCGTCGGGCAGAATGTCCAGGTCCTGGCGCAGGAGATTGCGGATACTGAACATGATGCAGATCCCGGTGGCGTCGATCAGGCTGAAGACGTCCTGCCAGCGCTTGACCAGGGAGCCTTTGCCCTGCCAGGCGTGGCGGTCGCTCGGCTTGGGAATCCCCACCATCTCCGTGTAGCCCATGTGGGCGCGGCAGTGTGAAGCCCCGATGGGGGAGGTGGCGTAGGCCAGGCCCATCCCTTGAAGGCCGCGTGGATCGTAACCGGCCAGCTCCATCTTCTTGGTGACCATCGCCAGTTCCGGATGGCCGTACCGCGCGGCCAGGCGATAACTGCCCTCGGCGAGTTGGTCGCCGAAACCCTCCCTGAGGCCGGTCATCCGCGTCAGTTCCACGAGCCGTGATCCATCTCCCCAGCGGACGGGTTTGCCCGTCTGGGTCTCGTCGATGATGCCGCGGTCGAAGAGTTCCATGGCGCAGGCGATGGTGACCCCCATGGTCATCGTGTCGATCCCCAGTTCGTTGCAGAGGTAGTTCGCCTTGGTGATGGCCGCCAGGTCGTCCACCATGCACATGGAGCCCAGGGCGAATCCCGTCTCGAACTCGGGCCCTTCGCCTGCCCCCGCAAATTCAGGCGGCTCCGTCACTCGGGTAACCCGGCCGCAGGCGATCGGACAGGCCCAGCAGGCGCTGGTCTTCTCCAGGTACTTCTCCGTCAAGGTCTGGCCGCTGATGGCCTGCCAGCCGTCAAAGGTGCCCCGCTGGTAGTTCTTCGTGGGCAGGACCCCGTGCTTCTGGGTCAGGGGGACCATGACCCCCAGGGTGCCGTGCTGGCTGAGCGGCGACGGATGGGCCTTGGCAGCCTCCCGGAACCGGCCCATCACCCGTTTTTGGATCTGATCGAAGCCTTCCCGGTCGGCCACCTGGACCTTGGTGCTGCCTCGGACCACGACGGCCTTGAGGTTTTTCGAACCCATCACCGTGCCCACGCCGCCGCGGCCAGCCGCGCGGTCCCTGTCGTTCATGAGGCAGGCAAACAGGACCCCCCTTTCCCCGGCGGGACCGATGCAGGCGACGCGGGCCTGGGGGTCGGTCTCGGCGAGCAGGCGGTCCGTCGTCTCGGGGACTTCCAGACCCCAGAGATGGGTGGCCGGTCGCAGTTCGGCGCGGTCGTCCTGGATCCAGAGATAGGCCGGCCGGGCCGCTCTGCCGGTGATGATCAGGACATCGAAACCGCAGAGTTTGAACTCTCTCGGGAATCGTCCGCCCGAATTGGAGCAGGTGAGGGAGCCCGTCAGGGGGCTTTTGGTCGTGATCATGTAGCGTCCGCCCGTGGGCGTCGTCGTGCCAGTCAGGGGACCGGTGGTCATGATCAGGACGTTCTCGGGCGAAAGGGGGTCACAATGGGGGTCGACAAGGCGGTTCAGAAAATAAATCCCCAGGCCCCGCCCGCCCACATAATCCCGGGCCGCCGACGGGTCCAGCGGCTCGCTGTGGATCCTTCCCGAGGACAGATCGACCTTGAGGGTCTTACCTTGCCAACCGAACATCCATCAGCCTCCCTGCTCCTTAATCTTTGAGGGGTAAGGGACCGAGCCTGTCCTAAATTTGGAACTTCTCTTTTTCCGCGAGGTTTTTCATCATATTGTCGACCACCCTCCGGCTGACGTTGTCGATGTCGGCAGTCAGGCAGGCACAGGCGCCTTCGCAGTCCCTCGCCTTGATGCACTCGAAGATTTTCCGGTGGCTCGTCATGGCCTGCTCGGATGCCCGGGAGAAGAGGGTATCGACCTGGTACTTCAGGTAGATCAGATCGAACAGCCTGTGCAGCGTCGTGTAGGTGATGGGCGCCTGCGCGAACGAGGCCAGGGTCAGATGGAATTCCCGGGCGGCCATGAACTGCTTCTTGTGGTAGTCCGAACGGTGGGTTTCCTCGTAATGTCCGAGGACCTTTTCGATCTTCTTGATGTCCCCGTCGGTCAGGTGTTCGAAGGACTGTCTGAGCAGATCCACCTCGATCGTCCGTCGCAGCCGGTAGATTTCCTTGATTTCGTTCAGGCTGACCGGTTCCAGGAAGAAGCCCCGGTTGTTTTCGTGCCGGACCAGTCCCTGAAACTCGAGCCACTTCAAGGCCTGGATTACAGGGGTCGGACTCATCTTCATCTCTTCGGCCAGGTCGGAGTAATAGATCTTCTGCCCCGGTGAGATCTCGTTGAAGAAAAGCTTGCGGCGGATGCCGTTGTAGGCCTTGAGGGTCAGGGCCTCCTGGGATCCGGTCTCCTTTTTTCTGCCCTTGGTGGGCGTCTTCTTCATCATGTCGAGCCTCCGTCCGCCATTGCCCCTTCGGCAACGGGGGTGGTCCCGTCCGGACGCCGGAGAGCGCCGGCATCCCGGTTGTCGGGGAGAATCCCTGAAATGAGGAAAATAACCGGTTGAGTCTTTTTTGTTTCGGGTTTATAATAAATTCATAATAAAATTTACTTTTAGATATATATTTTGAATTATCGTGTCAAGGCTTTTTTGAGATTTGCACCCCCTTTCCCTCTCTCCGGCCGTGGCTTGGGCGGAGGAAGGGAGGACCGGGAAGGGAAAAAGTCGGTCTTCAGGGTTGCCTATCCTGGCCGTTGGCGTTAAAATCAAAAAGGCCCTTCGCTCGGCGCGAATGGGTCCGGAATAGGGTGTGAAAGGAGAGAAATGTATGCCTCTGATTGAAATCCATCTTCTGGAGGGACGGTCTGACGAACAGAAAAAGGTTCTCCTGACGGCGGTGACCAAAGCCGTTCATGATTCCATCGGTGCCCCGCTGGAAACGATCCGGGTCTGGATCCAGGAGATGCCGCCGAAGGCATTCATGGTCGCCGGCGTCCTGGCAGCGGACCGGAAGCAGTAGGCGCGGTTGTCCAGGCGATTCGGGCACCGGATGCGGCAGGATCTGGACCGGGGCGGAGAGGGCTATCGGACCCGGATCAGGTAGACCATGCCCATATACCGCCCCTGGTGGAAAAGGGGCCGGAAGCAGAAAAGTCCCGTCCGTCCCTCGAAGAGGGGTGCTTCGAACAGGGCCGGAATCCGACCGTCGAGGATCCGGAGGATCTCCTGATTGCGTGGGGAGCGGTCCAGTCGGTAATCGTAATCGGTGAGGCTGTTTTCCGGGGGATAGCCGAAGCGGTTGATCCCTGCTTCGTCGATCCACTGCACCGAGTAGAGGCCCGGTGCCGTGTCGTAGAATTCCCTGAGGAGGCGCAGCCCGCTCGTCTTGTCGCCGCCCGACAGGGCTTCGCCCAGGGTGGGATTCGCGGCGAGAGATGCCAATCCCGCCTCCGGCGGCGAGGCAGGGCTCGGAGGCCGCTTCTTTCCCGAGGGACCCACGTGGACCTGGATTGCCACCAGGCGCCATTCGGTCCCGTAAAGGGATACGCTGCGCCAGCAGGCGTTCTTCCTGACGATTTCCTTGGAAGGACCGTTCCTGAAGCGATAGGCGCCTTTGCCCTCGGGGGCTGCGGCGATGCGGCGTCCCAGGTTTCGAAGTCCGGGATAGGGCCGGTAGATCGGGGCGGTGAAGAGATTCAGGCCAACCTGGGGGGTGTCCGCATCGTAGAGAATGTGGCCGTCCCTTTCCATGGCCCAGATGGCCATCGGGGTCCCCTGTACCAAGGGGGCGATGATCTCTCCCAGCAGGGCCTCAGGCTTGAAAAGGAGGCTGACCGTTCCGAGGGGCCGCCCGTCGGCGGTGGTGACGGGGTGTTCGGCATCCGCGGCCGGGAAGCCCTCCACCGCCCTGAAGACATGGCTCAGGGCGGGCTGGCCATGAAGGGCCCGTTGCACCTGTTCCTGGTCGCCGATCTGCTTGCCCTCGAAGGGCCGGTAGGCCGCCGGTTCGATCGTCACCATCGTTCCGGACGCATCGACAGCGGCACAATCCACGGCATGGCGGAAGCTTGCGCAGAGCCCTGAAAGGACCGAACGGGCTGCATCACCGGTCAGCCCCGTCGTTCCGAGGGCCTGGGCCGCCCGCTTCAATTCGGCATCCAGCCGATCCAACTCGGCCGCTGTCTTTTGCTGCGCCGTCATCAGGACGGGGATCGCGTTCTCCGCCGCACAGGGGGCCGGGCCAGCGGCCAAAGCCAGGCCTGCCGCCGTCAGGATCAGGATGGCGATTCGAATCCGGCTCATGGAATTCGGGGACACGGATGGTTTGATCATGACACGACCATCATTCCTTTAAGACCCTAGCGCCTCCCGGATCCGGCGCGCCATCTCCGGCCCCTCGACAGCCTTTTCCATGGCGTCGGACAGGGCGGTGTTGATCTGCGCCTCCAGTTTTTCCTCGGAAAAGACGATGTGTTCGAGGGACGAACTGCCCTCCGCGTTGACCCGGTAGAAGATCCGCTTCTTCGAGACGTCGGCGAAGGCCAGGGACACGCGCACCCTGGCGGTATACTTCTTCATCGCATAGGATTCGACGCAGGTCACCTCAAGGGCCTCGATGGCCCCGCCGACGACGATCGCTCCCCATTCCGGACGGATGGTGCCTTCTGCGAGGTCCCACTCGGGTTTGGCCGGCGAGACGGCGTACCCGGACTGTCTGAGCAGCTCGCGGAGGGCCGCGGCGACGGCCTCCTGCGGTGTGACGTATTTCGGCAGGACCGGAACGGTCTCCCCGTCCGAACGGACGACCCGTCCGATCACGAGCGTGTCCTCCTGCTTGCGTTGATCAATGAAGGCGGCCACCGTCAGGCCGTACTTGCGGCCATCGTTCTGGGGCGGTTGGATCGTCTTGGTGGGGATGTAGCGCATGTCGATGCTGTAGAGTTTCGGCGCGCAGCCCGTCAGCCAGACCGAGAGCAGGAGCGCGACGATAAGGCCGGCTGCCGATCGGAGGGAAAATTCCCCCCGGCCCCGTGACGATCCTTTCCGGATCCATCCCTCCCTGTTCATCATGATCCACACCTCCTCGAATAGCTGTTCAGGCCCACCGGGGCCGTCTCCGCCGGCAGGTCGGTCCTGCCTACGGCAGTTCCTGCCCGCTCAAAGGGCTACTTGGCCCTTCCCCCCTTCTTCTCGATCGCCGTCAAGCTCTCCACGGTCTTTTTGAGCTCCTCGCCGAATCCCGCCCAGTTGCCCTGGCGGAGGAACTCCTGGGCCTTGCGGAGGTGGCCCAGGGCCTCCAGGGCGCTCAGGCGGTCGCTCGGTTCCGCGGCGGTCGTGGGTTTCCTGGCCTCTGCCGGCGCCTCCCGGTCTCTCACCGGTCCCCCGCCGAATATCTTCTGGAGGGAGAGATCCAGAGTTTCCTCCATGGCGATGGTGTTCCCATAGGCCACAATGACCCTTTTCAGCTCCGGGAGCTGGCCGTTGGAGGCGGCCAGGTAGAGGGATTCCACGTAGAGGATCGACTTCTCGATCGGGATGGCCAGGAGACTCCCCCGAATCACGTTCGATCCGTGCTGCTGCCAGAGAGTGAGCTGCTGGGAGATGACCGTGTCCTGGTCGATCCGGGCTTCGATCTGGCGGGGGCCGTAGACCAGTTTCTGCTTGGGGAACTTGTAGACGACCACCTTGCCGTAATGGGGGGCGTCGCAGCGTGCGGCCATCCAGGCCGACATGTTGTCCTTCATGCTCGGCGTGAAGGGGGAAAGGAGGATGAACTCTTCCTTCTCGGCCCCTGGGAGCTTCATGATCGTGTAATAGGGGTCCATGGCCTGCTGGTGGCCGCCGCCGGTCTGCCGGCCGGGGATCGACCAGAGGTCCTCCTTGTTGTAGAAGACCTGGGCATCCTGCATGTGGTAGGCCTGGTACAGCCGCGCCTGGATCGCCAGGAGACCGGCGGGATAGCGCACGTGGTTCCGAAGGGCTTCGGGCATCTCGGCCATCGGCTTGAAGACACCGGGGAAGATCCGGGTATAGGTCTGGATGATCGGATCGGCCGGGTCGCTGACGTAGAGCCGGACCGTGCCGTCATAAGCGTCCACGACGGCCTTGATGGTATTGCGGATGTAGTTGCCTACCTGGGGGGTCGGCTCCGAGTAGGGGAAACGGTCCGTCGTCGTGTAGCCGTCCACGAACCACACCAGGCGTCCCTCCGGCGAGACGACCAAGTAGGGGTCGTGGTCCAGCCGGGCGAAGGGGGCGATCATCGCGACCCGCTCGCGGACGTTGCGGTGGTAAACGATCCGGCTTTCGGAAGTGATGTCGTCCGAAAGGAGCATCGTGATCGAGCCGAAACGGACTGCGAAGATCAGCTTCTTGAGGAAGGAAAGCGGAACTCCCCCCGTTCCCTCGTAGCGGGAGTAAACATTCTTGTCCCCCACAGGGTAGTCGAACTCGGGCTGTTTCGCGCGGACAAAGACATACTCGTTGGAGTTCTCCCCGAAGTAGATCTCGGGGCGGGTCACTTTGAGGGATGTCGTGGAGACGGGCGGGATGTCCTTGATGAAGAATTCCGGGAGGCCCTCGGCGGAGACGCGGTTCACCGGCCCCAGGACGACGCCGTAGCCGTGGGTGTAGGTCAGGTGCTCGTTGACCCAGGTCCGGGAGGGGAGGGCGGGGTAGGAGATCTCCCGCGGGGAGAGCATGACCTGCCGGTATTCGCCGTTGATCGTGTAGCGGTCGTTGTCGACGCCGGTGAACTTGTAGTAGGTCCGCATCTCCTGGAGCTGACTGTAGGTCATCAGGAGTGGGGCATGGTTCCAGAGCCGGATGTTTTTTACGGTGAGGTTATTCTTCTGGAGATCCCTGGCCGTCAGGTTCTCCTCGGTCGGGAACTCCTGCTCTTCCATCTGGGTCAGGCCGTAGGCCAGCCGCGTGTACTGGATGTTCTTCTCCAGGTAGGGCTTCTCGGCGGCGATCTCGTTGGGGACGACCTGGAACTTCTGGATCAGGGAGGGGTAGATCCCCCGTCCGAGGACCGACACCAGGATCAGCAGGACGATGGCCGCCGCCGGGATGCGCCAGTCCGGGCGGACGGCAAAGAAGATCACCGCCAGGGCCGCGAGGCCGTAGAGCCCCATCATAAGCTTGAGGATCCAGATTTGGGTCGTGACGTCCGTGTAACCGGGGCCGAAGACCACGCCCCGTTTGGTGAAGAGGAGCTCGTTGAGATCCATCCAGGTCCCGAAAACGCCCCAGATCAGAAAGAGGGCGACGAGGATGGACAGATGGATCCGGGCGGCCGGGGCGATCTTCCAGATCCGGGGCGGGATGAACAGGAAGGAGCGCCGGACGAGATAGACGAATCCCGTGGCCACCGCCGTCACGATCAAGACGAATTTCAGCCAGCCGTCGAGGTGCATCAGGAAGGGGAACTGGAAGACGTAAAAGCCGATGTCCCTCATGAAGAGGGGGTCCTGGACGCCGAAGGGGGTCGGGTTCAGGAACAGGAGAAGGCTCTCCCATTGGGCGGTGCCGTTGACGGCGGCAAAAAGACCGATGAGGAGCGAGCCTGCGATGATCAAGGCCTTCAGGACCGCCGGCTCCATCTCCCGGATGGGGTTCCCGAAGGCGGCCGCAGGGTCTCCGTAGAGGGGGACCCGTGACAGCCGAAAGGCGATCAGGAGGTTGACGATCAGGACGGTGAAGAATCCGGCCCCGAAGAGGAGACCGGTTTTGATCTTCGCCAGAAGGGTTACGGTGAAGACCGTCTGGTATCCCACCTCCTGGAACCAGAACCAGTCAGTGATGAGGCCGATGACCCTCAGAAAGATCATCAGCAACACCAGGGCTGCGATGAAGACGATCATCCCTCTCATGGGTCTGGCCTGGCCGCGGGGCGTGCGGATAATGGTCATGTCCTTTTCTCCTCAGGGTTTTTTGAAATCCTGTGTCTCCAGTGCCTTCCGGTATTCGTCGGCGAGAAAGGCCCTGTCCGTGCCGTGATCGATGAAATCCCAGGGCAGGACCTCACCGGGTTCCTTTTGGCGGTGGACGAAGAAATCGGGGTTGACGTTCACCTCGCGGAAGGCCTTCGCCCAGTTTCCCTCCACGCGGTGGACGGCCAGAAGCAGCTTTCCCACGGACCGGTCTCCGAGCGACAGGAGCGCCTGGATGTAATTCCATTTCGGCAGGTCGTGGGTGACCTGGACCGCCCGCTGCCCTCGAAGGGCGGCGGTGAGTGCCCGGATCCTGCGCCGGACGACGTTGGTGTCCTCCAGGGGATGCCACTGGAAAGGCGTGGCAGGTTTCGGGATGAACTGGTTGATGCTGAGCGTCAGCCGCCGGAATCCCTTTTGGCCCGCCGTCGCGAGGCGGGCCCGATGTTCCATCCCCTTGACCAGACTGGCGATCGCCTCGGCGTCCCCATCCGTCTCCGTTGGGAGACCCACCATGAAGTAGAGACGGAGCTGCAGCATATCATATTCTACGAGTTTGTCCACCGCGCGGAAGATGGCCTCCTCGGTGATCCCCTTGCGGATCACCTCTCTGAGCCTCTGGGAGCCTGCCTCCGGGGCGAGTGCCAGGGTCTCCACGCCGGTTCGTTTCAGAAGCTCCACCATCTCCGCGCTCAGGCGGTCCAGGCGCAGCGAGCCGACGGCGACGGAGCCGCCCTGCGAGAGGATCGACCGGCACAGGGGGATCAGTTCGGGATGGTCGGAGACGGCCGTCCCCACAAGGCCCAGGGGCTTTCCGGAATCGAGGCCCCGCTGGATGGAAGGGCCCAGCGCCGCGGCGCTCCGGAAGCGGACCGGTCGGCAGACAAAACCTGCGGCGCAGAAGCGGCAGCCCCGGGGACATCCCCGGCTCACCTCGGTGAGGAACATCCCCCCGAATTCGGTCCTCTCGGTGGTGATGGCCTGGTCGGTGCGGAAGGTGTCGATCTCCGGGACCGAACGTCTGGCGATCCGGGCCGGCAGCCCGGCCGCGAGAGGGTCCCGTCCCAGTATCCGGCCTTCCGGGTCGGTGTGGACCCGGTAGAGGGCGGGGACATAGGCCCCCGGGACCTCGGTTTGGACGCGGACCAGAAAGTCCCTCCGGGAGAGTTCCCGGCAGTGGGCCGTTGCGACGTCGAGGAAATCCGGGAGGAGCGCCTCGCCTTCGCCGATCAGGAAGAGGTCGAAGAAATCGGCGAGGGGTTCGGGGTTGAGCGTGACGGCGATCCCGCCGGCGATGATGAGGGGATCCCGCTCTCCCCGCAGCGTCGACTCAAGGCGGATCCCCGCCATGGCCAGGAGATTCAGGATGTTTGGATAATCGTTTTCGAAGGAGAGGGAGAAGGCGACGATGTCGAAGTCGGCCAGTGGCCGCTGGGATTCGAGACTGACGAGCGGACCGTGGCGGGAATCGTCGTCGGCTGGATCGGGAAGGAAGGCCCTTTCGCAAAGGCAGTCAGGGCGGCTGTTGATGAGGCCGTAGACGGTCTGAAAACCGAGGTTGGACATGCCAACCCGGTAGCCGTTCGGGTAAACCAGGCAGACCGTCAGGGCGTCACCCCAGACCTTGCGGACAGTCCCCTCCTCCCCGGCGAGAAGATCGAGGCACCTTTTTTTTACCTTCCAGGACATGCTCGAACCTCCGGTGGCGGATCGGGCGACGCCAGCGGTCCCCGCCTATGAGCCGTGGGGACTCGCCCCTTCCCAGGAGGCATGAAAGCCCTCCCCCGCTTCTTCGGGGGAGGGCAATCGGGAACTCCGGGGTAGGGGGACGCGGCCGGCCATCGGTCCCCGCAGCGGTTTCAGTCGGCCTGTCTTCTGAGGAACGTGGGGATTTCCAGATCGGGGTTTTCCTCTCCTTCGGCGGCTGTCCCTGTCTTCGGATCGAGGGGGACGTCCGGGGTCTTCTCGTTCCGGATGAAGGTGGGGACCGCCAGATTGCCCCGCTTCATGCTTCCGATCGAGGTGACGTTGCCCACCGACGCTCCCCTGTCGTCGAATCCCGTTGCGATTACCGTGATCCGGATCTCGTCCCCCATCGTCTCGTCGACGACGGTTCCGAAGATGATGTTGGCGTCTTCGTGCGCCTCGGCCTGGATCAGCGACGAGGCCTCGTTGATTTCGAAGAGGGTCATGTTCGGCCCGCCGGTGACGTTCAGAAGGACGCCGCGGGCTCCCTGGATGGTGTTGTCCTCCAGGAGCGGCGAGGAGATGGCCTTCTGGGCTGCCTCCACAGCCCGGTTTTCACCGCTGGCCGTGCCGGTCCCCATCAGGGCCATGCCCATCTCGGACATGATGTTCTTCACGTCGGCGAAATCCAGGTTGATCAGCCCCGGGACCATGATCAGATCGGAGATCCCCTTGACGGCATGGAAGAGGATGTCGTCGGCCTTCTTGAAGGCCTCCAGCAGGGAGAGGTCGCGGCCCCCCAGACTCAGAAGGCGCTGGTTCGGGACGACAATAAGGGTGTCCACCATCTTCCTGAGTTCGCTGATCCCCCCCTCCGCCTGGGCGTTGCGCCGCTTTCCCTCGAACTGGAAGGGCTTGCTCACGACGGCCACGGTCAACGCTCCCTGTTCCCGGGCGATCTGGGCCACGATCGGCGCACCTCCCGTGCCGGTGCCGCCGCCCAGTCCTGCTGTGATGAAGACCATGTCGGATCCCTCAAGCTTCGCCCGGATGATGTCCTTCGCCTCCAGGGCGGCTTCTTTGCCGATGTCGGGGTCCGAACCAGCACCCAGCCCCTTGGTGATCTCAGCGCCGAGCTGGATCTTGATCGGTGAGGCGGACGCCCCCAGCGCCTGAGCGTCGGTGTTGGCCACGACGAAATCGACTCCCCTCAGGTTGTAGGAGATCATGGTGTTGACGGCATTTCCGCCTGCCCCGCCGATGCCGATCACCTTGATCTTGGCCGCACTCATTACCCCTCCGTCCGACAGTTCGAACATATGACCTCCCTCTCTAGAAAAATTCTAGGACCCACTGCCTGAGTCGCCTGAACGAACGGCTGATGAAATTTCCATCCGCGCGGCTCAGTTTTTCCCGTGCGATATTCTGACTCCCGTAGACGACCAGGCCCACGCCGGTCGCGTACAGGGGGCTGTTGACCACGTCCGTGAGACCCCCGATGCCGACCGGGCAGCCCCTGCGGACGGGCATGTTGAAGATCTGCTCCGCCAGTTCCGGGACCCCCTCGAGGATCGACGCCCCGCCCGTCAGGACCACACCCGCCGCGAGGATCTCCTCACAGCCCGAGCGGCTGATCTCCTTGTAGGCCATCGTGAGAATCTCATCCATGCGGGGCTCGATGATCCTTCCCAGAATCTGTCGGGAAACCTCCCGGGGCTCCCGGCCGCCGACGCTGGGGACCTCGATCGATTCGTCCTTGGGGATGAGCGGCGTGTAGGCGCATCCATAGCGGATCTTGATCTTCTCCGCCTCGGCCAGGGGCGTGCGCAGTCCCGTGGCGATGTCGCTTGTGACGTAGTTTCCGCCCACCGGCAGGACCGCCGTGTGCTTGATGCTCCCTTCCGAGAAGATCGCAATGTCCGTCGTGCCGCCTCCGATGTCGATCAGGGCCACCCCGAGGTCCTTCTCGTCCTCGCTCAGGACCGACTCACTGGAGGCGAGTTGCTCCAGGACAATGTCGTTGATGTCCAGCCCCACGCGGTTGACGGACTTGACGATATTCTGGATGGAGGTGACGGCCCCGGTCACGATGTGGACCTTCGCCTCCAGGCGGACGCCCGACATCCCCACGGGGTCGCGGATTCCGTCCTGCTCGTCGACCACGTAGTACTGGGGCAGGGTGTGGAGGATCTGACGGTCCAGGGGGATGGCGATCGCCTTGGCCGCGTCGATCGCCCGATCCACGTCATCCTCGTCCACCTCGCGTCCCTTGACCGCCACGATCCCGAGGCTGTTCTGCCCCCGGATGTGGCCGCCGGCGATCCCGACGTAGACGGAACGGATCTCGCAGCCGGAGATGCGTTCAGCCTCCTCCATGGCCCGTTTGATCGATTCCACGGTGCTTTCGATATTGACGACGACGCCCTTTCTCAACCCCTCCGAGGGGTGGGAGCCGATGCCGATGATGTCGATCCCCGTCTCCTTGACCTCGCCGACGATCGCGCAGGTTTTCGTCGTTCCGATATCCAGCCCGACAATGACGTTCTCTTTTTTCCCCATGCCTCCTCCAGCCCCCTCACGAACCTTTGGCCGATCCCTTCTCGCTCCGGAATCATCGGCCTTTCAAGGGTCTTGATCCTCTCTTCTTTATAAATCCCCAGGTCTTACATCCGATAGCCTTTCGCAGTGCCTGCCGGTTTCGGAGGGGTCGCGGGACCCTGGATGTTGCGCCGCTGGACATTGACCTTCGTCGGATCGCTCAGGTCGATGAGCAGAAATCCCGCCGTAAGGTTCTTCCGGTCCAGATCAGCCATGACGGGGGTCAGCCGTTTGATCTTGCCCTCGTAGCCGTCGAAACCGAACTTCAGGCACAGGCCCGTATCGGTGATGAGGGAGATCCCGAAGGTTTCGTTGCCGTGGATCTCGGAAACCGCGCCGATGGCGGGGATATCCTTCGCTCCGGCCAGATAGTTCAAAAGGGCCAGGGACTGCTTCAAAAGCGCCTCGTTGGCCTTCCCCTCCCGGACCAGGCCCGTGAGGACCGGAAGGTTGGCCTCATCTCCAGGTTCGAGCCGCTTGAAGGGCGACCCCTCCGTGTCGAGGAGGTGAAAATCGTCCCCAATCTGGAGAAGGGCGACGGCCTTGCGCTCCCGGATCACGATGACCAGCCGGTCCGGAAATTCCCGCCCGACGAAGACCTCCCGGATCCAGGGGTTCGACCGGATCCGCTGGGCAATCGCGTCGAGGTTCAACGTCAGGAGATTCGGCGTCGACCGGATGGCCGCCAGGGAGAGGACCTCTTTTTCGGTCAGCTCCTTGCAGCCCCGGACATCGGTCTCCCTCAGGGTCAGATGGGGGTTGCGGACCACCCAGTCGAAACCGGTCAACAGAATGGCGGTCACGGCGGCGATGGCTCCCATCAGGAGGGTCATCTGGCCGATTTCCCTCATCCAGTCGCCTGCCCGGCGTTTCAGCCGGTTTCTCCTCGCATCCAGTTTCAGCCGGAACCGCTTTCTCATCAACGAACCCACCCGTGCCCGCCAGGGCCGTTCCTACTCCCCGATGATCTTCACCTCGGTCCGGAGTTGATGTCCCGTGGTCTCGAAGACCCGCCTCTGGATCAGGGCGATCAGGCTCAGGATCTCCTCGGCCCTGGCCTTCCCCCGGTTGACGATGAAATTTCCGTGCTTTTCCGACACCTGCGCATCCCCGATCCGGAACCCCTTGAGACCGGCCTGGTCGATCAGCTTCCCGGCAGGGACCTCCCGAGGGTTCCTGAAGATCGAACCGGCGCTCGGGAACTCCAGGGGGTGCTTTCCTCTCCGCATCTCGATGATTTCCCTGACCTTTCCGGAAACGGCCGTCCCATCGGATCGCCGGAGCCGGAGTACCGCGCCGATGATAACGGTTTCTGCGGACAAGTCAAGGCTTCTGTATGTGAATCGGAGACCGCTCCGGGATGCCTCCCGGATCTCTCCGGCGGGGTCCAGCAGACGCACCGTCTCGACGATGTCCTTGATCTCTCCCCCGTAGGCCCCGGCGTTCATCCTGAGGGCACCCCCGAGACTGCCCGGAATGCCGGCGCAGAACTCGATCCCTGTGAGGGCCTCGCGGATCGAGATGTTCACGAGCTCCGCGAGCGAAACGCCGGCCTGGGCCGTCAGCCGGACATCCCCGGCCGGCCCTTCCCCAAGGTCCAGGGCCGTAAGGCCCGAAAGCGAGACGAGGACGCCCCGGTAGCCGCGGTCGGTCACGATCAGGTTGGTCCAGTTCCCGACGGGCAGAAAGGGGATCCGGGCCTCTTTCAGAAACCGGACGGTCTGCGTCAGTTCCTCCTCGTTGCGGGGGAAGACGATCGCATCGATCCGTCCGCCGACACCGATCGAGGTGTGGCGGCTGGCCTCCTCGTCAAGGCGGATCTCTGCGGTGGTCCTCCTGCGGATCTCTGCCCGCCAGTCCTCTGTTTCGCTCATCCCTCCCGAGCCCCCTTGATCCTGTTGAGGAAGGCCTCGCCGACCTTCCAGACGCTTCCGGCGCCTTGGGTGAGGATCACGTCTGAGGGCCGGGCGATTTTCGCCAGATGGTCGACGATGGCGTCGAAATCAGGCAGATGGACGGCATCCGGATGACCCTCCCTGCGCACCGCCTCGCAGAGCGTAGCGGCGTTCACCCCGGGGATCGGTTCCTCGCTCGCCGGGTAGATGTCGGTGATGATCAGGCCGTCGGCGTCCTTGAAGGCCGTGAGGAACTCCTCGAAAAGGGCCTGCGTCCGCGTGTAGCGATGGGGCTGGAAGACGACGAGGATCCGCCCGGGCCAGACCTGCTTGGCCGCCGCAAGGGTGGCACGGATCTCCGTCGGGTGATGGCCGTAGTCGTCCACCACGGTGATCCCCCCGGCTTCGCCCCGGACATCCAGACGGCGGTGAACGCCGGTGAAGTGCTGGAGCCCCTCCCGGATGACGGGGAAGGTCATCTCCATCTCCCGGGCCACGGCGATGGCTGCCATGGCGTTGTAGACGTTGAACAGACCCGGCACGTTGAGCTTCACGGTCCCCAGGAGGGTGTCCCGGTGGTAGAGCGCGAATCGGCTGGAGGCTCCCGTGAAGGAGACCCCTTCGGCCCGGTAGTCGGCCGGGGCCTGGAGGCCGTAGGTGATGACCCGGCGTTTGATCTCCGGAAGGATCTCGCGGACGTGCGGGTCGTCGAGACACAGGACCGTCGAGCCGTAGAAGGGGACGATGTTGGCGAACTGGAGGAAGGCCTCCTTGATCTGGTCCAGGTCGGCGTAGTAGTCCAGGTGCTCCCGGTCGATGTTGGTGATGACGGCCAGACAGGGGCTCAGTTTCAGGAAGGAACCGTCGCTCTCGTCGGCCTCGGCCACGATCACCTCGCCGTCGCCCATCCTGGCGTTGCTCCCGATGCTGGCGAGTTTCCCGCCGATCACCATGGTGGGGTCCAGGCCGCCGTGGGCCAGAAGGGTCGCCACCATCGAGGTGGTCGTCGTCTTGCCGTGGCTCCCCGAGACGGCGATGGAGAACTTCATCTTCAGGAGCTCTGCGAGCATCTCGGCCCGCGGGATGACGGGGATCCCCCGCTCATGGGCGGCCAGGACCTCGGGGTTGTCGGGTCGAACGGCCGTGGAGGTCACGACCACGTCGGCGTTCCCGA
>JAJFUM010000439.1 GCA_021372415.1 Deltaproteobacteria bacterium
GCCGCCTGCCGGATGATCCACCGGGCGGCCTTCCGCACCCCCTCCTCCTGGGAGAAGACGGCCGTCTGGACGAGCGGATCGATCAGTTCACCACGCAGACGTTTTTCATCAAGGATATTAACCTTACCCCCGGCGACCGCCAGGATGCCCTCAATCCCTTTTCTCAGTTGGTCCACACTGTTGTAGATCATCGGTATCACCTCACTGTTAGGCGGGGAGCTCCTCAGGAGCATCCCCCTTTGTTCAGGGGTTGGCGGATAAAAAAGACATGGCCTTTTCCACTTCGAAACGGCTCCCGATGTAAACCGGAGAGCGCTGTTCCAGATCCTCGACCTGGAGGGACAGGATCGCATCCGCACCGTCCGTGGCGATCCCGCCGGCTTGCTCGATGATGAAGGCCATCGGCTGCAGTTCGAAGAGGAGACGGAGTTTTCCGCGGGGACTCTTTTTCAGTGCAGGGTAAGTGAAGATCCCGCCCCGTTTGATGAGGACCTGATTGATGTCCGGAACGAACCCTCCGCTGTAGCGGAGCTTGTAGCCCTCTGCTTCGAGATACTCCAGGTATTTCTGGTGGCCTTCCGTACAGTCCTTCCGCAACCCTCCCGGGCTGTAGATGGAACCCTTTTCATTGAGCGTGATATGCTCCTGGGAAAGGACATACTCGCCTTCACGGTTCAGGACGAACTCGTGGGTCCCCTTCCCGGCGGAATAGACCATCGTGATGAGCGGACCGTAGGTGATGTAGAGCGCCGCCACCATCGAATCTCTCCCGCGGGCGAAGATCGATTCCTTATGGATGCCGATGATCGTCCCAATGGCCAGATTGGTGTCCACGAGGGAAGATCCGTCCAGCGGGTCCGCCGTGACGAAGTACTGTTCCCGTCCCTTGCCGATGAGGACCACAACGTCCTGCTCCTCCGAGGCATATTCCCGGACGAATCCCGAATACTGGAGTTGATTCTTGAGGATCTCGTCGGCGCTCCGGTCCAGTGACAGTTGATCCTCGCCATAGATGTTCTTGAAGCCGGCCAGTTTCCGATTCGATTCGTGTATCTTTGCCGAGATGTACTTGCCCGTCACCGCGATCTGCCAGATCAGGCGGCGGAGTTCCTCCTCCACCCCGGCCATCCACATCTGCCGGCGCAGATCGACACAAAATTTGGTGTAATCCGATATCCCCTCACCCATCACCATTCCTCCCTATTGGCACTTCAGAAGAGATTATTAAGAGCCTGAAAAAGCTGGGACTCAAGGCTCTCTACCCTCTGGGTCAATCCGCGACGGTTCAATGAACGTTCCTGCCGATGGAAATCCGGGGACTACCTGGCCCGTCCCGGATCCGGGGCACCCACTGCGGCCGCCGGAACAGCCTCGGCGGACCAGGGCATGGACGTTTTTTATTAAGAAATTTTCGGCAAAATTACAAGCCCTTTTTGCCGTTTCAGCCCCCTGTCGGGGGCCCTCAGGAAGATCCATTCCCTGGGGCCCGGTTCAACCTCACTTACACAGGCACCATTCCCATTGACACCGTTCGATATCCGTTATACCATTTAAGAAAAGTGGGGTATCCTGAATTATTTTAGGCGCCACGGCCATTGCAGGCAGAGGCGCACAACGAAAGGAGAAATATTATGAAGAGATTGTTTGCCGTCACCCTGATGTTGCTTTTCCTGGCCGGTTGCGGTGCGGCGGCTAAGGAGTCGGGTTTTTACGAACACAACACCATGTACAGGGACTGGGATCATATGAAGTTCAGCCTCTGGGGATACCAGAGTATTGATCAGAAAGAGGTCAAGCAGTCCACGGACGAGGATTGGTGGGGGAAGACTGTCTCGGGTAACGGCAAATAGACCCGATGTCGGTGCGGGGAAGGATTCCATTCGTCTTACCCGCACCGGCTGATCGACACCCCATGCAATCTTCCCTCCGACTCCCGCATCCGCCACGGT
>JAJFUM010000446.1 GCA_021372415.1 Deltaproteobacteria bacterium
CTCTTTGGAGGTCCAGCCGGCAGATGTCCTTCCAGCGTACCGGCTTCTGCGCCGTCTGAACCCGGAGATCGAGGATCTGAACCGCCTGCCCGCGGGGCATGTCCTTAAACTCCCCGGCCATCTGGTCCGGGCCGCACCGACGGCCGCCGTTCAATCGGCCCCGGCCCCTCCTGTCGGCAGTGCCGGCAAGCCGGATGAAACGCCCGTAACAGCGGTTCGAACGCCGGATCAACCCCTGAGCCGGCCGGCGGAACGGCCCCCCGGACCGGCCCTGCCCGATACGGCCCAGATACCGCCCTCACCTACTTCCATGATCCTTCTGGAAACGATCCGGCCGGTGATCGCCCGGATGGGTGGGCTCCTCTCGATCCGTGGGAACCACGTCATCCCCCTGAAGGGATCCGACCAGGTCGTTATCGACTGCGCCCTGGTCCCTGTGGTGGAACTCGACGACGGGTCGGTAATCCCCCTGGATTTCTCCGGCCGCATCTCCCACCAGACCCGGGAACAGATCCGCTCATCCTGGCCCCGCTATGCCTTCGTCCCGCCGGAGGAGCTCGCAGACCCCGTGAGTGCCCTGCGAGGGATCGCCGGCCGGTCCCGGGATTACCGGATGACCCGCTCTGACGGCCCGTTGGCCCTGGACCGCCAGCCGGAGGTTTCCCTGTTCCCCGACTGGATCATCTCCGGCGCAGAGGGATCGGGAAGCGGGGCAACCCGTCGGCAGGCCATCCACGTCCTTCGCTACGACGAAAGCCCCATGACCGAGGTCGTCCGGACCTATCTCGATGGCCGGGGCATCCCCGTCACGGAGATCGGAACCGGCCGCATGCCTCCCCCTCCCCCCGCCCCGGGATTCCTGATCGACCTCAGGGGGCTCCAGGGCATCCGGCTTGCCGAGCGGCTTATTCTGGCTGTCGGGGAGAGGCCCCAGAGCGGCGTCGAGTCGGTGGTCTTCGACCAGGCGCACGACGGATTCAACCTCTCCATCACAGCCGATCTGACGGTCGAAAGAGGGCCCGTGCGCGTCCTCATCCATACCAGGCCCATGCCGGAACAGTTCGTCCAGGTCCTCAAGGAACGTCGGACCGAATGGGTTCCCATCGGGGAAACGGAATCGGGAAGGCCCCTGATCGAATCGGTTCTACGGGGAGTGGGCCTGCCGGTCTCCTTCGGCCATTTCTCGTTCCGGATACCGGATGACGGTGGACGTCCCAGGGTGACGATTACTCTTGCGGCCCTCAAGACGGTATCGGCCTCCGGGACGCTCTACCTGATTGACTTTGATCCGGCCCCCGAGGTCCTCACCCTCCTCCAACGCCGCCTCGGTCAAAGCTTCGCCAAGTACTGAAAAGGGGTTTTCTGTCTGTGAACGTAAAGGGAATAGGACTGTTTTCGGGTGGCCTGGACAGCATCCTGGCCTTCAAACTGATCGAGCAGCAGGGGATCGAGGTCCTGGGGATCACCTTCGAGACCCCTTTTTTCAGCGCCTCCAAGGCGCGGGCCGCTGCCCAGCGGATCGGCCTAAGCCTGTCCGTGGTCGATTTCACCGCCGAGCATCTCCGGATGCTCCGGTCGCCCCGGTACGGCTACGGCCGGAACCTGAACCCCTGCATCGACTGCCACACGCTGATGCTCCAGGTCGCGGGGCGCAGGATGGAGGAGGAGGGTGCCGACTTCCTCTTCACCGGGGAAGTCCTGGGCCAGCGGCCCATGTCGCAGGGAAGGCAGTCCCTCCATGTTGTGGCCAAGAACGCCGGCTATCCGGACCGGATCCTGCGGCCTCTGAGCGCCAAGCTCCTCCCTGAAACGGCCCCTGAACGCGAGGGCAAGGTGGACCGCTCGCGGCTCCTGGACATCCAGGGTCGGGGCCGCAAACAGCAGATGGAACTGGCCGCCCGCTACGGCATCGATTCCTACCCGCCGCCGGCTGGGGGGTGCCTCCTGACGGACCCCATGTTCACCCGCCGCCTGCGCGACCTTTTCGACCGGCGGCCCGACCCGGAGATCCGTGAGATCGAACACCTGAAGGTGGGGCGGCATTTCAGGCTGAACGAGTCCGACCGGGCCGTGGTCGGCCGGAATGCCATGGACAACGCCACGATCGAGCATCTGGCCGTGTCCGGTGACGCCCTCTTCCGCATGGCCCAGTATC
>JAJFUM010000454.1 GCA_021372415.1 Deltaproteobacteria bacterium
CTCAACGGCGTGCCAACGGTGTTGTTTCTCGACCGGCCCGATCCCGCCCTGCTGAAGAGACGGTTGAAAGATGTCCGGGCCGTGGGCGTGGCCGGAACCAGCCGGACCATGACGCCTCCGCAGATGGACGGGGAATTGCCCGGGCAGTTTCAACTGCTCAAGGATCTGGGGGCCCCTGTCATCCATTACAAGGTCTGCGCGACCTTCGATTCATCGGCCAGGATCGGAAGCATCGGCCATGCGGCCGACCTGGCCTTTGACGCGATCGAGCCCCCATTCGGCGTCATCGTCCAGGGCGTCCCGGTGATCGGCCGCTATGTGGTTTTCGGGAACCATTTCACGACAGTCGGGAGCAAGACCTATCGTCTGGACCGTCACCCGATGATGAGCCGGCATCCGATCACCCCGATGGACGAAGGGGATCTGCGCCTGCATTTTGCCAAACAGACGGCCAAGAAGGTCGAACTGATCGATGTGCTGCAGTTGAACGGGCCATTCGATGCCGTGCGCAGCCAGTTCGACCGCTATATCGGCGAGGGCAACCAGATCATCATCTTCGATACGCTGGAGGAGAGGCACCTGCTGGCGATCGGCCGTCTGATCCATGAGAAGACCGGCGCCCGGCCGATCTTCGCCATAGGATCCTCGGGATTCGAGTATGCGATGGCCCGCTACTGGCAGTCGGCAGGGATCGTCTCGAAGCCGGACCCGATCGCCCCGGCGGGACCGGTGGACCGGCTCGTCGTGGTCAGCGGTTCTGCGGCGGACAAGACGGCCGAACAGATCCAATGCGCCATCGATCATGGCTTTGAGGGGATCCGGCTGAGCACGGACCGGCTCATCGATCCGAAATCCGGTCCGGAAGAGCGCAACCGGGTGATCCGACTCTCCCAGGAAGCCCTCCGGGGGGGCAAGAGCGTTATCCTCTTTTCCACCATCGGACCCGCCGATCCGGCCATCCAGAAGACCAGGGATACCATGAAATCCCTGGGGATCGACGCCAACGAGGTCGGAAAGCACCTCGGCAGACAGCAGGGGTTGATCCTCCGTGAACTGGTGGAAACAGCGGGACTCAAAAGAGTGTGCGTGGCCGGCGGGGACACCTGCAGCTATGTGTTGCGGCAGATGGAGATCCATTCGCTGGAGCTGCTGATGCCGATCACCCCTGCGGCGCCTCTGTGCCGGGCCTTCTCCGACCATCCAGCCTTCGAGGGCCTTCAGGTGGCCTCGAAGGGCGGACAGATCGGCGCCCCGGAATATTTCCTCCAGGTCCTGAACGGCCAGAGGACCACGGGCTGACGAGAATTCCTGCGGCGATGAGGCCTGCGGGGATTGAGCCGTTTTATTTCGCCTCTTTCGTCGCCTTTTGGGGATGCAATCCCGCGGCGATCCTCTTTATCCTGGTATATTCCGACGAGGAGACGAGGGGGTTCTGGACGGCCGGCGCCGCCGCAGCCATCTCCTTCATCTGCTGCACCCGCTCCTCGCTGGGCGGGTGCGTGCTCATGGCGTCGGCGAGGCTTTTGGTGATCGTGTCCCCGCCTTTCTTGGACTTCTTCTCCATCTCCAGCAGCTTTTCATAGAATTTTCCGACCTGGTCCTTGTCGTAGCCGGCGCCGACGGCCAGCTTGAAACCGATGCGGTCGGCTTCCAATTCGTCTTCCCGCGAGTTGGCCATGAATTTGAACTTCTGGATGAGAAGCCCGCCTCCGGCGCCCGCGGCAGCCCCGATCAGAGCCGCCTTGGCCAGGCAGGCGTTGTCGCCGTCCTTGCAGAGCAGTTTCCCCAGGCCGAACCCGGCGGCCGCGCCGAGAAGCCCGCCTCC
>JAJFUM010000463.1 GCA_021372415.1 Deltaproteobacteria bacterium
GATGCCTTCAAGAAGGGGATGGAGGACGCCGGATTTAAGAAGAACGCCAAGGACATGGCGGTGAACCTCTCGTATCTGTCTTCGGGCGACTTCGCGAAGGTAATCGCCGCGGATCATGAGTTCTACGGCAAACTGGTCAAGGAGATTAAAAAATAACCATCAGTCGAAAAAAGGAGGGCAAGGTTATGGAAAAGGGGAAATCAGGGCGCTTCCTGTCGGTCGCGACCGTCCTTTGCTTCCTTTGGGTAGCCCTGGGGACGGCCGTCGCCGCGGAGAAGACGATCCGTATCGGAAGCCCGTTTAAATCGGGCACGATTGTGGTGGATGCGGCGGAGAAGTTCAAGGAGATCGTTGAAAAGGGGAGCGGGGGCCGGATCGAGGTGACCATTGACGCCGGCGCCAAAGCGGAAATCGAAATCAACAAGATGAACAAGGCCGGCGAGCTGGAAATGCAGTCCAATGGGACGAATTTCCTGGAACTCTATGCCCCCCCGTACTACTTCTTCACGAATCCCTATGTCATGAAGGATTTTGATCACTATATGCGCGCCTGGAACGGCAAGCTCGGCGAGGAGGCGCGGGCCCAATTGGAAAGGAACGGTTTGAAGTACCTGGCGACCCTCTACCGGGGGCTTCGGCAGATGACGACCAAGAAACCGGTCTACACCCCGGCGGATGTGTATAAGATGAAACTCCGCCTGCCGCCCATCCCCAGTTGGATGGCGATCTGGAAGGCCATGGGTACGGACCCCGTCGGCGTCCCGCTGCCCGAGCTCTACAGTTCACTCAAGACGGGCAAGGCCGAAGCCTCGGAGGGTGACCTGCCGCAGATCGCCGGCTTCAAGCTCAACGAGGTCCAAAGCCATTTGATCATCACCAATCACCTCGTGCAGACCGCGGGCATTCTGATCCATAAGCCTTTCTTCGACAAGCTGTCCAAGGCGGACCAGGAGCTCGTCGTCAAGGCCGGCAAGGAGGCGGAAGACTGGGCCAACAACAAGATCAAAACCGAAGAGGGGGGCATCCTGTTGACTCTCCAGCGAAAAGGCATGCAGGTCGTAATCCCGGATGCCGATTCGTTCCGCACGATGGCGAAGCCGGCCGTGGATGAATTGTTCAAAACACAATGGTCGGTCACGACCTGGGCGGAAGTTCTGGCCCAGTGAAATGAGGAGCGACAATGGCGATTCTGAAAGAAATTCAAGAAAAAGAGAGAAGGGTCCGGGAGTTCCTGAAAGTGAAGGGCCTCCGGGCCCTGCTTTTGAAACGCCAGGCCAATTTTTCGTGGATGACGGGGGGCGGACTCAACGCGGTCATGATTGCGACCGAACTGGGGGGCGCCTCCCTCCTCATCACCGAAAAGGGGAAATATGTGATCACCAATAATATCGAGGCTCCCCGAATGGTGGGGGAGGAGAGGCTTGAAGAGCAGGGCTACCAAGTCAGATCGTTCCCGTGGCATGAGGACCGGGAGGTCTCGCTGGTGCGGAAGATCGTCGGCCGGGGATCGATCGGGTGCGATTGGCCTTTCCCGG
>JAJFUM010000002.1 GCA_021372415.1 Deltaproteobacteria bacterium
AAGATCCGGCGGGTGAACGACCTGCAGTTCCTCAACGCCCACCGGACGCTCCACCTGGTCCATGTCGATGTGGGGTTCCACGGCCTCCTGCGACGCGTGGGGCTCGAGCGGGCGACCGGTTTCATCCTCCGGCTGCTCTTCGATTACACCATGACGGATCAGCTCATCGCCTGGAAGTTCGTCCAGCCGATCTCCTCGCCGGACCTGCTCAGGCTGAAGATCGCCCAGACCCGCCTGGCCCAGCTCCATCCGGCGGACCTGGCGGACATCATCGAGGAGATGGACATCCACCAGCGCTCCGCCGTGTTCCAGTCCCTCGACGTGGAAACGGCCGCAGAGACCCTCGAGGAGACCGATCCCAAGATCCAGGTGAGCCTGATCAAGGACCTCGATACGGCCAAGGCCTCCGACGTCATCGAGGAGATGTCCCTGTCCGAGGCGGCCGACCTGATCGGGGACCTGCCCAAGGAAAAGGCGGAGGGGATTCTCAAGGAGATGGAGCAGGAGGTCGCCGATGACGTCAAGGAGCTCCTGGCCCACCCTGAGGAGAAGGCGGGAGGTCTGATGACGACCTCGTTCCTCAGTTTCCCTCCCGACCGGACGGCGGCCGAGGCAATGGAGACGATCCGTCGCGAGGCCGAGGATGTGGATCTGATCTACTATCTCTATGTCGTGGATGCCGAGGAACGCATCCTGGGGACCCTGAGCCTCCGGGAACTGATCGTGGCCCGGCCCGATGCGCCCCTTTCGGAGCTGATGGACACGCGGGTGGTCTCGGTGGACATCGAGGAGAAGAAGGACCAGATCGCCGATGATTTTGCCAAGTACGGGATCACGGCCATTCCGGTCGTCGATGGAGACAGCCGGCTCAAGGGGGTCATCCTCTTCAAGAACCTCCTCGACGTGGTGGCGCCCAAGTTGGGCAGATAGAAAAGGCGACGCGAAGGAAGGCGACATCAATTCATGGCTGAGAATCTTCCAGGAGCCTTCCGGGGGCTTTGGCAAGCCATTGCGGGCAGAAAATCCATCCGGTCGCTGGGACTGTTCCTGGCCCTGATCGGACCGGGGATCATCACCTCCAACGTCGACAACGACGCCGGCGGCATCACGACCTATTCCCTGGCCGGTTCGGAATACGGCCTGACCCTCCTGTGGACCCTGATCCCGATCACCGTGGCCCTGATCATCATCCAGGAGATGTGCGCCCGGATGGGGGTGGTTTCCGGAAAGGGCCTCTCCGACCTGATCCGCGAGCGGTTCGGGGCGCGGATCACCTTCTACCTGATGATCGTCCTGTTCCTGACGAACCTGGGAAACACCATCTCGGAGTTCGCCGGCGTGGCGGCCAGCCTCGAAATCTTCGGCATCAGCAAGTACCTCTCCGTGCCGGTCAGCGCCGCGATCGTCTGGTGGCTGGTGGTCAAGGGGAATTACAAGTCCGTGGAGAAGGTGTTCCTGTTCGCCTGCGTCTTCTACCTGTCCTACGTCGTCTCCGGGTTCATGGGGAAACCCAAATGGGATGAGATCGGGGCCTCCTTCCTGAGCCCTTCGATCCATTTCGAAACCGGCTGGCTGACGATGGCCGTCGGGGTGATCGGGACGACCATCGCCCCCTGGATGCAGTTCTACCTCCAGTCCTCCGTGGTGGACAAGGGGCTCAAGGCCGAGGATTACCCCGTGACCCGGATGGACGTGATCTTCGGGTCGGTGACGGTCAATGTCGTGGCTTTCTTCATCATCCTGCTCTGCGCCGTGACCCTTTTTGCCAACGGCGTCCACATCCAGAACGCCAAGGACGCGGCCCTGGCCCTGGCGCCCCTGGCCGGCGAGTACTGCGCCTGGCTCTTCGCGATCGGACTGCTCAACGCCTCGCTCTTCGCCGCCTCGATCCTGCCCATCTCGACGGCCTACACGATCTGTGAGGCCTTCGGATGGGAATCGAGCCTCAACCGCAAGTTCCTGGAGGCCCCCCAGTTCTACGGCCTCTACTCCCTCATGGTCTTCCTCGGGGCCGGGATCATCCTCCTGCCGGACATGCCCCTCATCACGATCATGTTCTACTCTCAGGTCATCAACGGGGCAATCCTCCCGGTGATCCTGGTCTTCATGCTCATCCTGATCAACGACCGGCGGATCATGGGGGCCTACGCCAACGGGACCGTCATGAACGTCCTGGCCTGGCTCACCGTGGCGATCCTCGCGGGCCTGTCGCTGGCGATGATCGGCTTTGCGGTGTTTAGCTGACACCGGGCATCCCTTGCGCTCATAAATCTTTTCGACCCTGTACCATACGGTAAAGTCCGAAGGGCACGGGGGCTCCCCGGCCACGGGTCAGGTTTTGCATTGCGTCCAATGGGTCGAAAACCTTTAAATCGTGCCGCGGGATACCCGGTTTCCGCTCGTTTTGGGGGGGAGGTAATAAAAAACGGAAAGGGCCGTGCCTTTCAGGCGCGGCCCTTCTGTAAGACCTCTTTCGGGATGTCCGCCTACCGAAGGATCGAGCCGATCCTTTTCCAGCGCACGTCGTGGTCGTCCTGGTTCCAGGACCAGTAGATGATCAGGGCCTTTCCCAGGATATCCCTTTCGCCCACGAAGCCCCAGAAACGGCTGTCGTAACTCTCGTCCCGGTTGTCCCCCATGACGAAATAGGATCCCTCGGGCACCTTCACGGGTCCGAAATTGTCCCTGGGCTGGACGGCCCCGGGGATGATGGTGGGGTCCACGTTCACCCCGTGGGTGTCGCTGTAGGGCTGGCCGTTCACGATGATCTGCTTGTTCCGGATCTCGACGGTGTCGCCGGGAAGGCCGATGAGCCGTTTGATGAAGTCCTTCGAGCGGTCCTCGGGATAGATGAAGACCACGATGTCCCCCTGATGGGGGGAACCGGTCGGGATGAGGGTGGAGCGGACGAAGGGGATCTTGATCCCGTAGTTGAATTTGCTTACCAGGATATGGTCCCCGACCAGGAGGGTCGGTTTCATGGAGCCGGAGGGGATCTTGTAGGCCTGGATCACGAAGGTCCGGATGAAGAAGGCGATAAGGATGGCCAGGATGATCGCCTCGATGTACTCCTGAATTTTGGATTTCGGTTTGCCCATGGATTGTCCTTACGAATAAATGCTTGTTAACGTGATGATGATCATGATCAGTGCGAGGAAGCCCTTCACACCGATCCCCGCCACCCGTCCCAGGATGGCCCCCCAGGCCGCCCGGAGCGAGGGCTTCAGCCGGTTGCGGTCGATCAGTTCCAGGGTCAGGATGGCGGCGAAGCCGCCCAGGAAACTTCCCAGGATGATGCCCAGCCCCAAGAGGTAGGGGGCCATCAGCAGAGCCCCGATCGACCCCCCGATGAAAAAGGCCCACAAGCCCCGCCGGGAAACGCCGCTCTTCACGGCCACCGCCATTCCGACGACGAAGTCGGCGATCTCCGCGAGGGCCGACAGGGCGAGCAGAAGCAGGAGGGTCTTGAAGCCGAGCTTCTCGAAACCGGTGAAGAAGCCATAGAGGGTCGCATCGATGAGGATGATGACCGTTCCCGGAAGGCCGAAGGGGATGGAGGAGATGCCGAAGATCAGCACCACGATAAACAGGGTCAGTCCTCCGATCTCCCAAGGGGTCAAATTAGGCCTTCCTCTTCAAGCCCGCCGGATGGATCCTTTCAAAGAGCAGGACGATCGGGCTGGCGATGAACACGGTCGAATAGATGCCGGCGACCGTCCCCACCAGAAGCGCGAAGGTGAAGTCGTGGATCACGGCGCCTCCGAAGAAGAACAGGACCAACAGGACCATCAGGACCGTAAACGACGTGAGGATCGTCCGGCTCAGGGTCTGGTTGACGCTGAGGTTGATGATCTCATTCAGGGACATCTTGATGTTCTTGCGCGCGTTCTCGCGAATCCGGTCGAAGATGACGATCGTGTCGTTGATCGAGTACCCGATAATGGTCAGAAGGGCCGCCACGATGTTCAGGTCGAACTCCTTGTCGAAGAGGGACAGGAACGTGATGGTAATCATGACGTCGTGGACCAGGGCGATGATCCCGCCCAGGGCGTAGCGGAACTCGAAGCGGACCCCCACGTAAATCAGGATGCCGATCCAGGAGAAGACGATCGCCAGGATCGCCTTGCGCGTCAGATCCGCCCCGACCTTGGGACCGACGACCTCGATCCGCCTGACCTCGTAGGCCTCCTTGCCGAAGGCGGCGGTCATGGCCTCCTCGATGCGGGCGGTCAACCCCTTGGGATCGGCACCCGACTCGGCCGTCCGGACGATCACCTCGTTTGGCCCGAACTGCTGGATGATGCTTCCCTCGAAGCCCATCGGCTTGAGGGCGGCGCGGATCTTGTCGGCGTTGGGTTCTGCCTTGAACTTGATCTGGATCAGGCTCCCGCCTGCGAAGTCGATGCCGTAATTGGGACCGCCGTGCCAGATCAGCGAGGCGATGCCGAGGACGATGATGGCCACCGACAGCATCACGGCTGATTTCATCCACCCGACGAAGTTGAAATTTGTGCTCGTTTTGATGATTTCCATTGAATTCTCCTCTAAACGGACGGCGATATCCGGCCGCTGGGGTCTGTCCCTTTTACTCCCCTAGATGCTGATCTTCTGGATCTTTCGGTTCCAGACGAAATGATCGAAGAAGATCCGCGTGACGAAGACGGCGGTGAACATGCTGACCACGATGCCGATGGTGAGCGTCACGGCGAAACCCTTGACCGGACCGGACCCGAAACCGAAGAGGAACAGGGCCGCCACGAGCGTCGTCACGTTGGAGTCGAAGATCGTCAGAAAGGCCTTGGCATAGCCGGCCTCGATCGCCGCCCGGGACGTCTTGCCCAGGCGGAGCTCTTCCCGGATCCTCTCGTTGATCAGGACGTTGGCGTCCACGGCCATGCCGATGGTCAGGACGATCCCCGCGATGCCGGGGAGCGTCAGCGTCGCCTTGAAGGCCACCATGACCCCCAGAAGGAGCAGCATGTTCATGGCCAGCGCGACGTCGGCGATCAGGCCGGACCATCGGTAGTAGAGGAACATGAAGAGGAAGACCAGGATGCCGGCGACGACGCTCGCCCAGGTCCCCTTGTCGATCGAATCCTGCCCAAGGGAGGGACCGACCGTCCGCTCCTCTAGGAAGTTCACCGGGGCGGGCAGGGCGCCGGCCCGAAGCACGATGGCCAGGTCGCTGGCCTCCTCCATCGTGAAGGAGCCGGTGATCTGGGCCTGACCGCCGGAGATGCGTTCCTGGATCACCGGGGCCGAGTGGACCACGCCGTCCAGGATGATGGCCAGGCGTTTCTTCACGTTCTCCGCCGTGATCCTGTCGAAGTCCTTGGCCCCCTGGGCGTTGAACTTGATCGAGACGTGGGGCTCCCCGAAGCGGTCGCCGATCTGGACCTTGGCGCTTTCCAGGGCGTCGCCGGTGAGCAGGGACTTGTTCTTGAGCAGGAGGGGGATCTCGGAGCGCCGCCCGGAACTGCGGTCCAGGCGCGATTCATAGGCGATCACGCTCCCCTCGGGGATGTTGCCTTTGAGGGCCTCGTCGAGGCTGTGCTCCTCGTCGACGAGTTTGAATTCCAGCAGGGCCGTCCGGCCGATCAGGTTCTTGGCCCGGGCGGGATCCTTGACCCCCGGGAGCTGGACGATGATCCGGTCCGTCCCCTGGGGGATGATCTCTGGCTCGGAGATGCCGAACTGGTCGACGCGGTTCCGGATGGTTTCCAGGGACTGCTCGACGGCCATCTTCTTGATGTCCGCCGCCCGCTTCTCCTTGATCCGGAGGGTCACCAGGGCCTTGCCCTCGGTCACCTGGGTGTCCGCCTCCAGGTCCGGATACTGGTTCTTGAGGAGCTTGTCGAAGGCCTCGCGGGCGGCTGTGTCGGGGAGCTCGAAGGCGGCCCCGCCGCCCTTGACCTGATCGCGGGCCCGGAACCGGATCCGGTTTTCCATCAGGTTTTCCTTCAGATCGGCAGTCGTCCTCTCCAGGGTGCTCTCCACCGCCTTGGCCGTGTCCACCTCGAGAACCAGATGCATGCCCCCCTGCAGGTCGAGGCCGAGATGAATCTTCTCGGTCGGCAGGTACTGTTTCCAGGCATCGGGAAGGTTGGACGTCAGGGAAGGCATCAGATAGACAAGCGCGGCCAGGCACAGGATGATCGTGACGGCGGCCCTGATTCGGATACTCTTAAACATGATTTGCCCCTTTCCGGCTTATTCCTTGGGCGCCTTCTGGACGACGGCCCCGATGAAGTTCCTGGCCACCTTGATCCTGACCTTGTCGGCGATTTCGAGGGTCACCACCGTGTCGGTGAGCCCGACCACCTTGCCCTGGATTCCCCCCGAGGTCATGACCGTATCCCCATGGCCGAGGGTGGCGATCATATTTTTCATTTCCTTCTGCTTCTTCTGCTGGGGACGGATCAGCAGGAAGTAAAAGATGCCGAAAAGGACGGCCATCATGATGATGAAGCTGAAGTCGCCGCCGGCAGCGCCACCCCCCCCACCCGGGACACCCATTGCATAAGCCAGATTCGTCACGATCAGTTCCTCCCTTTATTCAAGACTGTTTTGTTCAAGACTGTTTTCATCTATGCCGATCCTGCGGCATCTTCCCCCTCGGCAGCTTTCCGCTCTTCGAGAAAGACCTTCCGAAATTCGCTGTAGCGGCCGTTGCCGACGGCGTCCCGGATCCTCTCCATGAGACGCAGGTAATACCGGAGGTTGTGGATCGTGTTGAGCACCATGGCCAGGATCTCCCCGGCGACGTAGAGGTGCCGCAGATAGGCCCGCGAGTAATTTTGACAGGTATAACAATCACATGTCCTGTCGACAGGCGAATCATCCTCCCGGTAACGGGCGTTTTTTATAACAACCTTTTGGCCGTTTGTAAACAACAATCCGTTTCGGGCCGAGCGGGTAGGCATCACGCAGTCGAACAGGTCGATTCCCTGGTGAACCCCCTCCACGAGGTCCTCCGGAGTTCCAACGCCCATCAGGTATCGGGGCCGGTCCGCGGGGAGCAGGGGGGCCGTGGCCGCCAGGTTCTCCATCATCAGATCCTTGGGTTCCCCCACGCTCAATCCTCCCAGGGCGTAGCCGTCGAACCCGACCGCCAGGAGGTCCTCCAGGGAACGCCGCCTGAGGTCCGGATAGACGCCGCCCTGGACGATCCCGAAGAGGGCCTGGGCCTCGTTCGTCCGGCTCTTCTTGGAACGGAGCGCCCAGCGGGAGGTCCGTTCCAGAGCCCTTTGGACATCCTGACGGCCGGCGGGATAGGCGATGCACTCGTCCAGGCACATCATGATGTCGCTGCCCAGGGCCTCCTGGATCTCCACGGCCGTCTCGGGGCTGAGGAAATGGCGGGACCCGTCGATGTGGGACTGGAACTGGGCTCCCTCCTCCGTGATGGTGCGCAGGGCGCCGAGGCTGTAGATCTGGAACCCGCCGCTGTCGGTGAGGATGGGGCGGTGCCAGTTCATGAAGCGGTGGAGCCCCCCCATCTCCCGGATCAGCCGGTGGCCCGGCCTCAGGTAGAGGTGGTAGGTGTTGCCGAGGATGATCTGGGCTCCCAGGGAGGCGACCCGTTCGGGCGTGAGGGCCTTGACGGTGCCCTGGGTCCCCACGGGCATGAAGGCAGGCGTCAGGATGTCGCCGTGCGGCGTGGCGATCCTTCCCGTCCTGGCCCCGCAGCCGGGGTCCTGTGCGATCAATGTGAAGTCCATACAAGGCCTTTGAAAATCGTGATCCCTCCGCAAAGAAAATTCAAAG
>JAJFUM010000012.1 GCA_021372415.1 Deltaproteobacteria bacterium
CAGTCGAGGCCGAGCCGCGCAAAGGCGACCTGGATCGAGCTGATCCCGGGGACCACCTCGCAGTTCTCACGGCCGAACCGCCGGATCACCGGTTGGGCGAGGCTCGCGATTCCCGGGTCTCCCGTTGCCAGGAGAACCACCTGGGCACCGGCGTCGCGGCGGGAGGCGATCAGGGCGATCGTCCCTTCCACATCCGTTCCAGAATCGATCCGTTCGGCGGCCACCTCCGGGAAGAGCCCCTCCAGTCGCCGCGAGACGATCAGGACATCGGCCTTCGCTGCAGCCGCCTTGGCCGCCGGTGTGAGGTACGCCGGATCCCCGGGGCCGCAGCCGACGATGAGGATCTTTTTTTTGGCCTGGGTCATGGTCTTTCTTTCCCCCCGTTCATTTCTTCGGCATCCCCTCTCCCGAGCGGCCGAGTTCCCGGCCGGCCAGGTCGATCAGGAGGACGGCCACCGGAAGACGTCCGGCCGTCCTTTTCGCGATGGCCTCCCTCACCGCCGCCGCCAGGTCGTCGCCGAGACGCCTCCTGGCCTCCATATCGAGGGCCGCGAAGAGCCCCTCGACGGTCGTCGCCGGGGCAGCCGGCTGTCCCAGGACCCTTTCCTGCAGGGCCGCAACAACGGGCAGGGCGCTGGCCGACCTGCGCGAATGGGTGTCCCAGTCCCCCGCGACAAGCTTGGCGAGCTTCCCCGGATGGCCGGCCACGACGATCCCCTCGAAGGGATGCCGGGCTGCCTCGTCGAGGGCGAAGCCCCAGTCGTTTCCCACCTCAATCAGCCCTTCTTCTGGGACTCTCAGGTGCGACCGGGCCGCCCGCTCGCCGATCCGGCCGGGAACCAGGACGGGCCGCCGGACGCCCGCCGCCGCGGCGACTCCCAGGGCCAGCCGGACCGTTTCGCGCAGGGCCGAGCAACTGAAGGGACGGACGATCCCCGTTGTTCCCAGGATCGAGAGCCCCCCGACCACGCCGACCCGCGGGTTGAAGGTCTTGCCTGCCAGCTCCGCGCCGCCGGGGACCGCGACCGTCACGCGGAGACCCCGGTCGGTGACCTCCCGGACCGCCGCCTCGATCATCCGCCTCGGAACGGGGTTGATCGCAGGCTCTCCGGGGGCCAGGGCCAGCCCCGGCTTGGTCACGGTTCCCACGCCCTCGCCTGCCGCGAAAGACACAACATCGCCCTCGTCCCAAACGAGAGAGGCCACGATCCGGGCGCCGTGCGTCACGTCGGGATCGTCTCCTGCGTCCTTGACGACGGCGGCCTCGGCGCCATCCCTGGTTTGGCCGGCGTCGGCCACCGCCAGGGTGATCCGCCGCCCGTCGGGGAGGGGGATCTCCACGGTCCCGGCCGTCTCCCCGCGGGCCAGGAGGAGCGCCGCCGCCTTGGCCGCCGCCGCAGCGCAACTCCCTGTGGTGTATCCCTCCCGGAGCGGGCTCACCGTTTCCCTCCGTTTTCAGTGCCGAGCATCTCCTTGGGGATCAGCTCCAGGAGCTGCGCCCGGGCCTCGCCGATCGTAAGCGGAAGGCCGTCGATCGGGACGCCGTCGTGCCGCTTCATCTCATACATCAGGCGTGACACATAGGGAAGTCTCAGTTTCGCCCGGACGATCATCTCCTGCTGACAGAAGATTTCCTCGGACGGCCCGGCCTGGAGGACCCGACCGCCGTCCAGGACATAGATCCGGTCCGCAAAGAGGGGCAGCATGTCCACCGAATGGGTGGCTAGGACGACCGTTATTCCCTCGTCCCGGTTCAACCGCTTCAGGAGCTGCAGCATCTGGGCCTCACCTGCCGGGTCCAGGCCCGCCGTGGGCTCGTCGAGGATCAGGACGGATGGGCGCATCGCCATGACTCCCGCCAGAGACACCCGCTTCTGCTCCCCAAAGCTCAGGTGGTGGATTGCCCGGTCGCGGAGTTGCAGGGCTTGGACAGCAGCGAGGGCCTCCGACACGCGCCGCTGCACCTCCTCCTCCGGGAGGCTCAGGTTCCGGGGGCCGAACGCGCAGTCCTCCCCGACGGTGGCGGCGAAGAGCTGATCGCCGGGGTTCTGGAAGACGAGGCCGACCCGCTGGGTGAGTTCCTCGGCCGAGAGGTCTTCGATCCTCCTCCCGCCGAGCCGGATCTCCCCGCTCTTCGCCTTCAGGAGCCCCACGATCAAGTGGATCAGCGTGGTCTTGCCCGAGCCGTTGGAACCCAGGACGGCGATGAACTCCCCGCTCTCGCAGTGAAAGTCGATCCCCCGGAGGGCCTCGGTGCCGTCCTCGTAGGCAAAGCGGACGTTTGTCACGTCGAGCTCCCTCATCGACCGGCCCCCCATTCCGCCAGACGGGCGGCGCTGATCAGCCCCAGGGCCAGGATCAGGATCCAACGGTCCCGCCGGTGCAGGGCTGGCAGCGGCCCGAAGGGCATCGTACCGCAGTAGCCGCGCAGCCGCATCGCGGCGTGCGTCCGCTCCGCCTGATCGATGGAGCGCAGGATCGTCGCCCCGGCGAGCGTTGCCGAAGAGGCAAGTGCCCGACGTGGGGTCCCGTATCCCAGGCGGAGCCTCTGGGCCGCCGCCAGCGCCGCTGCCCGGTCCATCAGGACGAAGATGTAGCGGTACATGAGGATGGCGATCTCCAGCCAGTCGCGGGAGAGACCGAACCGGCGGAGGGCCTGGAAGATCCGGTGGGCCGGCGTGACGACGCTCAGGAGGAAGACGACCGCCAGGGCCCCCAAGACCCGGGCGCCCAGGAGACCTCCCTCCCGGAACCCCTCGGCCTTGGCCGTGAAGGTCCAGGTCCCGAGGGTGAAGGCGAAAAGCGGCGTCGTCCCCGTGAGGAACCCCTTCAGGACGATCAGGACCGACACGATCGCCAGCGGCGCGGCGAGGCGCATCGCGGCGAGGCGCAAGGGGATCCTGAGGGCGGCGGCGCCTCCGAGGCAAAGGGCCAGGGCCGCCAGCGGGAGGACGACCCCTTCCGAGGTCACGACGGCGGCGAGGGCCCCCAGGGCGATCGCGAGCGTCACCCGCGGGTCAATCCGGGTCAGGGCGTTTTCCCGATAGGTGAAGATGTCCGAGAAGAGTTCAAACATAACCGTTCTCTGTGGCCTCTATGCGGCATGGCGAGCCCGCTCGCCCCCCTCTTTCGGCTGACCTTTTTCCGCCTTCTCTTCGCCGGATCGCCGGGGCGGGAAGAGGGCCCGGAAGTGGTAGCCACCGATGAACCCCCCGACAATGCCCGCCAGGAGAAACACAAATAGGAGAAGGTCTCCCTGGTCTGTGTTGATGAAGGGTTCGCGGGCCGGCCGGCCCGCCTTCTCGGCCAGCTTTTCGATCACC
>JAJFUM010000019.1 GCA_021372415.1 Deltaproteobacteria bacterium
CGGCAACAGGAGCAGGAAGATCGTCGTCTGGATCAGATGACGATATTTGAGGGGTAGCCACCGTCAGGTGGCCCCTGAATCAACCGCTTTGAGCGGTTCACATATTATCAAGCCTCCGGCTTTGCCGGAGGTTATGACTTCGGTGAAGAGCCAGGTCTATCGGGCCGAGAGACCGCGGGAGGAGGAAGCCCTCGTCCCGGTCTCTCCGTTTCCTCTCATCGCCTGATAGGTATCCAGGATGATCTCCCTCGACAGCGCTTCCATGGCCTTGCTTACGGCCCGGGCCATGGATTCGGCATCGCAGCTCTCCATCGTCTGGACGGATCGGTAGTTCTTCTGGAAGATCAGGCGGCGTCCCGTGTTCTGGCGGCTTCGGTTGAGGAGGGTTACATTCAGGGCGAGGACGGCCTTGCTGCCGCCGCTTTCCTCCTGTTCGTAGAGCTCCTCGATCACCCCGCCGAGGGCATAATCCCCGCTTTCCGAGTCGCTGCCGGAAAACACGCCGCTGAACAGGCCTGCAGACTTCATGTCGCGAAGGAGCAGGTCCGATATCATCACCGACGGTTTGATCTTCCAGCGGTTGTAGGCGTCATCGCCGTAGACGAAGGGTTTCGAGCGGTAGACCATGGACGCGGTGCTGAAGGTCCGGGCGATGGAAAGCGGCTCCACCCGGATGGAATCATGCACCCGTTCAAGGTTCCCGAATGCCGGGGACGGATATTCGAGGGCATACTGACGGACGATGGCGGAGGTTTTCGCGCCTGCCGCGCACCCGCCCAGGAGAAGCACCACGGCCCACAGGCCCAGGGCAAGGCAGATCACGGGAACATGGGGGCGGAAACCCGGTTTGCGGGGTGTCGTTCTCACGGCTTGACCTCCTGACGGGGTCTGGGCGAAGGTGCGCTGCTGAAGAGGATTTCAGACGGGTCGGCCTGTACCCTGTCAACGAGCCCCTCGAGATTTTCCGAGACCTGGCGGAGATTCCCCGCAGTCTCTTTCAGGTCTGCCGATATCCTGCGTGAATCCGTTTCCAGGCTTTCAAGGAGTCTCTGCGCCTGGCCCGACGTTTCCTTCAGCTTCATGGCCTCCATCTCGGTCCGGATGCTTTTGAGGGTCGTGCGGGCTTCCGCGATGGTGTCTTTCGTGCCGTTCAGGACGTGATCGACACTTCCCCCGGCAAGCAGCCGGTCCGTGTGGTGGAAGGTCCTGTCCACATGGGCCGTTGCGGACTCCAGCCTGTCGAGCAGCTGCTTTGTCCTGGACGGCCGGGAGGGGATCAGCGGGTAGGTCGGATTGCTTCCGTGGGGTGGCGCCTCCAGGGTTTCCCCGTCCCGTTTTCGATCCAGGTCGATGTAGACAATCCCGGTAAGCCCTGCCAGTTTCAGCTCGGCGCAGAGATCCTCTCTGAGGCGCTCGTCGACGTTGAGTTTCATGACGACTTCCACCATGGCCGTCTCCGGCTCCACGCCGATTCGCTCCACTCGCCCGATGTTGACCCCCCGCAATTTCACGCTGGAATCGGGGTGCAGACCCTGGATGGATTCGTCGAAATAGGCCACGTAGGCGGTTCCGCCTTCAAAGCATTTCGAGGCGCCGAGCCACACGATCGAGCCTGCGCCGATGACGGATCCGATGATCACGAACAAACCGATCCAGACCTTGGATGTCTTTTTCTTGGCCATGTCTCAGAAGCCTGTCGGGGGGATCCGGTTGAAAAACCGGTGAACCCTCGGGTCGGAGGCGTTTTCACTGATCTTGCGGGGATCGCCTTCCGCGATGATCCCCCTGGCTCTCTTGTCCAGCATGATGATCCGGTCGGCGATCGTCATGATGGAGTTCAATTCATGACTCACGATGACCATGGTCGTTCCCATGCCCGCGTTGATGTCCTTTACGAGCTGATCCAGCCCTGCCGAGGTCACCGGGTCCAGGCCCGCCGACAGCTCATCCAGGAACAGGATCTGCGGGTCGAGCGCAAGGGCCCGCGCGATGCCTGCCCGCTTTTTCCTCCCCCCCGAGATCTCCGACGGGAAGGCATCCTCGTAACCGGCCAGGTTGAC
>JAJFUM010000026.1 GCA_021372415.1 Deltaproteobacteria bacterium
AAGCGCCGGCTCAGCGGTTCCACCTGCAACTCCTTCATGAGGGAGAGCTTCTCCAGGGGTTTTTCCCCATCGATCAGCAGCTTGATGAAAATGTTTTCCTTCTTTTTCTTCACGATCTTCAGAAGGTCAGCCGCGTTCACGGTCAGGAGCGTGGCCTGATCGCCGCGGCCGTAAAACACGGCCGGGATGAATCCGTCCCTCCTAAAACGCCTCGCCGGACCTTTACCGGATTCTTTGCGGATACAGGCTTTTAATTCGATCGCCTCCATGAAATTCCTCCTAAATGAATAATGAACTGACTGAATCGTTGTAGTAGATCCTGCGGACAGCCTCGCTCAGGAGTCCTGCAACGGAGAGGACCTTGATACGGTCGCAGGCCTTGGCCTTCTCGTGCAGGGGCACGGTGTCCGTGACGATGACCTCTTTGAGTTCCGATTGTACAATCCGGTCGATGGCCGGTCCCGAGAGGATCGGATGGGTGCAGCAGACGGAAACCTCCAAGGCCCCTTCCTCGCGAAGGGCTTTGGCCGCCTGGACGACCGTCCCGGCCGTATCGACCATGTCGTCCAGGATGATCACCTTCTTGCCCTTCACATGGCCGATGATGTTCATGATCTGGGCCTCGTTCGGTCCGTCCCGCCGTTTGTCGATGATGGCCAGGCTCGCCCCGAGCCGCTTGCCGAAGGCCCGCGCCCGTTCCACGCCCCCTGTATCCGGGGATACGGTCACGAGGTTGTCGCCGCGGTAATGCTTCTTGATGTACTCCAGCAGGACCGGGGTGGCAAAGAGGTTGTCCACCGGGATGTTGAAGAAGCCCTGGATCTGGCCGGCATGGAGGTCCATGGCCAGGACGCGGTTCGCCCCTGCCTGGGTGATCAAATCCGCGACGAGTTTGGCGCTGATCGGTGCGCGGGGGGCCACTTTTCTGTCCTGACGGGCATAGCCGTAATAGGGGATGACGGCCGTGATCCGGTCGGCCGAGGACCTCCGGACCGCATCGATCATGATGAGCAACTCCATCAGGGTGATGTTGACCGGCGGACAGGTGGGCTGGATGATGAAGACATCCATGCCCCGGACGTTCTCGTTGATCTCGACCCGGGTCTCTCCATCGCTGAAGGCCGTCACATGCGCCTTCCCTAGGGCGATGCCGAGGTTCTCGGCGATCTTCTCGGCAAGTGCGACATTGGCATTGCCGGAAAATACCCTTATTCGTTCAAGCATTGGCTATCCTTCGATTTCATATTTCCCATGTGGCTGGGGCGGGAGGATTCGAACCTCCGAATGCAGGATCCAAATTCCTGTGTCTTACCGCTTGACGACGCCCCAGTTCGGGTTCCATCGGCTTGAGTGATCCCTCATATTCCCGCAACGGGTCCAGGCCTTTGGCGCGGTATGACTTACAGGGATCTGGCCCTGAATACCGACCACCGGTTCTCCCGCTTCAGGGCTGTCTCTGCCCTAACGGCGGATTCTTCACCGGAGAAGATGCCGAACACGGTCGGTCCGCTACCCGACATCAGAGCGCCACCGGCGCCGTTTTCCAGCAGAAGGGCCTTGAGTTGATCCAAAACGGGATGAAGCCTCAACGTGACCTTCTCCAGGTCGTTGTGAAGGCCCTGGATCAAATCGTCCTCAGTGTAAAATCGGGGAATGCTATAATTTCTTGGCCCGTTTGTCAATCCTAAATTGAGCGACTGATAGACCATTTTCGTGGAGATTTCAAAGCCGGGATTGACCAGAACGAACCAGAGGGGGGGGAGGGGAGGGGTTTCCATGAAACGATCACCGATGCCGGAGGCCCAGGCCGTCTTTCCGTGGATGAAGAAGGGGACGTCGGCGCCGAGGCGGGCCCCCATTCCCATCAACTCGTCGGGGGTGAGGGGGTTCCCGTGCATCTCGTTTAGGGCCATCAAGGTGGTGGCGGCGTTGGAACTGCCCCCGCCCAGCCCGGCCGCGACGGGGATCCTTTTCCGAACGGTGATTTCGATCGATGCCTTGGAGGAGAGCCGTGAGAAAAAAGCCTCGGCCGCCCGGTAGATGATGTTGCCCCGATCCTCAGGCAGCGAGGTCCCCGGACACCGGACGGCAAGAGGACCCTCCTTGCCGACGAAAGTCATCTCGTCGCACAGGTCGATCCTCTGCATCAGGGTCAGGATATCGTGATAGCCGTCGGCCCTCTTGCCGAGGACCTCCAGGTAGAGGTTGACCTTGGCCGGCGAAGCCTTTCGGATCATTACTTCGACTTTTCCTTGACGAATCTCATCCGGAGTTCATAGAGGATCCCGTCGAGGAGTTCTTTTTCCGTCGGATCGAGATTCCCCTCTGTTTTTGCCCTCAGGATGCTCAGGATGTCGATGGTCTGCTTGGCTGCGGGGAGGTTCCGCCGGGTTTCCCCGGAGAGGGGATCGGGGATGTCCCCGAAGTGGTACATGGCCGTCGTGCTGAGCGAGAAGATGAAGCTGGCAAAATTGACCTCGGGCAGGGGGGCTTCTTCCTCGCCGGTCGGCGGCGCATCCGTCCCGGGGGGGACCTGGGCCTGTTTCGCCTCCTCCCCGGGCGCCTCGGACTTGGGCGCTTCGGCCTGGGGGGGCGCTGTTTCCTCCTTGCGGACCTCCCCTGCTTCGTCGAAATGGCGACGGTCCTTGATGACGAACCCCTTTTCCTTCTTTTCCTCTTCCATTGGACCTCCTTGGAGGGTCTCAAGCCCCCGTCCCTTGGGAGGGGCGGGGGCTAAGTGATATGGTGGGGCTTTGGTTCTAAACCGGTCTCATGCTCCGCAGTCGGGCGATCCGCTCCTCGATGGGCGGGTGGGTGCTGAAGAGGTTCATCAGCGATCGCCCCGTGAGGGGGTTGACAATGAACATATGGGCCGTGGAGGGATTGGCATCCATGGGGATGGCCTGCGAGGCCCGCGAGAGTTTCTCGAGAGCGCCGGCAAGACCGTAGGGCTTTCCCGAGATCCTCGCGCCGCCGTCATCGGCCATGTATTCCCTGGACCGGGAGATCGCCATCTGGATGATCGTGGCGGCAAGCGGCGCCAGGACGGCCATGAGGATCAGGCCGACGATGCCGCCGGCGCCTCCCTCGTCGTCGTCGCTCCTTCCCCCGCCGAACATGGCGGCCCACTGGGCCATATGGGCCAGCATGACGATCGCCCCGGCGAGGGTCGCGGCGATGGACCCGATCAGGATGTCCCGGTTCTTGATATGAGTCAGTTCGTGGGCGAGGACCCCCTCCAGTTCCTCACGGTTGAGGATTCTCAGGATGCCCTCCGTGACCGCCACGACGGCATGATGTTCGTCCCGGCCCGTGGCGAAGGCGTTGGGCGTCTCGCCCGGGATGATATAGACCCTCGGCATGGGCAGCGAGGCCTTCATGGCGAGGGTCTTGACCGTGGCATAGAGCTCCGGCGCCTCGTTTTCCGAGACGGGCTGGGCATGGTACATGCTCAGGACCAGCTTGTCGGAGAACCAGTAACTGCCGAAGTTCATCACCATGGCGAATATAAAGGCGATGACGACTCCATTCTGACCGCCGAACCAGCCGCCGATCAGCATCAGGAGCCCCGTGAGGGCTCCCAGGAGCAGTCCTGTTTTGAGCGTGTTCATCGTTTCCTCCTTTGTAGGATGTCCGTTGTCGGGCCATCTCCCCGCGCCGGTGATGGGCCTGCGCGGGAGGGGGCGTTCCGTTGGATCAGCCCTTTCTGAAGACCACCGAACCGCCGTCGCTGTCGATGAGGATATGGTCCCCCTCGGTGAAATCGCCTTCCAGGATCTTCATGGCCAGGGTGTCCAGGATCTGTTTCTGAAGCACCCTTTTCAGCGGTCTGGCCCCGTAGACCGGGCTGTAACCCTCATGGGCTATATAATTTTTGGCCTTTTCTGTCAATTCCAAGGTCAGCTTTCTCTCCTCAAGCCGCTTGCCGATCAGGCCAAGCTGGATGTCGATGATCCTCTCGATGTCTTCCATCGTCAGGGAACGGAACATGATGATGTCATCGATCCGGTTGAGAAATTCCGGCTTGAAGGTCGCCCTGAGCGCCTCCATCGTCCTTTCCTGGCGCTGCGCTTCATCAATCGAGGGATCCTGGAGCCACTGCCCTCCGATGTTGGAGGTCATGACCGCGATGGTGTTCTTGAAATCCACGGTCCGGCCGTGGCCGTCGGTCAGACGGCCGTCGTCCAGGATCTGCAGGAGGATGTTGAAGACATCCGGATGGGCCTTCTCGATTTCGTCGAACAGGAGCACCGAGTAGGGCCTTCGGCGGACGGCCTCCGTGAGGAACCCCCCTTCGTCGTAGCCGACATACCCCGGGGGAGCGCCGATCAGCCGGGCCACGGAGTGCTTTTCCATGAACTCCGACATGTCGATCCGGATCATGGCCTGTTCGTTGTCGAACATGAATTCGGCCAGGGCCTTGGCGAGTTCGGTCTTCCCGACGCCGGTGGGACCCAGGAAGATGAAGGAACCGATCGGACGGTTCGGGTCCTGGAGGCCCGAGCGGGCCCTCCTGAGGGCGCTGGAGACGGCCGAGATTCCTGCATCCTGCCCCACGACCCTCTGTTTGAGCCGCTCCTCCATGTGGATCAGCTTCTGGACGTCCCCTTCGAGCATCCTGGAGACGGGAATGCCCGTCCAATTGGCCACGACGGCCGCCACGTCCTCGGCGTCGACCTCCTCCTTGAGCATCCTCCGGTCCTGCTGGACCTCGGTCAGTCTGGCGTTTTCCGCCTCCAGCTCCCGGTTCAGTTCCACGAGCTTTCCGTAGCGGATCTCCGCCGCTTTCGCCAGGTCGCCGCTGCGCTGGGCATTCTGCTCTTCGACCTTCAGGGACTCGATCCGCCCCTTGATGGCCTGGATCTGTTTGATCGCCTCCTTCTCCTGAGTCCAGTGGCGCTTCATCTCGTCCATGGACGCACGCAGATCGGCCAGCTCTTTGTCAATCCGGTCGCGGCGTTCAGCGGCGGTCCTGTCCTGCTCGTTCTTGAGCGACTGCCGCTCGATTTCGAGCTGGATGAGGCGCCGTTCGATCGTATCGATTTCCGCGGGGAGGCTGTCCAGCTCGATCCTGAGCCGGGAGGCGGCCTCGTCGACGAGGTCCACCGCCTTGTCCGGAAGGAACCGGTCGCTGATGTAGCGGTTGGACAGGGTCGCGGCGGCGATGACAGCCGCGTCCTTGATCCGGACGCCATGGTGGACTTCATACCGTTCCTTCAGCCCCCGGAGGATCGTGATCGTGTCCTCGACGGAGGGCTCCTTCACCAGGATCGGCTGGAAGCGTCTCTCCAGGGCGGGGTCCTTCTCGATGTGCTTTCGGTATTCGTTGAGGGTCGTCGCCCCCACGCAGCGCAGTTCCCCGCGTGCCAGGGGCGGCTTGAGCATGTTGGAGGCGTCGACGGAACCCTCCGCCGCCCCGGCCCCGACGACCGTGTGGATCTCGTCGATGAACAGAATGATCTCCCCCTGGGCCGAGGTGACCTCCTTCAAAACGGCCTTCAGCCGTTCCTCGAACTCCCCCCGGTACTTGGCGCCAGCCACGAGGGCGCCGATATCCAGGCCGATCACCCGCTTGTCCTTGAGGTTTTCCGGGACGTCGCCGTTGACGATCCTCTGGGCCAGCCCTTCGACGATCGCCGTCTTTCCCACGCCCGGCTCGCCGATCAGGACAGGGTTGTTCTTCGTCCTGCGGGAGAGGACCTGCATGATCCTCCGGATCTCCTCGTCCCGGCCGATGACGGGGTCGAAAGAGCCGTTCTTGGCCAGTTCGTTGAAATCCTTTGCGTATTTTGTAAGCGCCTGGTATTTCTCCTCCGGGTTCGGGTCGGTGATCCGTTGGTTGCCACGGATCTCCACCAGGACCCTGAGGATCGCGTCTTTCGAGACCCCGTTGGCCGCGAGGATCTTGGAGAGCGCTCCCTCCTTTTCATCGGCCGCCGCGATGAGGATGTGCTCGGCGCTGACGTACTCGTCCTTCATCCGTGCCGCCTCGACAATAGCCGCATCGAGGACCCGATTGAGCCGCGGCGTGATGTACACCTGTCCCCCCGAGGCGCCTTCGACCTTCGGCAGACGGTCCAGGGCCTTGCGGATCTCCGCTTCAATCCGCCTGGGATCGGGCCCGAGCTTGCGGACGATCTCGGAGACGATTCCTTCCGGCTGTTTCAATAGGGAGAGGAAGAGGTGCTCCACGTCGAGGGCCTGGTGTCCCATCTGGGACGCAGCTCCCTGGGCTTCCTGGAGCGCCTCCTGGACTTTCAACGTGAATTTGTCGAATCTCATGTTCATTGCCTCCTGGAAGTATCAACCTTGCCCCGGTAAGTTAAACACCGCCGGAGGGGATGTCAAGACGGGCCGGTGCGGGTCAGGGATTGCCTCATTCGGGCCTGAAGGCCGGCTTCCGGCCAAACGGTCCAAACGGAGGCACACCGCCGCGGGGTCAGGTAGTGACTCCGTTTGCCCCGACATAACAATGAATCACTACCCGGGGGTCAAAAGAGATTGACGCCCCGGCGCCGTTCATTGTATAAAAAAAGGGATCAGTCCATCCCATCAGGAGGCATGCCTTGGAAGTTCCGGCGGTCACGGGAACTCTCGACCTCTACATCACCGAGATCAACCGATTCGCCATTTTGACAGCGGAGGAGGAGTTCAGTCTTGCCGTGCGTCTGGTGAAGTACAACGACATGGAGGCCGCCGAGAAACTGGTCGTCTCCAATCTGCGCTTCGTCGTCAAGATTGCCCACGAATACCGCAATTACGGGCTCAAGCTGGCCGACCTGGTCCAGGAGGGCAACATCGGCCTGATGCACGCGGTCAAGAAATTCGACCCCTACAAGGGGTACCGCCTGATCTCTTATGCAGTCTGGTGGATCAGGGCCTACATCCAGAATTACATCATCAAGTCCTGGAGTCTGGTCAAGATCGGCACCACCCAGGCTCAGCGCAAGCTCTTCTTCAAGCTCAGCCAGGCCAAGAAACAACTGGAGGGCCTCTCCGAAGGCCGGCCGGAATTCGCGGAAATCGCCGCATCGCTGGGGGTCCGTCCGGAAGAGATCGAGGAGATGGACCGCAGGATGAGCAGCCGCGATCTTTCCCTGGACGCCCATGTAACCGACGACGGGGAGGCGACGCACATGGACTACCTGATGTACGAAGGGGAGGACCAGGAGGCGGAGCTGATCCGGAAGGAGGAGATGGCCCTCGTCCAGCACAACATCGCCGGGGCGCTCGCAAATCTCAGCGAGAAGGAGAGCTTCATCATCCAGAACCGCGTGATGGCTGAGAACCCCCTGACCCTCCAGGCGATTGGAGAACGCTACCACATCACCCGCGAGCGGGCCAGACAGATCGAAAAACAGGCCCTCAAGAAACTGGCCCTGGCCATCCCCTATCTGGGAAAGGAGACGAAGCTGATCGAGGCCTAGGGCACGTCTTCGGGGCGGGCGAGGTTCTCGAAGCGGGTGTACTTCTCCTGGAAAGCCAGCTTGACCGTCCCCGTGGGACCGTTTCTCTGCTTGCCGATGATGATCTCGGCGATTCCCTTTTCCGGGTTGTCCTCCGAATGGTTGTAGACCTCGTCCCGATAGATGAAGGCGATCACGTCCGCGTCCTGCTCGATGGCGCCCGATTCCCGAAGGTCCGCCATCTGGGGCCGGCGGCTGGTCCTGTCCTCGACCTTCCGGTTGAGCTGGGACAGGGCGATCACCGGGACCGACAGCTCCTTCGCCAGCCCTTTAAGGGAGCGGCTGATTTCAGAGATCTCCTGTTCCCGCGAATCCTTGTAGGCGCTTCCCCGCATCAGCTGGAGATAGTCCAGGACGATCAGTCCCAGGCCGGCCTCGGCCTTGAGACGGCGGGATTTGGCCTTCATCTCTATGACGGTGATCGCCGGGGTGTCGTCGATGTAGATCGGTGCTTCCGAGAGGCGCCCTGCGGCTGTCGTGAGTTTGGGCCAGTCCGTCTCCCCGAGGTAGCCCTTGCGCAGCCGTTGCGAGTCCACCCGGGCCTCTGCGGCCAGCATGCGGGTTGCCAGCTGCTCCTTGGACATTTCCAGGGAGAAGATCGCCACGGGGATCCCCATCTCAAGGGAGGCGAACTGGGCGATGTTGAGGGCGAAGGCGGTCTTGCCCATGCTGGGCCGCCCGGCGATGATGATCAGATCGGACCGCTGCAGGCCAGAGGTCATGTCGTCGATCTTGTCGAACCCGGTCGAAACCCCTGTGATCAACTCCTTGTTGGCGTAAAGACGCTCGATGGCCTTGAAGCTGTCCTTGATGATATCCCTCATGGGGAAGAAGGAGGGGCGGATCTTGTTCTCGGAGATCTCGAAGATCGCGTGTTCCGCCTCGTCCAGGACACTGTCCACGTCCATTCCCGAATCGTAGGTCTTGTTGAGGATCTCCGTGGCCGTGCCGATCAGGCGGCGCAGAATGGACTTTTCCTTGATGATCTTGGCGTAATAACTGATGTTGGCCGCCGAGGGGATGCTGTCCACCAGCGAGGCGAGATAGGCCGTCCCCCCGACCTGCTCGAGCCTCTTCTGGTCCTTGAGGATGTTGCTCAGGGTGATCAGGTCGCAGGGCTCGCTCCGGTTGGAAAGCTCGACGATGGCCGAAAAGATCCTCCGGTGGGCCTCGCTGTAGAAATCGCCGTTCTCCAGCACTTCCAGGACGGTGTTGAGGGCCAGATTGTCCAGCAGGATGCCCCCCAGAACGGACTGTTCCGCTTCGAGGTTCTGGGGAGGCACCTTGTGCAGGGAGGCATCGTTGTCCTTCATGGGACGCTCCTGTAAATCGATGAGAGCGGGTCCTGCGGGACCTTTCCCGTTACGATTCGGCCGCTACGACGACCTTGATCTCGGCGCTGACCCCGGCGCTCAGCCGGACCCGGACGGGATACTCCCCGAGCGCCTTGATCGGCTCTTCCAGGAGGATGTTGCGCCGGTCGATCTCGATCCCCTGTGAGGCCAGGGTTTCCTGGATGTCCTTGGCGCCGACCGATCCGAAGAGCTTGTCCTGCTCACCCACGCGCCGTGAAATGGTGCAGGACACCTCGGAGAGCTTCGCGGCCGTTTCTTCTGCCTGTTTATGGATCTTTTCCGCCTGCAACAGGATGCGCTGCCGTTCCTGTTCGAAGGATTTGAGATTCCGCGGGTTCGCTTCCGTGGCAAGGCCCTTGGGGATCAGGAAGTTCCGGGCATAGCCGTCCGCGACTTTGACCATGTCCCCGGCCTTGCCAAGGGATTCCACATGCTGCTTCAAAATGACCTTCATGTCATTCCTCCTTGAAAATGGCGGCCGCCTGGGGTCGCCATCGATTTATGCGTGCACATCCGTTATTCCGGTGATCCGCTTGCGGAAATCGACCCATATGTCGAAAAGGCCCAAGGCGACCACGAATACGACCATATACTGCTGAACGAGGATCAGCAGGTAGAACAAACCCCTCATGACGCGGGGGATCCGCTTGACACGGAAGAAAAAAGTCGCGATGGACAACCCCTGGAAGAAATAGACCAGACAGCAGAGGATCAGGATGTTCAGTCCGATCACGTCCAGCGGCTCCCATGGGGCCAGGACCGCCGCCCCCGACGCGATCAGAAGCCATACGAGCCTTTCCGGCGCCTTCCAGGTGGCCCAATCGCCGAAGTCGGGAAAAGGAACGCCCTTTTCCCGGAAAAGCAAACGACCCGCCAGGACGTTCAGCCAGACCGTGATCACGGCCCCGGAAAAGGCCAGCGCCGGGAAGATGCCGGTAACGAACTCGGTGATCCCGCGGCTGTTTTCACGGATCAGGGCCACTTGGTCCGGAGAAAAGTTCATCTGCTCGTATAATTTCAGGTTCTCGCGGATGATCCCTGCCACGTAAAGCTCCAGCACCGACCATGGGGACGTGCCTGTGCGCAGGGCGAGGTAGGCGATGAATCCGGCACCGCTGAAAAAGAGCGCCAGTGAGGCCAGGAGGAAGGTCTTCTCGATCGAAAGCCTCCACCTGAGTATCTCCGCGAGGATCACCCCGGCCAAAACGATCGTTGAAAGGATGAAGATGTTGATGCGCTGGCCCAGCAACCCAAGGATGACATAGACCGCCCCAAGGGCGATGGCCAGGGCCGTCAGTCCTTTCACCCGGCCCAGCCGGGAGTAGTGGTAGAGGATCGGCAGGGGGGTCATGATGACTGCGACCGGTCCAATGAAGGGGATCAATGTCACAAAGAGCAGCGTCAGGGAAAAAACCGCGATTCCCAGGATCATGCCGCCCCCCGAATACCCCGTTTCTCTTTCCACGTTCAGAACCCGCAACCTCAAATGCGTCCAAAGGCCAGAGGACGCCGATCGAATCCGGTCTCCCTCATTCTTCCCACTGAGCCAAACCGCCGTACCGCCAGGAAGCATTTCGACGAAAAGACGAGAGTGGAACGGCGGGGTGAAACCCGAGAGGAAAACCCGACAGACGCCTCCCTTGTGGAAAAAGAGGACCGCCGCGGGGCCGGCGGATGGTCCGGCCCCGCAGCGGACACAAGTCAGCGTCTATCCTTCGGACACGACGAAGGGCAGCAGGGCGATGGTCCTGGCCCTCTTGATGGCCACGGTCAGTTCCCGCTGGTGTTTGGCACAGTTTCCCGTGATCCGGCGCGGCATGATCTTGCCCCGCTCGGTCGTGAAATCCCTGAGTGTCTGGGCATCCTTGTATTCGATCTTCAGGTTCGAATCCGTGCAGAATCGGCAGAATTTCCTGCGATGAAAGAACTTCTTTTGCGGCCTCGGCCCCTTGCCGGGGGCTCTGGGTCCTGGTGTCGGTGCCGTGCTCATGACTCCTGTCCCCCTTTCTTGTCTTCAGATTCGGGCTGTGCGGACTGAACAGCCGTGTCCGTTTCCGTTGCTGCGGCAACGGGACCCTCCGCGGGGGCGGGAGCCTGTGCCTGCTTTTCCTCGACCTTCTTGGTGGCCTCTGCGATCTCCTTCTCGAGGGCCGCGGGATCGACCGCTTCCTCCTTGAGGATGGTCATATACTTCAGGACCTTGTCGTCGATCTTGAGGTTTCTCTCCAGTTCGTTGACCACGGCGCTCCCGCCGGCATAGTCGATCAGGATGTAGAAACCCCTTGCCTGTTTCTTGATCAGGTAGGCGAGTCTCCTCTTTCCCCATCGTTCCACCTTGACCAGGATCCCCTTTAAGGACGTGACGATCCCCCCGTAGCGGGTGATGAGGGCGCCCAACTCGTCTTCGGAAAGATCGACATGGGCAATCAGTATGGTTTCGTATCTTCTCAATTTTCCTCCTTTCGGCTCTATGGCCCGGAAACAGGTTCCGAGCAAGGAGTCCCTTTTAGATATCCTGCTAACTTTCTATAATAAGTCTCGAACCAAATCAAGACGATTATAGCTTGGTAGGCGATGTGGGATTCGGACCCACGGCCTCTGGTTCCGGAGACCAGCGCTCTATCCAACTGAGCTAATCGCCCACGATGATGAACCTGCCGGAAGGCAGAGTCGAAGCATATACTATGAGCCCAGGGAATATTCAACCTTTTTTCACAAACGGAACCGGCCCTGCAGGCGGCGGTATCCATGCCATCAACGTTTCTGCTTGTCAAGGTTTTTCGTGATCGGCCTTGAAATTGCCATTTCAACCTGGTATCTTCACGACAATTATCGGGATGTGGGATATGAGGCGTGCCCCAAAACTCATCGTAGTGATTGGTCTGTGGATCATCTGGTCCTTATGGCCGACCTCTGCCCAGGCCTTGAACCAGATCCTGAACATCCGCCATTGGGTGGCGCCGGATCATACCCGGGTCGTCATTGACACGCCCGACGAGGTCGTCTTCAACGTGGAAAAACAGGAGGGCCGGATCGCGGTCGAGTTGGAGGAGACGGCCTTTCCCACCCACATTCCCCATCTTTTGGTCCTGAACAAGCCCGGACTTGAGTCGGTGACCATCCTTCCGGTAGCCCAGTCCCGCCTCCGCGTTGAACTGGCCATCCCTGTTCAGGCCCAGACGGCGGTTTTCAAACTCAAGCGGTTCCAGGACAAACCCTACCGCATTGTGATCGACATCGTGCTGCCGGACATCGCCAAGAAGGAGAGTGAGGCCCGTGAACAGATCAAGACCACCCGAAAGGACCGGATCATCGTGATCGATCCAGGGCACGGTGGGGAATCGCTCGGTGCGGTCGGTAGAGATGGGACCTTTGAGAAGGACGTGGTCCTTTCGATCAGCAGGAAGCTCCGGGACATCCTCAATCGCCGTCCCGGTTATCGGGCCTTTCTGACCCGGGATGGGGACTATTACGTCTCGTTCAAAAAGAGACTCAGGATCGCCAGGGAGTACGGTGCGGAGCTCTTCGTCAGCATCCACGCCGATGCAGCGAGGAACAGGGCGGCGATGGGAAGTTCCGTGTACTGCCTCTCCATGGGGGGGGCGAGCAGCGAGGCGGCCAGGATCCTGGCACGGAACGAAAACCTGGCCGACGTCGTCGGCGGGGTTCCCAACGGAGAGGGGAGCGACGAAACCGATCCGATCATCCTCAACATGTTCCAAACCCACGCCATCAATCAATCAAGGACCTTCGGCGCCGGGCTCCTGCGCCACCTGGGCACCGTGAACCGGCTGAAATTCAAGTCCATCCAGGAAGCGCCGTTTATCGTCCTGAAGCTTCCCGAGATCCCGTCGGTTCTGATCGAAACCGCCTATATCTCCAATCCGAAAGAGGAGAAGTTCCTCAGGAACGACCTTTTCCAGACACGTCTGGCCGAGAACATCGCGCGGTCCATAGGCGATTTCCTTCCTCCCCTGCCGCCGGTCGTCACGGCGGCCGCCGTCACGAAAAAAGGAAAGCCGAGTGTGCCTGGGACCGTCAAGGACAGCGCGGCGGAAGAGGGCGGGGACGCGGGCGCGGGGATCACAAAAGAACAGCCGGCATCTGCCGAAACGACGCCGGCCGCACCGGTGAAGATCGCCTCTCCCGTCATCTTTCGTGGAAGAACCGCTGAATATCGGGTCAAAGCCGGAGACACGCTGTATCGGATCGCCAGGGAGCACGGGACGTCCGTTGAACTCCTGATCAGCCTCAATCGAATCGACCCCGCAGATTCCCTGGCTGTGGGCGATGCCCTGAGGATACCCGGAAGAGCTTCAGCGGAGGCGGACAGTCGGGGATCGGGGACCAAGGCGAAGGGGACAGGCGCGACGAAGGAGAAAAAGGTGATCCATCGGGTCAAGAAAGGCGAGACGCTCGCCGCGATTGCCCGGAAATACGGGACCACGGTCCGTCAGATCGAAACGTTGAACCGGCTCAAGCCCTCGGATCCTCTCTACGTGGACCGGAAGCTGATTGTTCCGGGTCATCCGTCCCTGTGAGGCGATCCGTCCATGATCCATCGGTGTTTCCTGATCCTATTGCTGGCCGGTCTGCTGGCCATTGCCGTCGTTTGTCCCACCGGGGAGGCGTCGGCCGGGACCTTCCTCCCCGATGACCTTTTTGGGGTTGATGAAGACATCGCCCCGTCCGCTCCGGACCCCATTCACATAAGGGACATTTCCATGCCCGGCGCCCAGATGGATTTCCAAGCCTCGGGCAAGACGGCCGAAGGGAACGGAGCCTTGCCTGATTGGCGGCTGGGGCGTTTCAGGCTCTTCTGGTCCCGTTCCGACACCACGATCTCTTCCATCCGGGACCCCGGGCAGGTCGCGGACCGGGATGGCATTTTCTTGCGGCTCAAGGTCCTCCCCGACGATCTCCTGCACAACCCTTCGCGGGCTGCTGAAACGGTTGGACGGATCTTCGAACCGCAACTGAACCTGGGATTGGAGTTCTGAGCCCTTTTGACCACTGCAGCGCTGGGAGGAGCGGCGCGGCCTGTAGGGCCTCTGTAGGGATTGATAAAGGAAGCCCGACAGCTCGAGCTGTCGGGCTTCCTCACAGGACATCGGGATAACACACCATCCAATCCGGAGAAAATGCGTTCGTTCAGACGGCCTGTTTGAGCTGAGGCCGTTTGTAGACCAGGGCGATGAGGAAGCCCACGATCAGAAGTCCCGCCGCCACGTACAGCGCAATCCCCTTGAGTTGCGCGAAGACCAGGGGTCCCACGACACCCGCCACAGACCAGGCCGTCAGCATGATTCCATAGACCCGCCCGATGTAGGCCGGACCAAAGGAATCCGCCGCAAAGGCCGGCATCGTGGCAAAGCCGCCCCCGTAGCAGGCCAGCAGGTAGCAGGCGATGACCGTGAAGAGGAACTGGCTCCCAATCCGGGGCAGGACGATATAGAGGATCGCCTGGGTGATGAACATGGCGATGAAGACGCTCTTCCGGCCGATCGCATCGGAGAGCCAGGCCCAGAAGAGGCGCCCCAGTCCGTTGAAGATCGAGGCAATCGCCAGGATCGTGCCGCCCGCCAGGGCCAGGACCTTGGCGTCCGTGATCCCCTGGGTCTTGCCGACGATGTCCTGGGCCATCGGCGAAAGCTGGGAGAGAAGACCCAGACCCGCCGATATGTTCAGGCACAGCATGAGCCAGAGCATCCACCACTGGGGTGTCTTGATCGCCTCATCGAACCTGAGGGACTGGGCCGCCGAGGCGGTTGTCGCCGGAGGGGTGAATCCTGCAGGAAGCCAATCTTTCGGGGGATTCTTGAAGAACTGGGCGGACCCCGTCACCAGGACCAGAAAGACGATCCCGAAGATGTAAAAGGTGCTGGCCACCCCCGTGCTGTTGAGCAAAGCCGGGGCGATCTTTCCCATGAAGAAGGCGCCGAAACCGAAACCCATCACCGCCAGGCCGGTCACCAGGCCCCGCTTGTCCGGAAACCATCGGATCAGCGTCGCGATCGGCGTCACGTATCCGAAGCCGTTCCCCAGGCCGCCGACAAAACCGAAACTGAGGTAAAGCAGGACGATGCTCCCCGTCTGATCGGCCAATCCCGCCAGAAGCGTTCCAATTCCGAACAGGATCCCGCCCAGCGTGGCCACGAAACGAGGCCCTTTCTTGTCCACCAGTGCCCCGCCAAAGGCCGCGGCAATGCCGATCATTCCGATGCAGATCATGAAGGTGACCTGAGTCTCGGTTTCACCCCAGGCGTGAGCCGTCATGAGAGGTTTCTTGAACACCGACCATGCATAGACCGTCCCAAGGCTCATCTGCATGATCACAGCGGCAATGGCGATCCACCAGCGCTTGCTCTCCAGTCTTTCATTAGCCATGCAATTTTCTCCTCCTCATCAAGATGATTTCCGAATTCCGCGCATTATCAGCGTGAGTCCACTGAGCGTCGATAAGATCCTTAGGCGGTCCACCTTGCCGTTGAGGTCGCTGTGGTCGCTGGATGTCCATGCAGGGACTGACCGGCATGCAGCAGGCGACGACCGGAGAAAGGATTCTCCACTTCCACCACGCAGATGCGGCAGGCGCCGGCGTTGCCGGTCCTGGCGCGGTGGCACAGGGTCGGGATAAAGACGCCCTGTTTTCGCGCGACTTCCAAGATCGGCTGTCCGGAAGCCGCCTCAATGTCCTTGCCATCGATGTTGAGGGGGATTTTTTTTCTGTGAATCTCTCCATTGGATCGGGCGGGGCATCGTGTGTCACGTATAGCATGAGCATAAGAACTTACAGGATGTATACATAAACCATACCGCCGGCGATGTCAAAGATAATCGATGCGGGGAAATCATTTTTTTCGGCTGCCGGTGTCGGTTCCGACCGTT
>JAJFUM010000037.1 GCA_021372415.1 Deltaproteobacteria bacterium
GCCCAGCAGGGCGAAAATTTCGCCTTGCCTGACGTTGAACGACAGGTCGTTGACCGCGAGCAAATCCCCGTAGCGCTTCGTCAGGTTCTCGACTTCGATTGCGTGTTCAGCTTTTTTCGTCATGGATCAACTTTTTGCCGGCAAGAAGGGTTGGGCATGAACCGTCTCCATTCATCGCCTCATCCCTGTTGCCGATTAAAAAGGGCGATGGAAAACCACATCTTCCGCCGGGGAAGCGAACGCACCCACAGGGACCGGCCGGCAGCGATGGGAAACCGCTCCAGGGCCTTCCCGGACAAGCCCACCGGAAAGGTAACCCCGCCGTTTTCCCCTGCCGATGGATAGACGCTGATCTGTCGCGGATCCACGAGATGGAATGCACATCCCAGGGCCTTGACAACGGCTTCCTTGACAGACCAGAGCAGGGCCGATGCCTTTTCCAGATCTCCGTCCGTCAACCGCAAGGCATGTTGAAGCTCCTGCGGATGAAAGACCCGGTGAACGGGGTATTCTCCGTGGAATTCATCGGTCCCCGCCGCATCGATGCCGATATCGGACTCATCTCCACAGAGAGCGGCCCAGAGGGTTCCGCCTTCCTCGCTGAAGGAGATGGACGGACCCCGAACGTCTCCCAACAGGAGATGGGGCCTTCCAAGCGGGCCGACGACGACCTGAACGGGGGGAACAGCCCTGCTGGAAGATTGACCGTGTTCCCAAAGGGGACTTTCCATCGCCGCAAGATGAGCCCACAGGGCACAGACGAGGCAGTGCCTCTCCCCCGCCCCACTCGTTCCACGCCCTTTGAGGGTTCCGGCCGCACAGGACAGGGATGCATAGAAGACGGGGCCCCTTCCATGAACGGGACTCATGGTGTGGACGGTAATTTCACGGTGATCCTGTGCCATATCCACTCCCGTCTTTTCCGATCTGCCTTCTGTCCGATCCCTGAAGGCTCAGTCCGAAACCCAGTGCATCCTCAACCCGTCAATCTGCATGATCGTGCGGCCTTGATCGTCAAGCCCCCTGGCGTCCCAGGCAAGGCCTTCGTCGTCCTGCGCCCTCATGCGGGCCTCCAGCGTGATCGATTCCCCCGCCCGGCATTTTCGTAAAAACCTCATCTCCCCGATCTCCAGGGGAATCATCGATCGCCGCTCTGACGGATCCGTTGCGGCAATGTGGAAGCCGACCAACTGCAAGAGGGCCTCGAAAAGATACGGTGAGTATTGGTACCGGGCGTTCTGCAGATCTGCGAAATCACGGGTCTCCCGGCAGGTGGTCCGGCCCCGCACCACCCCGGGACCTGCACCGTCCAGGGCCTCCATCACGCGATACCTGCCTTCGAGGCCGCTGCGGTCTTTGTACCATTGCATCACCTTTTTCTGATCCATAGGCCCCGTCCGCAGTTCCTCCGGCCGGACAGGAAAATCCGGGTGGCCCTCCCCGACAGATCCCCTCCCGCCGTCAAGGATCACCTGGCCCTTGCAGTGCGGGGTGAAGCGGTCGGTCAATCTCCCGGCGGGGGAGATGTCCTGTGCGGCAAGAGAGACCTCGCACCATACCTCCTGAAGGCCGTTGCCGGCCCGGCGGCAGGAGATCCTGGAAGGCCGTGGAACCCCCGGAGGACATTCGATCATGTCCATGAGCCGCACATGGCGAACTCCCCGCACCTGCAGGTGGGGATACAGGATCCGGGCGGCTTCCATGAATGTCTCCAGAACCATGGCGGCCGAGACCAGGGGATGCTTGACGAACCTGAAAGGCCTGTGATCCGCGATCCAGAGATCCTTCTCCAGGGAAAAGGATCTGAAGGCCTCCAGTTGTTCCCCGCGGATGTCCAGGCAGGAGATCCCTTCGATCATGGGGAAGTCCTCGGGGCGCCAGGACACAGTGCCTCCATCCAGCGCTCCACCGGGCGAAGGACGGGTCGTCTCATCGAGCCGTGCCGTCCTCACGGAGGGCAGCCTCCTCATGAACAACACCCAATCGTCGTCGGCCGGGGCGACAAAGAGTTCCCGGCAGAAAAGCCCTGCAAGCTCGTTGACATGGATGTACGCCGCGCCCTTCCGCTTCATCAACTCCCGGACCTCCGGATCCTTGGCCATGCCCGCCCCCTCGACCGGGGGAAGCATCAACGCCTTGAATCGGATGGCGCCGTTTTTCCGGCGGAGGCCTCTGAGCAGCGCAGACATCATCCGGTTGGCTGCAGCGTAGTTGGCCTGGCCGGGATTCCCCAGGATCGCGGCCCCCGAGGAGAGGCCCACGAAAAACCTCAACCCGGCCCCCTCCGCGGCCGAGAACAGATTCCAGGCGCCGAGGAATTTGACGTCGGTGACCGTGGAGAAATCATCCGCGGTCATTTGACTTACCAGGCCGTCCCTGAGGACTCCGGCGCCGTGAACGATCCCGTCGATCCTGCCATAACGCCTTGCCACCTCGCCCAGGGTCGCGCGGACCGCTTCGGCGTCGGTCACATCGCAGGTGTGGTACGTTGCCTCGATCCCTGAGGCGCGCAGATCCGCCAGGGTCCGGGCGATCTCCCGGTCCCTGGATTCGTCAGGGCGAGACCCGGGAGGCGAAGGCGCGGGGAGCGTCTTTGCGGGATGGATGCCCGGATCGAGAAGAGTCCTTCCCAGAAAGACGAGACGGGGCCTGAAAGGCCCAAGGCAGCGGGCCAGGTGGGCGCTGATCCCCGCTGCGCCCCCGGACATGACGACAACGTCTCCAGGGCTCAGAGAAAGACCTGGAGAACCCCCGAAGACCGACGGGGCCACGCGCCCCTCCGACGTGAAGACCCTTCCATCGCGACGAATGGTCTCCACCTCGGCGCATCCTCTGTCCAGTGCACCGCGCAGCGCAACGCGAAGGTCGCTGGCCCTGTCGATTTCCAGGGTGCGAAACTGGACCGAGGTGTGTTCCTGCGCCGCGCTCAGAAAAAGCCCGAGCATGCCTTCCGCCAGCAGTTGACCGAGGGTTTCGGGCTCCTCCCCGGGACGGATCAGCACCGCGAATTTCCTGGCCGGTGATCGAAGAAAGGCCTTCAGGAGGAGAAAGAGCCCCCTGAGAAGCCGCGAAACATCCGCCATGCTTCTCAACCTTCCCGAGCCGCCTTGAGGGATGGCAATGACCACCCCGGCAAGGGCCGACAGGCCCGCTATCCGATCTGCAGCCCTGGAGGCCCCTTCATCGGTTCGAATGTCGTGGCCCTCGATGCCCGGGCCGACGTTTCCCTGCATGAACAGCATGGGAAACGTGCCGACCCCGTAATCCAGTCGGAGGATGTCCCCTGCGCTTCCGGCTATCCCGTCATCGATGTCAGGGGAGAGAAGGAGGACGGACTCGCCCCGGCTCAATTCCACGGGGATGGCGGCTGCCGACTCTACCGCGGCGTGGCTGAATACGAGCCGCTTCAAATTCGCCCCTTCTACTGAGGGCTTCAGGGTGTCATCCCGCACGGGGTCGGGGCCGGCAGCAATGGCGGCCGGCTGCACGCCGGGCCCTCCCTGCCTGGCGATGATCGTGGAGATCCTCTGGGCGATGTCCTTCACCGTACGGACATTGATGAAATCCTCCAGTTCGATCGTGATCCCGAATTGGCGTTCCGCAGCATCCATGATGATGGGGAGGCG
>JAJFUM010000041.1 GCA_021372415.1 Deltaproteobacteria bacterium
CCTCCATGGCCCAGACCTCCATCTCGCCCAGCCTCTGTCCGCCGAATTGGGCCTTGCCGCCCAGGGGCTGCTGGGTCACCAGAGAATAGGGGCCGATGGACCGGGCATGGATCTTGTTGTCGACCAGATGGTGAAGCTTCAGCATGTAGATGATGCCCACGGTGATCTCCTTGTCGAAGGGTTCACCGGTCCTCCCGTCGAAGAGGATCGTCTGGCCGTTCTCCGGAAGACCACTGACCTTGAGCATGTTCTTGATCTCTTTCTCGTCGGCACCGTCGAAAACCGGCGTGGAGACGAGGATGCCCCCCTTGAGCCGCTTGGCGAACTGACGGATTTCCGCTTCGGAGGCCTCGTCCACGAACCGGTCGAATTCGGGCGAGGAGTAGACCCCCTTGAGTTCCTTCCTCAGGGCATCCAAACCGTAGTGCTTCTCCACCAGGTCGTTGATCTTCTCGCCCATGCCCCTGGCCGCCCAACCCAAGTGGGTTTCCAGGATCTGTCCCACGTTCATGCGGGAGGGAACGCCCAGTGGGTTCAGGACGATGTCGACGGGCGTGCCGTCCTTGAAATAGGGCATGTCCTCCTCGGGAAGGATTCTCGAGAGAACGCCCTTGTTGCCGTGGCGGCCGGCCATCTTGTCTCCGACGGAGAGCTTCCGCTTGATGGCGATATAGACCTTGACCAGCTTGATCACCCCCGGGGGCAGCTCGTCGCCGGCCTTGAGTTTCTCGATCTTCTCGGCGAAATAAGCCTCCACGAACTCCTTCTTGCGTGAAAGGTTCTCGTAGAGGACCCCGATCCGGCTCTCCGTCTCTTCCTCGCCGTCCAGGGCGATCTCCCGCCAGAGGTCGAAGGGGATCTTTTCGAGCGCCTCGTCGGTGATGACGTCCCCCTTCTTCAGGAGAATCTTCTTTTTCTTGGGATCGGACAGTTTGCCTGCCATGACCTTACCCGCCAGCATGCCGGCGACTTGCGCCCGGACTCCGTTGGTGATGATCTCGATTTCATCATCCCGATCCTTGTTCAAAAGCGCGATGGCCTCGTCCTCGATGTACTGGGAACGGCTGTCCCGTTCGGTCCCCTTGCGGGCGAAAATCTTGGCGTCGATCACCGTCCCCTCCACACCGGGGGGGACCCGCAGGGACGTGTCTCGGACGTCGCTGGCCTTCTCCCCGAAGATGGCCCGCAGGAGCTTCTCCTCCGAGGAGAGCTGGGTTTCCCCTTTGGGGGTGATCTTGCCGACCAGGATGTCTCCGGGCTTGACCGCCACGCCCATCCGGACGATTCCACTGTCGTCGAGATTTCGGAGGGCCTCCTCGCCCAAGTTGGGGATGTCCCGGGTGATCTCCTCCTTGCCGAGCTTCGTGTCCCGGGCCATGGTCTCGAACTCCTCGATGTGGATCGAGGTGTAGATATCGTCCTTGACGATCCGCTCGCTGATCAGGATGGAGTCCTCGTAATTGTATCCCCCCCAGGACATGAAGGCGACCATGACGTTCCGGCCCAAGGCCAGCTCTCCCTTGTCCGTGGCGGGGCCATCGGCGATAATCTCTCCCTTTTTGACGAACTGGCCCTTGCCGACGATCGGCTTCTGGTTGAAGCAGGTATCCTGGTTGGAACGCTGGTATTTGATCAGGTTGTAAATGTCCACGCCCGTGTCCAGCCCCTCCTTTTCGGGGGCGTCGCACTTCACAACGATCCGCGCGGCATCGACGCTCTCCACCACCCCGGACCGCTTGGCCACCACCACCGCCCCGGAATCCCTGGCCACAACCGATTCCATCCCGGTCCCCACCAGGGGAACCTCCGGTTTCATCAGCGGCACCGCCTGGCGCTGCATGTTGGATCCCATCAGGGCGCGGTTGGCGTCGTCATGCTCCAGGAAGGGGATCAGCGTGGCCGCCACGGAGACGAGCTGGTTGGGGGAGACGTCCATCATGTTGACCTCCGTCGGGATAACGGAGAGGAAGTCACCCCCCTTTCTGGCCGAAATCAGCGCCCCGATGAACTTCCCGTCCTTGTCCAGGGGCCGGTCGGCCTGGGCGATGATCTGGTTCTCCTCCTCGATGGCCGTCAGATAGCGGACCTCGTTGAGGACCTTTCCTTTTTCCACGACCCGGTACGGGGTCTCGATGAAGCCGAAGGCGTTGACCCTGGCAAAGGTGCTCAGGGAGACGATCAGGCCGATGTTGGGGCCTTCCGGGGTTTCCACCGGACAGATCCGCCCGTAGTGGGTGGGATGGACGTCGCGGACTTCGAATCCCGCCCGTTCGCGGGTCAGCCCGCCCGGCCCGAGGGCCGAGAGCCTCCGCTTGTGGGTGATCTCGGACAGGGGGTTGGTCTGATCCATGAACTGCGACAGCTGGCTGCTGCCGAAGAACTCATTGATCACGGCGGAGACGGGCTTGGCGTTGATCAGATCGTGGGGCATCATGGTCTCGATGTCCTGCAGGCTCATCTTCTCCTTGATGGCCCGCTCCATCCGGACCAGGCCGATCCGGTACTGGTTCTCGATCAATTCGCCCACGGACCGGACACGGCGGTTTCCCAGATGGTCGATGTCGTCGACGCTGCATTCGGACGAACCGTTCTTCAGGTCGATCAGGTACTTGACCGCCGCCAGGATGTCCTCGTTCCGCAGAACCGTGACGCTGGTGGGGACGTCGAGGTGGAGCTTGTAATTCATCTTGGCCCGCCCGACATCGGACAGGTCATAGCTCTCAGGCTCGAAGAAAAGGCTGGTGAAGAACTTGTGGGCCGTCTCCGGGGTGGGCGGATTGCTCGGCCTGAGCCTCCGGTAGATCTCGATGATGGCCTCCTCGGCCGTCTCGATCCGGTCCATCAGGAGTGTGTCCCGAATGGAGGCGTTTTCGCGGTCCTCGTCGATATGGATGAACTGGAAGGAGGTGATCCCCTTGTCCCTGAGGAGCTGCAGCTTCTCCACGCTCATCTCCTCGTTGCACTTCATCAGGATCTCGCCGGTCTTGGGGTCCAGAACGTCTGTCGACAGGACCCTGCCGGTGATGTCTTCGTCGTTCAGGGGGATCTTCTTGATCCCCGATTCCAGCATCCTCTTCAGGAGGGGTTTGGAGATCTTTCTCCCCTTCTTGGCAATGACCTCTCCAGCCTTGGTGACGATATCCTCGGGGGCCTTCTCGCCGACCAGCGAATCGTTGACGGCCATGAAGAGGCGGCCCTTTTCCAACAGCACCTGCTCGATGTTGTAGAAGTAGTTCAGGATGAACTGGGTCGAATTGCCCATCGCCTTGAGGAGAATCGTCACCGGCATCTTCCGCCGGCGGTCGATCCGGACATAGAGAAGGTCCTTGGAATCGAACTCCAGATCCAGCCAGGACCCCCGGATCGGAATGACGCGCGCCGAGTAGATCAGCTTGCCGCTGGCAAGGGTCTTGCCCTTGTCGTGATCGAAAAAGATCCCCGGCGAACGGTGGAGCTGGCTGACGATCACCCTTTCCGTCCCATTGACGATGAAGGTCCCGTTTTCCGTCATCAGGGGAATTTCGCCGAAGTAGATCTCCTGCTCCTTGATGTCCCGGATGGGTTTCGGCTCGACGTTCCTCTCGGTATCGAAAACGACGAGGCGGACCACGATCTTCAGCGGGGCCGCATAAGTCATCCCCTTCTGGACGCACTCCTGCATATCATACCGGACATCGCCGATCTTGTAGCTGACGAACTCCAGGGAACACTTCCCGCTGAAATCGGAAATAGGAAAGACGCTGTGGAAGGCGCCCTGCAGCCCGAAGTTCCCCCTCTTGTCCAGATCGATTCCCTCCTGGAGGAATTTCCTGTAGGAATCGGTCTGGATATCGATCAGGTTGGGGATATCCAATATTCTCTTGATACGTCCAAAATTCTTTCTAAATTCGCCCATAGCATCCTTTCGGCTTTGAGCCGGCAGCGATTTAGGTTTTCACCAATAGAAATTAGGGAAAAGAACCCCATTCAACCTGTCTGACTGCAATCCTTCACAGACAACCTGTTGTTCAACGGGGTTCTGATCCTCAGCCGTTCTTTGGTCAAGAACAGGCTATTTTACTTAATCTCAACAGTGCCGCCGACTTCTTCGATCTTCTTCTTGATATCGGCCGCTTCATCCTTGGAAACGCCCTCTTTGATCGGCTTGGGAACACCGTCCACCATATCCTTGGCCTCTTTGAGCCCCAAGCCCGTAATGGCCCTGACGACCTTGATCACCTGAATCTTCTGATCACCGAATCCTGTAAGAATTGCATCGAACTCGGTCTTCTCCTCGGCCTGAGCCGCGGGGGCGGCCCCGCCTGCTGCACCGGCCGCAACCATCGCCACCGGCGCCGCCGCGGTCACACCGAACTTCTCTTCCAGTTCCTTCACCAGTTCCGAAAGCTCCAGAACGGTCATCCCCTCAATGAATTTTACCACGTCTTCTTTGGTGATGTCTGCCATTTTTCCATTCCTTCCTGTATGTGATAGTAATTAGTTTGACGATGCCTTTTTCGCCCGATAGGCGTCCAGGACCTGGACAAAATTCCTCGGAACCGCGCTCAAGACGTTGACCAGAGAGGTCTGCACCCCCACCATCAGGGAGAGCAGTTTCCCGATCAGGACCTCGCGAGGCGGCAACTCCGCGAGGGTCGTAAGCTGATCCTTGCTGAGGACCTTGCCACTCATCATGGCTGCCTTGATTTCAAGATTGGCATTCTTCTTGGCGAAATCGACGAGTGCCTTGGTCGTTTCAACCACATCGCCGTAGGTGATCGCCACGGCCAGCGGGCCTTTGAACTGGCCCTCCAGCGCGCTGAAATCGGTCTCCTTGGAGGCGATGGTCAAAAGCGAGTTCTTCACGACCCTGAGCTCCGCATTCGATTTACGCAGGACCACCCTCAGGGCCGTCATCTTCGCCACGTCCATTCCGCTGTACCCGGTCAGGACGGCCAATTTGAAATCCTTCAGTTTTTCGTGAAGCTCGGCAGCAACTTGCTCCTTTGTTCTCCGATCCAAGCCTTAACCCCCTTTCCTTTCCTTATGACACGTTTTCCGGGTCCCTCAACCGAGGGTCCGACAGGCAGAGAACAGAGCACCATACAGGATCATTCCCGTGACCGAAACGGCCATTTCCCAGTCTCGGCAGGCCGACCGATGGCGTTTAAACATCCTGTACCTGCTGTCTCAGACCTGTTTTATCTTGCACAGCCCTGGAGGGCCGTGTTCTACCTTAAACCGCCCTGACCGCGAGGGGGTCCACCTTCACCCCGGGTCCCATGACCGTGGAAAGCGCGATGCTCCGGACATAGATCCCCTTGCTCGACGCGGGTTTGAGCTTCATGATCATCTCCAGCAAGGCGAGGAAATTGGCCCCCAGCTTTTCCGCGCCAAAGGACGCTTTGCCGATAGGGCAATGGACGATGCCCGCCTTTTCCACCCGGAACTCGACCTTGCCGGCTTTCAACTCCTGGACGGTCTTTCCCACGTCGAAAGTCACCGTCCCAACCTTCGGGTTCGGCATCATGCCCCGGGGACCGAGGATCTTCCCCAGTTTACCGACGCTCCCCATCAGGTCCGGCGTGGCGATCACCCGATCGAATTCGAGCCAACCCCCTTTGATCTTCTCGACCACATCGTCCGCCCCGACCACATCGGCGCCGGCTTCCAGGGCCTCCTTCTCCTTCTCTCCCTTGGCAAAAACCAGCACACGGACCGATTTGCCCAGTCCGTTGGGCAGAACCACGGAGCCTCGGACCATCTGGTCGGCATGCGCCGGATTGACGCCGAGCCGGATGGCCGCATTGACGGTCTCGTCGAACTTGGCCTTCGCCGACCCAACGACCAGATCCATCGCCTCGTTGACGGAATAGCGTTTGACCGGATCGATCTTCGCCCTTGCCTCTAGATATCGTTTTCCTCTCTTTGCCATCACTAAACCTCGAATCGAAGCCGACCGCCGGGGACGGGGCTTCACCGCTAGGATCACCTTAGGCACCCGCCAGCCCATCACCCGGTGTTCTGCCGGAAGCGCCCTGGATCGTCATCCCGCGATCTCTATTCCCATGGATCTGGCCGTTCCCTCGACGATCCGCATGGCCCCCTCGATGTCCACGGCGTTCAGATCGTTGTACTTGAGCTCCGCGATCTCGCGGACCTGCTTGGCCGTCACCGAGCCCACCTTGTCCCGTTTGGGATCGCCGGATCCCTTGGCGATCTTAGCCGCCTGCTTCAGGAGCACGGACGCGGGCGGAGTCTTGGTGATGAAGGTAAAGGACCTGTCCGCGTAGACGGTGATGACGACCGGGATGACCATCCCTTCCTGGTTCTGCGTCATGGCATTGTATGCCTTGCAGAACTCCATGATGTTCACGCCGTGCTGACCGAGGGCCGGCCCGATCGGAGGCGAGGGGGTCGCCTTGCCCGCCTTGATCTGGAGTTTTATATTTGCGATAACCTTCTTAGCCATTCTGATCACCCCGTCTGATATTTTAGGTTTGCGGCAGCGGGAAGGAAAGTCTGCTCAACCTTATGCCGTTCGCCCTTCAATCAATTCTGAACCACCTGAATAAAATCCAACTCCACCGGCGTCGACCGGCCGAAGATGCTGACGATCACCCGCAGTTTCCCCTTCTCGGGCTTTACCTCGTCGATCAACCCGTCGAAATTGGTAAAAGGACCGTCGATGATCCGGACGTGATCCCCCACATCGAACTTGAACTTCGGTTTGGGTTTCAGCGTCCCCTCGTCGATGCGGGTCCGGAGATTCTCTACATCCTTGTCGGGAATCGGGGAGGGTTTGTCCTTGCTGCCGATAAACCCCGTCACCTTGGGCGTGTCCTTGACGATGTGCCAGGTATCGTCGTTCAGCTCCATCCTCACCAGGATATAGCCCGGAAAGAATTTGCGCTTGGACGTCTTTTTCTCGCCCGAAACCAGCTCGACGATATCCTCTTCGGGAATCAGGATGTCCGAGAAAAAGGCCTGCTTCCCGGCGTTCTCGATCCTCTCCTGCAGGGAAAGCTTCACCCGGTTCTCAAAACCCGAATATGTATGTACGACGTACCACCTGAAGGCCATTGGATTATCCCAGCACAAGCTTAACGATCTTTGTCAGACCAAAATCGACGATCCCCAGGAAGACAGACACGATGATCACCACGATGATGACGACCGATGTGGAGGCCAGGGTCTGCTTGGGCGTCGGCCATGTGACCTTTTTCAGTTCGACCTTCGAGCCCGCCAGAAACTGCTTGATCTTCTCGATAATCGCCTTAATCCTGTCCATCCGGTATCCCCTGATTACGCCCCGTCGTCCGACTTGAAAATTGGCAGGCCAGGAGGGACTTGAACCCCCAGCATCCGGATTTGGAGTCCGGCGCTCTATCCATTAGAGCTACTGGCCTGTCCGGTTGAT
>JAJFUM010000077.1 GCA_021372415.1 Deltaproteobacteria bacterium
ATTGCCGGCGCAGGACTATGCTACTTCTGACATAATATGGCCTTTTTTCGTTCCGTCCGGGCTCCCGCCGTTTCCGGGGCGGGAGGCGTTTTCGCGGTTGTCCCGGCCGTCGCCGGTCAGCGGCCGGGGGCGTCAGATTTCTTGAAAGGGGGTGGGAAGGCCCAGAGCGCCGCAATGCCGGAATCCTATCGGTGCGGAAAGGGGGCGGGAGGGCCGCCTGGCCTGAACGCCGGGTCAACGTTCGTCGTCACCTTACATCAACCCTATCATCTCATGGAGGAACAGGGAATATGAACATGCCTAAACCGATGGATCAAAGCTACAAGATGCTGATCGGCGGCAAGTGGGTGGACGCCAGCGACGGCAAGAAATGCGAATCGCACTGCCCGGCCAACGGCGAGTTTCTCGCCAGCTTCCCCGACGCCACCAAGGAAGATGTCGACGCCGCCGTCAAGGCCGCCTGGGGGGCCTTCGATTCCTGGAAGCGGATCAGCCCCCAGGAACGCTCGGCGTTGCTCTTGAAGATCGCCGACGTGCTGGAAGCCAACCTCGAGAAGCTCGCCATGGTCGAGTCCCTGGACAACGGCAAGCCGATCCGGGAGACCACGGCGGTGGACCTTCCCCTCACCATCGACCACTTCCGCTATTTCGCAGGCGTCATCAGGGCCGAGGAGGGCGAAGCGGTCATGATCGACGACAACACCCTGAGCATCATCCTGCGCGAGCCGATCGGCGTGGTCGGCCAGATCATCCCCTGGAACTTCCCGATCGCGATGGCCGCCTGGAAGATCGCCCCGGTCCTGGCCGCGGGCTGCTGCACCGTGATCAAGCCGTCCAGCACCACGTCGCTGAGCCTCCTGGAGATGGCCAAGCTCCTGAACCCGCTCCTGCCCCCGGGCGTCATCAACGTGGTCACCGGCATCGGCTCCGGAGCCGGGCAGCACGTGCTGAACCACGAGGGCTTCCGCAAGCTGGCCTTTACCGGTTCCACCGAGGTCGGCTACGAAATCGCCCTGGCCGCCGCCAAGAAGCTGATCCCCTCCACCCTGGAGCTCGGCGGCAAGTCCGCCAACATCTACTTCCCCGACGCCCCCTGGGAGAAGGCCATGGAGGGCCTGCAGATCGGCATCCTCTTCAACCAGGGGCAGGTCTGCTGCGCCGGGTCCCGCGTCTTCGTGCACGAGGCGATCTACGACAAGTTCCTGGCCGAGGCCGTGGCCGCCTTCAAGAACGTCAAGGTGGGCATGCCCTGGGAGAAGGACACCCAGATGGGCTCCCAGATCAACGAAGCCCAGTTGGAGAAGATCCTGGCCTACGTCGAGGTCGGCAAGAAGGAGGGGGCCAAGGTGGCCGTCGGCGGCGCGCGCGCCACGGGCGGCGGCCTGGAGAAGGGCGCCTTCATGCAGCCCACGTTGCTGGTCGACGTCAACAACAAGATGCGCGTGGCCCAGGAGGAGATCTTCGGGACTGTGGCGGCCGTGATCAAGTTCAAGACCGAGGACGAGGTCATCGCCATGGCCAACGACAGCGAGTACGGCCTCGGCGGCGCCGTCTGGACGAAGGACATCAACCGGGCCTTCAGGGTATCCCGGGAGATCGAGACCGGCCGGATGTGGGTGAACCAGTACAACAACCTGCCCGCCCATACGCCCTTCGGCGGCTACAAGAAGTCCGGGATAGGCCGTGAGACACACAAGGTGATCCTCGAACATTACAGCCAGATGAAGAACATCTTCATCAGCCTTTCCGACAAGAAGTGGGGATTTTATTAACCGTTGACCGAAAAGACCTCACCTGGCCGGAGCGCAGGGCATGCCCTGCGCCCCGGCCAGGAGGCGGAGGCGGACGTCGTGAAGCCGGAGGCATGAATCCGGATAGAAAGGATGGCGGACATGATCACTCCAGACACCCAGGTCGAAGACATCGTGAAGATTCCCGGCGTGGTGGGCTATTTCATCCAGAACGGCGTTTCCCCCGTCACCTGCTCGGGTGCTTTTCCCCAATCCGTCGGCAGGCTGCTGGAGATCAAGAAGGTGGCCGATCCGGATGCGTTCATCGACGGGTTGAACCGTTTTCTGAACGAAAGGTAAGCCCCTCCCGGAGGGCGGTAGCGGCTCGCTTTGCGTCGGATGGAGTCCGGACGCTCATCATCCTTTTGTCCCTGCAGCCTCCCGCTCCGCGGCACCGGCAAAACCCGCCCCCCCGGAATCCATCCGGCTCAGGGCAAACCGGGCCGCT
>JAJFUM010000089.1 GCA_021372415.1 Deltaproteobacteria bacterium
GTCAACAGTTCCCTGTTCGGGCTGAGCCGCGAGGTGTCGGACCTCAACCAGGCGCTGGCCCTGTTGACAGGGCAGGGTGACACAGGTATATTTCTTCGCCGAGCCGTTGAAATCCACCGGGGAGAAGATAAAAACGGAAGCGCCCTGACCGCGACCATATCCGCTACGTGCTACTGATGAATAGGAACTTCATCCCTGCCCACGCCGTTGGCACCCTGGATGGAACACAGACAGGGTCCATCCTGATAACATCCTGTAAAGACTGAATTCGCCAGAATGGCACCCATATTGCGATTTAGATCCATCGCGGGGCGTTCAAATCCCTGCATGCCACGGGAAAGGGCTTCGACATGAAGCGGAGATTTCCGGAATTCCTGAATGGGGGGCCAAGGAAATGAAAAAGAGCATCGCCATAATCGGAATGTCGGTGGTTTTCCTCATGATGATGGCGGCCCATGGGGCATGGGCCGCCGACAACGGCACTGGCACGGTTACCGTCGACGGGTTGGTCTGGCTGAAAGACGCCGGTTGCCTTAGCCGCGGGTCATGGGACCAAGCCAAGTCCCAAGCTGCAAGCCTGAAATCCGGCCAATGCGGCCTGACAGACGGCTCCTATGCCGGTCAGTGGCGTCTTCCCACCATTCTTGAACTCTCTAAGAGGTATAGCAACCACGGCGAGTTCATCAACGTCCAGATGGGCGACTACTGGTCGTCCACTGGGGGGAGAACCTCCGAATATGCCTGGGTCGCAAATATGGAGTTCGGTTACGAGAGCGAGATGAAGACGTGGGGCTTGGGCTACGCCTGGCCGGTCCGCAATCCATAACGTACCGCCAAGAGGGTACGGCCGCCGCCTGCCGCAGGGACAGGTGACGGCGCCGTTCGTCCGCGAACGACCCAAGACATTTCCTTCCCAAAGAAGCCCCCCTGTGGTATGCAAGCATCGCCCTGAGTCCCCCGGATGGAGAGCTGAACCGCAGGCGGGGCAGTAACGGGGCATCATTTCATCGGGAAGGAAGAGCATGACGGAAACCAGCCAGACGGAAGCGACCGCGGCCCCTGCCGCAAAAGATTACCATTCAACGATCGCCGCGGAACTGGGGATCGCCCCGGCGCAGGTCAAGGCGACGGCCGAGCTCCTGGGAGAAGGGGCCACGGTCCCCTTCATCTCCCGCTACCGCAAGGAGGCCACGGGGTCCCTCGACGAGGTTGCCGTGACCGAAATCCGCGACCGCCTCGCCCAGCTCGCGGAGTTGGACAAGCGGCGCGAGGCCATCCTGAAATCCCTCATCGAGCGCGACCTTCTCACCGACGAGCTCAGGGCGAAGATCGACGCCGCCGGGACCCTCTCGGTCCTGGAGGACCTCTATCTCCCCTTCCGCCCCAAGCGCCGGACCCGGGCAACCGTGGCCCGGGAGAAGGGGCTCGAACCCCTCGCCCAGCGGATCTTCGACCAGGCGGAGGCCTTCGACCCCATCGAGGCGGCCGTGGCCTTCGTCGATCCGGAAAAGGGAGTGGCCTCCCCAGAGGAAGCCCTGGCCGGGGCACGGGACATCATCGCCGAATGGGTGAACGAGGACGAGAAGGCCCGTGCCCGGATGCGCGAGCACTTCGAGACCAAGGCCTCTTTCCAGTCCAAGGTCATCGCGGGCAAGGAGACCGATGGAAGCCGCTACCGGGACTACTTCGACTGGCAGGAACCGGCGGCCAAGGCCCCCTCCCACCGGGTCCTCGCCATGCGGCGGGGCGAGAAGGAGGAGTTCCTGGCCCTCCGGGTCGTGCCGCCGGAGGCCGAGGCGATCGACCTCCTCGTCGGGCTCTTCGTCAACGGGGAAGGGCTGGTTTCCGCCGAGGTCCGCCTCGCCGTCGAGGATGCCTACCGGCGCCTCCTGGCCAACGCCATGGAGACGGAGATCCGCCTGACCACGAAGAAGCGGGCCGATGCCGAGGCGATCCGGGTCTTCGCAGAGAACCTCCGCCAGCTCCTGCTCGCCCCGCCCCTGGGCCAAAAGAGGGTCCTGGCTCTCGACCCGGGCTTCAGGACCGGCTGCAAGGCCGTGTGCCTCGACGCCCAGGGGAAGCTCCTCCACAACGAGACGATCTACCCCCACCTCTCGGAGAAGGGCCGTGAGGCCGCCGCCGAAAGGGTCCGCGCCCTCTGCGCCCAGTTCGACCTGGAGGCGATCGCTGTGGGGAACGGGACCGCCGGCCGGGAGACCGAGGCCTTCCTGCGTTCCCTGGGCCTCCCCGAGGCGGTCCAGATCGTCATGGTCAACGAGAGCGGGGCCTCGGTCTACAGCGCCTCTAAGATCGCCCGGGACGAGTTCCCCGACCACGACGTCACCGTCCGCGGCGCGGTCTCCATCGGCCGGCGGCTGCTGGACCCCTTGGCGGAGCTGGTCAAGATCGACCCCAAGGCGATCGGCGTGGGGCAGTACCAGCACGACGTGGACCAGGCGGAGCTCAGGCAGAGCCTCGACGACACCGTCATGAGCTGCGTGAACGCCGTGGGCGTCGAACTCAACACGGCCAGCGCCGCCCTTCTCACCTACGTCTCCGGCCTGGGGCCGGCCCTGGCCGAGAAGATCGTGGCCTGGCGGGACGCCAACGGCCCCTTCCCCTCGCGCGAGGCCCTCAAGGAGGTCCCCCGCCTGGGGGCCAAGGCCTTTGTCCAGGCTGCGGGGTTCCTCAGGATCCGCGGCGGGGCGAACCCCCTGGACGCCTCGGCCGTCCACCCCGAGAGCTACGGGATCGTGGACCGGATGGCGGCGGACCTGGGCTGCTCCGTCGGGGACCTCCTGAGCGACGCCGGGCTCCGCAAAAGGATCGACCTGGCCCGCTACGTGACGGACCAGGTGGGACTCCCGACCCTGAACGACATCATGGCGGAACTCGCCAAACCCGGCCGCGATCCCCGCGCAAGCTTCGAGGCCTTCCGCTTCGCCGAGGGGATCGAAAAGATCGAGGATCTCCAGGCCGGGATGAAGCTCCCGGGGATCGTGACGAACCTCACCGCCTTCGGGGCCTTCGTGGACATCGGCGTCCACCAGGACGGCCTGGTCCACCTGAGCCAGCTCGCCGACCGGTACGTGAAGGACCCCGCTGAGGTCCTCAAGGTCCGCCAGGTCGTCGAGGTGACGGTCCTGGCCGTCGATCTGGAGCGCAAAAGGATCTCGCTGACCATGAAAAAGAAGCCCGACGCGGCGGGCGCCGCGGATTCCAATGCAAAGGCGGCAAAGGGGCCCGACGGGGAGCGACGCGGGCAGGGCGGCGCAAAAACGTCTCCCCAGCAGAGGGAAAAGGCCGGCGAAAAACCGGGCCAGGGGAAGCCCTTCCGGGAAAAGCAAGGACGGGATTTTGCCCGGCAGGGCCGGCGCGACGAGAAGGTCCCTTTCAACAACCCCTTCGCAGCGGTCTTCGGGAAGAAGTAGGCTGCCGGCGGGGCCGCGCTTCTTTCTTGAACCGCCGCCCCGCCTGTGCCATAATGGCCCCGAAACTGCCATGGACGATTCCGCTAAAATCCTGATTCTCTTCGCCCACCCGCGCTTCGAGAAGTCCCGGGTGAACCGGGCGCTTCTCGACCGAATCGAGGAAGTGCCCGGGGTGACCGTCCGCGACCTTTACGAGCGCTACCCCGACTTCAACATCGACGCGGCCCTGGAGCAGGAGGCCCTGGCGGCGCACCCGATCATCGTCTGGCATTACCCCTTCTACATGTACGGCGCACCGGCCCTGCTCAAGCAGTGGATGGACATCGTCCTGGAGAACGGCTGGGCCCACGGCCGCGGGGGGGAGGCCCTGAAGGGCAAGATCTTCTTCAACGCCCTGACCACCGGCGGCACCCGGGAGGGGTATGCAGCCGGTGGTTACAACCGCTTCACGATCCGGGAGCTCCTGGTTCCCTTCGAACAGACGGCCGCGTTGTGCCAGATGGTCTATCTGCCGCCCTTCGCCGTCCAGGGGACCTACCTCCTGACCGAGGCCCAGTTGACGCGCCATGCCGCCCTCTACCGCACGCTCCTGACCCGTCTGGCGCAGGGGAACTTCGACGTTGAGGCGATAAGGCGCTTCGATTTCCTCAATGACTGGCTGAACCACAATCCGGGAGGATCGAAGCCATGAACCACTCCTTCCTGCAGGAGGGCCTCATCTACCTGGCGGCGGCGATCCTCTTCGTCCCCCTCGCCAAGCGGCTCGGCATGGGATCGGTCCTGGGTTACCTCCTGGGCGGGATCGCGATCGGCCCCTATTTCCTGGGACTGGTCGGCGGGGAGGGAACAGGCGTCATGCACATCGCCGAGTTCGGCGTGGTGATGATGCTTTTCCTCACGGGACTGGAGCTGGAGCCCGCCCACTTCTGGGGGATGCGCCGCCTGATCCTGGGGTCCGGCGCCCTCCAGGTCGGCCTGACGGCCCTGCTCTTGACGGCCCTCTTCAAGGTCGTGGGATTCACCTGGCAGGCGGCCTTGGCCGTGGGGCTGGCCCTGGCCCTGTCCTCCACGGCGATCGTCCTGCAGACCCTGAGGGAAAAGGGACTGGACCGAACCCAGGCGGGGAAGGGCTCCTTCGCGGTTCTTCTCTTCCAGGACATGTCGGTCATCCCGATCCTCGCCCTCCTGCCGCTCCTGGCCTACCAAGCGGTCAGGGACGTCTCGAACGGGTCCGCCACGCTGATCGGGGGATTGCCGGGGTGGGCCCAGACGATCGCCCTCCTCGTTGCCGTGAACCTGGTGGTCCTGGCCGGCCGTTTCGTCGTCGCCCCCTTCCTGCGCTTCATCGGCCGCATCCAGCTCCGGGAACTCTTCACGATCTCGGCCCTCTTCATCGTGATGGGAGCGGCCTACATCATGGAGCAGGTGGGGCTCAGCCCCGCCCTGGGGACCTTCCTGGCCGGCATCGTCCTGGCCAACAGCGAGTACCGCCACGAGTTGGAGAGCGACATCGAACCCTTCAAGGGAATCCTCCTGGGCCTCTTCTTCATCTCCGTCGGGGCGTCGATCAATTTCGGCCTGCTCATGGACCGGCCGCTGACGATCATCGCCATCGTCCTGGCCGTCGTGGTGATCAAGGCCTTCGTCCTCTTCCTCACGGGGAAGGCGACCGGTCTCACCTTCGACCAGAATCTCCTTTTTACCCTGGGGCTCGCCCAGGTGGGGGAATTCGCCTTCGTCCTCTTCTCCTTCATGAACCAGCTCCATCTCCTGTCCGCCAGGGTGGCGGACGCGATGATGGGGGTGACGGCCCTGAGCATGACGGTGACGCCGATCCTGCTGCTGATCAACGAACGGCTCATCACCCCGCGCTTCGGCGTCCCGGAAAAGGAGGAGAAGGAGGCCGACGCCATCGACCTGCACCACCCGGTTATCCTCGCGGGATTCGGCCCCTTCGGCAGCACCGTCGGCCGGTTCCTCAGGGCCAACGGGATCGAGGCCACGATCCTCGACAACGACTCGGACCGTGTCGACCTCCTCAGAAGGATGGGCTTCAAGGCCTTCTACGGCGATGCCACGCGGATCGACATCCTCAAGGCCGCCGGGGCCGACAAGGCCAGGATTCTCATCGCCGCCATCGGGACCCCGGGGATCAACCACGACCTGATCGAAAAGGCCCGGAAACTATTCCCAAACCTCACGATCATGGCCCGGGCCGAAAACCGCTTCGATGCCTACGACCTGATGGACAAGGGGGTCACGGACATCTACCGGGAGACCCTGGACACGTCGGTGCGTCTCGGGATCGACTGCCTCGTCAAGTTGGGCCACCGCCGGCACAGTGCCTACCGGGCGGGTCAGAATTTCATCCGGTACGACGAGGCGGCCCTGCAGAAGCTGGCGCAGCACCGCCACGACCAGAGCCGCTACATCTTCAATGCCACGGAACAGATCCGGCTCCAGGAGGAGCTCCTGGCCAACGACCGGGCAGCGAACCCCTCCCTACACGACCACGCCTGGGACAGCAGCCGGCAGGACCGCCCGCCTGAGGGAGAGCCGGGGAAATAGGATCGGCGCCCTCGCTTGCCTTCCTTCCTCAGGTTATCCGCCGTATGCCCGTATGCTCTAGGAAGCCTTCAAAGCCACCAGCAGTTCTTTCGGCAGGCGCCGGGCCTTCCGGTCCGGTCCCAGGCAGGCCAGCGTCACCCGGGCATCGGCCAGGAGCGTCCCGTCCGAGACCCGGACCACCTTCTGCCCCAAGGTGAAGGTCCCGCCGGTTACCTCCAGGACAACAGTCTCCACACGGAGGTGATCATACAAGACGGCCGGGGAGAGGTAGTCGATCTCCAGATGGATCACCGGGATGAGGCGGCCCCGGTCCTGGAGTTCCCGGGGGGAGAGACCGCGGTCTCTCAAAAAGTCCGTCCGGCCCTGCTCCAGGTAGCGCAGGTACTTGGCGTAGTAGACCACGCCGCCGGCGTCCGTATCCTCGAAGTACGTGTGGATCTCCGTCATGCCTCCCCTTCTCCACTTCTCCAATGGCCTCTGCCGATCTCAGGTGCGCCCCGACAGTCCTTCTCCCGGCCGTCCGCCCCATCGCAGCATCCCGTAGTGGACGGCCAGGCCGGCGACGAAACCCACGGCCATGTTGGTCAGGAGGGACACCGCCACGGTGATGGCCAGGGGGACCAGATCCCACCCCGGCCGGACGTCCCGGACGAACCTTGTCAGTTCGACGCCCACGAGGAACATCATCGCCCCGATGATCGCCGGGGGGAAAGCGGCAAAGAGGCTGGCGATGGCCGCGGCGAAGAAGAGCCCCAGGCCGATCTCGATCGCACCCTCGATGAGATTGGTCCCACCGGTCCTGGCCCCGAAGTAGTACTGCCCGGCCAGCCCCCCGGAGCCATGACACATGGGCATTCCCCCGAAGAAGGGGGTGATGAGGTTCATGACCCCCTGGTTCCAGGAAAGCTTCCCCACGCCCACCGGCCGGTCGGGGAAATAGGTCATAATCAGGGCGGCCGTGGCGATCGTGGCGTTGGTGATCGTCAGCGGAATCTGGGCAAAACCGGCCAGGACCAGGGAATCCCAGACCTCCTTCGGGTTGAACCCGGTGAGGGGCGGGGGAGTGAAGCGGACCAGTTCCACCGCGGGAAGACGCCCCTGGTAGGCGACGATGGCAATCCCCAGGAGCATCAGGACCACGGCAGCAGGGGCATACCGGCTGTCCCTGAGGATCAGAACGATCGCGACCGCGACGATCCCCAGGATCCAGCCCCCGCTGATCATCTTCAGGGCCTCGACGGCTAGCATGATCCCCAGGGTCGCCTGGATCCCCCGGACGATGCTCCGAGGGGTGATCTTCGAGAGCTTCACGATGGCCCCGGTCGAAGCCAGGAGCACCCAGACGAGCCCCATGGCGAAACCGGAGGCGTAGATCAGGGACGGCGTCCAGTGCTGGGCGATGGCGACGACGGCCAGGACCTTCATCGGCTCGATGGGCATGGGGAGCTTGTAGACGAGCCCCGTCACGACGTTCGCCAGGCCCATCATGACCAGGAATCCCGCCGGGTCCAGGCCGCAGACGGCGATATAGCCGATCGCCAGGGGGAAGAGGGTCCCGAAGTCTCCCATCGAACCGGCCAGTTCCCTCAGGTTGAACTCGAACGACCCGACCTTCATCCCTCGTTCTCCAAGGGCCACCGACGGTTCGCACCTTCTTCCTACCACCCGCACTGCTGCGATTTTCCCCCGGTGCCCATGCTATGGGGGGCTTTCCCGCGGACCTTCTCACCCCTTTTCCAGAAGCACGGCCCGGCTCAGGCTGACGGCCGGCCGCTCAAGGATCCGAAAGCCAGCCTCAAGGCACGCCGCGGCCATCCCCTCAAAGGTCCCGAGTGTCACGTGGAGCTTCGGTTCGACCAGGAGGAAACGTCCCCCCGGCTTCAGGAGGCCGCGGATCTCCCGGAAGAGGCGGGGCTGGTCCGGCACCTCGTGGGCCATCCAGAAGGCGAGGGCGAAATCGGTCTCGGCCTCCGGGTTCAGTCCCAGGGTGTCCGGCCGGCAGCGGTGAAGGACGATCCTGCCGTCCACCCCCGCCTTGCGGGCCCGCTTCCCCAGAGCCGCCAGCATCCTCTCCTGGAGATCGACGGCAACGACCCTCCCATCGGAACCCGCCAGCCTTGCCATCGCCAGGGTGAAGTATCCCATCCCGCAGCCGATATCCAGGACCTGCATGCCGGCCTTCACATGGGGGGCCAGGAGGCCCTCCGGATCATGAAAGAGACGGCGCAGGGGATTGTCGAAACTGTGGCAGAGCCACCAGGGACAGACCAAATGAGCCATTCGCCATGCCCTCCCCAAAGGCCGATCCGTGGATCCTTTTGCCCGGATTTCCGCTGGACGCAGGCGCCGGGTCCCACGCCTTCCCCACGTTTAAGGCTTGAGCTTGTTGTGGGCGCCGTCGCAGTACGGGGGCTTGCCGGAGTGCTTGCAGCCGCACCAGGCGACGGTCTTGGGATAGCTGATCGACACCTCGACGGGTTTCATGTCGGTGCCGAGTTTCTCGTGGGCGCCGTCGCAGAACGGATCTTTGGCCGAATGGCCGCAACTGCACCAGTGATAGGTCCCGGGCTGCATCTCCATCATGTAGGGGCCCTTCTTGACGATCTTCGGTTCCATGGTCGTTCCTCCTCGGTTTTGCAGGTTTCTACCCGCAGGGTAAAGATCCTAATGACTGTATGACTGTAAAAGTATAGGGGGACGGGAGATGGACTGTCAACCCTCAAAACTCGTATCCGAGGCCGATCAGGCAGGCCGTGGAAGGCCCTATTCCAGAGATCTGCATCCCCGTCGTTCTGGATCGGCACGCGCACCCTGGAGAGGGTCCCCGATCCCGCCGCCCTGATCCGGGCTATTTCTCCTTCAGGAAGAGCCGGACCGGACCGATTTCGACGAAGGACGGCCCATCGCCGAAGTTTCCGGCAATGACGACGACCAAGTCCTCCTCCAGGAGACGGCCCGCTTTCAGGTGGCCCCTCAGGGCCCTGCGGATAAAGTCCTGGCTGTCGGCCGTCTTTTCGATGTACTCGGCAAAAACGCCGAAGGAGAGGGCCAGATGCCGGACCACCTGCCATTGGTAGCAGTGGGCGAAGATCGGTTTGCGGCCCCGGAAACCGGCCATGTTGCGGATGGAATTCCCCGAAGAGGTGTCGGCGATGATGGCCCGGGCGTCCAGCTTCAGGGCCGCCTCCACGGCCGTCTTGGTAAGGAAGGCCGAACGCTCGTTGGTCAGGACCACCGTCGGGACGTCGTCGATGTCGTTGCGGGACTTCTCGACCTCGGCGGCGACCCGGGCCATGGTCGTCACGGCCTCCAGGGGATAGCGGCCGCTGGCCGTCTCGGCGCTCAGCATGATGGCGTCGGTGTTGCTGTAGATCGCGCCGGCGATGTCGCTTACCTCGGCCCGGGTGGGCCGGGGATTGGCGATCATGGACTGGAGCATCTGGGTCGCGATGATGACCGGCTTGCGGCGGGCGATGCACTTCTCGATGAGCATCTTCTGGACCCCCGGGACCCGCTCAAAGGGGATCTCGATAGCCAGGTCCCCGCGGGCGACCATCACCCCGTAGGCGTGATCGAGGATCTCGTCGATGCGGTCCACCCCTTCCTGGTTCTCGATCTTGGCGATGATCTTGATCGGGCTCTTGCACTCGTCGAGGATGGCCTGGACGGCCAGAACATCCTCCTTGCCGCGGACAAAGGAATGGGCGATGAAATCACAGCCCTGCTCGGCTGCGAGACGGATGTAGGCCCGGTCCTTTTCGCTCAGGGCGGGCAGATCAAAAGAGACCCCCGGGACGTTTACGCTCTTTCTCCCCTCGATCCTTCCGCCGTCCAAGGCCTCGCAGATCAGGGTGTCCCCCTGCCTCTCCAGGACCCTGAGCTCAACCGTTCCGTCGTCGATGAGGATAAGGCTCTCCGGCGGGACCTCCGCGACGAACCCCCGGTGGCTCACACAGACCTCATCCCGCGTCGATTCCCGCTCCGGATCCCCCCGGAAGACAACGCGATCTCCCTTTGCCAGGACAATCTCCCCGGCAACGGGGGTGGTCCGGACCTCCGGGCCCTTCGTGTCGATCATGACGGCGATGTGGTCCGAGACCTCCCGGACGTTGCGGATCAGCTTCAGGGCCCCCTCCGGGGACTGGTGGGCGGTGTTGATCCTCACCACGTCCATCCCGGCCCGGTGGAGCTCGGCCAGGAACGGCACCTCACAGCGTTTATCGGAAAGGGTCGCGACAATCTTGGTCTTCTTGTTCATAGGGTCCTCACGATGATCGTAACGGTAAAGCCAGGCTGCCCGCACCGCGGGAAGCGAACGTTTTTATTCTACCACAGATGCCACAATTGCCACAGGCCTTCCTGGGCAGAGGTGGCATCCTAACCTGAGCCTGAAGCCCTTTGCGTCCCTCCTGTAAAAGGGATTTGACAAGGGGGATTCGGTCCTTCTATACTTTATTAAAGAATCGCCTTTCTCTCCAGGGGATGGATAGGGCTGACCGTTAGCTCGGGGGTCCGTTGTCGGTCCGCCGGCCGTTGCAAACATCGAGGCGCCCATGTCGAAGCCCAAAAAGTTCGTCCTTATCGCCATCGGCTTCCTGGCCCTTCTGGCCATCTTCATCGCCGCCGTCCTGCCGGGCCTTGTTAAGGGCAAGGCCGTAGAGCTCCTCTCGGAGACCACGGGACGCCCCGTCCGGATCGAGAAGATCTCCCTCAATCCCCTGACCCTGACGGCCTCGGTCCAGGGGTTCGCCCTGGAAGAGAAGGGCGGCGGCCCCTTCCTGTCCATCGGCGTCCTGCGCGTCTCGGTCAGTCCCGCGTCGATCTACCGGCGCGCCCTGGTCCTCTCCGAAGTCACGATCGAATCACCCTCGGTCCGGATCGTCCGCACCGGGCCCGACCGTTTCAACTTCACGGAGATCCTGGAGCGCCAAAAAAAGAAGGAGGAGAAACCCGAATCCGCCGCCATCTTCCCCCTTGTCCTGAACGGCTTCACCCTGTCGAAGGGCTCGCTGGAACTGGACGACCGGGCCGTGGCGGGAGGCCGGCAGCACACCCTGAAGAACCTGGAAGTCGCCCTCCCCTGGCTGAGCACCCTCCCCGACGAGTCGGACCGGGAAGCGGCCCCGCAACTGTCCGTTCTTGTCAACGGCGCACCCCTGACCCTCGCGGGCAAGGTCAAGCTGTTCCGGAAGGACCCCGAGGGGTCCCTCCGCGTGACGCTCCAGAAGCTCAGCCTCCCGGAGCTGGCGGTCTATGTCCCCCAGGCCCCGCCTGTGGATCTGGCTTCGGGACGCCTCTCCCTCGATCTGGACCTCCATTACCGTCAGCCCCTGAAAGAAAAGCCGGAGCTGACCGCCAAGGGCACCGCCCGGGTCGAGGGCATCGTGCTGAACCTGGCCAAGGGGCAGCCTCTGCTTAAATTCTCCTCGCTGGAGGTCAAGGCCGCCGACGTCTCCCCGCTGGCGGGCCGTTTCGAAATCGACTCGATCGCCCTGGACGATCCGGAACTCTTCGTCCGCCGCGACCGGCGCGGCGAATGGATGTTCGAGCGGCTTCTCCCGCCCAAGACGGCAAAGCCTGAGGCGGCCGCGGCGCACAGACCGGCCGCCGAGGGTCCCGGCGCGTCCCCGGTCTTTTCCGTCGCCACTCTGGCACTCCGCAACGGCCGCATCCAATTCCAGGATGATCTCCCGGCGGGCGGATTCAAGGCCTCGGTCGAGCCCATCTCTGTGTCCCTCAAGGACCTGGACAGCCGCCCGGGCAAAACGGCCCGCTACGACCTGGCCCTCCAGGTGGACCGGGAGGTCCGCCTGGCCTCTACCGGCGAGGTCATCCTCTCCGGGCCGGCCGCAAAGGCCTCCTTTCAGCTCACGGGACTCCCGCTGCAGAAGGGATGGCCCTATCTGGCCGGCTATCTGACGGCGCCGGTCAAGGGCCTGCTCGATATCGCCGGAGAAGTCGCCTTCAGCAAAGGGGAAGGCCTCTCCGTCGGGAAGGGTCGCCTGGGCCTCAAGAACCTTGCCACCCGTTACGGCGACGGGGAGGGGGTGGATCTTGTGTCTCTGCAGATCGACGACGCGGCCTTCAGCCAGAAAGCCAACCGCCTGGACATCGGCCGGATCGCTCTTTCCCAGGGGCAGGTCTCCCTCTCCCGCGAGGCCGACGGCCGCCTCTCCGTCGAATCGCTCCTTGTCCGGAAGGAGCAGAACGGGACGCCGGAAAAGGCCGCCGAAGCCAGGCCCCCAAAGACCGCTCCCTCGCCGGCCAAGCCCGATGCCAAACCCTTCGCCTACCGGATCAAACGGTTCGACCTGGATCGGTTCAACATCGCCGTCACCGACAAGACCCGTCCGGAGAATCCCCGCTTCACCCTGAAGGAGACGTCGCTGTCCCTGGCCGGCCTGAGCGGCCCGGAGCCTCGCCCGGCCCGGTTCCGGTTCGCCTCGATCTTTGCCCAGGCGACGCCCATCAGGGCCGCCGGCGAGCTCACCCCTCTGCCCTTCCGCTACCGGGGCGATCTTTCCGTCGGCGGGCTGCCGCTCCGCGATTTTGATCCCTACCTGCCGGAGAACCTGAACTTCCAGATCCTCGGCGGCCTCCTGGACACGGCCCTGACGCTGGACTTGGCCCTGGCGGAGGACGGCCCCGCGGGCAGCATCCGCGGAAACATGGGGCTGAGCGCCTTCCACACTGTCGACGGCTCAGAGCAGGACGATCTCCTCAAATGGGAGAGGCTCCAGGTGGACGCCATCCGATGCGACCTGAAGCCGCTTCAACTGGAGATCGGCCAGGTGTCGCTCAACCATTTCTACTCGCGGATCATCATCCGGGAGGACGGGACCCTCAACCTTCAGGACCTGGTCAAGAAGCCCAAGCCCGAGGCGGCGGAAAAACCCGGGGCGGGCCGGGAAGGCCAGGCGGCAAGCAGTCCCGCGAGTCTCGCCGCCGCACCCGCACCCGTGAAGACCGGGGAGGCCCCTGCCGCGGCCCCGCCGGTGATCCGGATCGGGACCGTCACGATCCTGGACGGGACCGTCGATTTCACCGACAAGCACCTCCCCAACGATTTCGAGACGACCTTCTATAATCTGGGAGGCCGGATCAGCGGCCTCACCTCCGAAGCCTCGCTCACGGCCGACGTGGACCTCCGGGGAAACCTGGAGAACCAATCGCCGCTCCAGATCACGGGCCGGATCAACCCCCTCCGGAAGGACCTCTTCGTCGACCTGAAGATCACCTTCTCGGATATCGACCTCTCGCCGATGAGCCCCTACTCCGAAACCTATCTGGGGTACATCCTGGAGCAGGGCAAGCTCTTCATGGACCTGTCCTACCACATCGAGAACGGCGAGCTCGCCTCGGAGAACCGGATCCGGGTCGACCAGTTCACCTTCGGGGAGGAGGTGAAGAGTGAGAAAGCCACGAGCCTGCCGGTCAAGCTCGGGATCGCCCTCCTGAAGGACCGCCGGGGAGAGATCCATCTGGATGTCCCGGTTACCGGCCGGATCGACGACCCCCAGTTCAACATCTGGCGGATCGTCTTCCAGGTCCTGAAGAATCTCCTGGTCAAGGCGATCACCGCCCCCTTCTCGCTCCTGTCGTCCCTCTTCGGGGAGGGCAAGGACCTGAGCGTCGTCGCCTTTGCCCCGGGGAGCGATCGCCTCGATCCCCCGGAGGAGAAGAAACTCGAGGCCCTGGCCAAGGCCCTGAAGGAGCGGCCGGAACTGAAGATGTCCCTAACGGCCTACCTGGACCGGGAGAAGGACGCCGAGGCCTACCGAAACGAGCTCCTCACCCGCAAGCTGAAGAAGGAGAAATTCCTGGCCCTGGCGCGGGCACGGCAGGTCAAGGAGGGCGACAGGGCCGAGTCAGTCACGCTGACCCCCGAGGAGCGGTCGACCTACCTCAAGGCGGTCTACGCCAAGGAGACCTTCCCAAAACCGCGCAACATCCTGGGCCTGGTGCGGACGCTGCCCGATCCGGAGATGGAGAAGCTGATCCTGGCCCACACCACGATAGGCGACGAGCAGTTCCAGGACCTGGCGCGGGAGCGCGCCGCCGCCGTGACGGCCTATCTGGTCGAGAAGGGCCAGGTGCCGCCCGGGCGGATCTTCCAGAAGAAGGACGACTTCTTCAAGCGTCCTGAGAAAAACGAGATCCCCCAGAGCCGCGTCGAGCTCAACGCGATCGTTCCGTAAAGTCCGTCAGATCCTCTCCTTGACCACATGCAGGCGGATCGTAGAGCCGGTAACCCGGCTCCGGCCGGTGTAGAGGAATGCCACGATCCAGAGGACCTCAAAGCAGAGAAGGACCGCAGGGTCCCAGAGGGCGAGAAGGCCCATCGCCAGGTCCGGCTTCGCATCCCCGGTGAACGGGAAGAGAATCATAATCAGAAAGGCATAGGGAATGGAAAGCAGGGACATGACCTGGTAGGCCGAGATCCTGCCGCCCCCCCGGAAATCGGCCCGGAGGAACTCGGAAAGGACGCGCCAGAGCTGGGTGACCACGAGGGTTCCGCAGAAGGCGGCGCGATGGAATCCGCCGAGAAAGGCGTAGCATCCGGCCAATCCGGTGGCCACAAGCAGGACGGCCGTCACTGCCTGAATCGGAACCACCTTTCTGCCGTCGAGGTGATGGGCGTAAGCGATCTTCTTGGTCTGGCCGGTAAAGACAAAGGCCCATCCGCTGAAAATTCTTCTGACAAGGGGTGGGCAAGCCGACAGGGGTTTGCCGTAGCAGCATCCAAAGCTGATGCAGGCGAGCCTGCCGGTCCCCTCACCGAAGGCAAAGGCGATCGACAGGGCCGCCAGGAGACCCATCACGGAAGCGTCGAACCCCATCTGTTTCCCCAAAACATCCTGGATGTACTGAAACGTCCAAGGCGCGGCCAGAAGTCCCATGAAGGAGGCGCCGCCCACCGTGAAGGTGTTGGCCTTGCCCTCGATCCACAGCGCGATCAGCCCCGAGGCGGGCATGCAGATCACCAGAACAGCCGCCGAAAGGATCAGGATTGCGCCGGCCGGAACGGAGATGGAACCGGCCAGAATGAAGAAGACCATGGCGGCCAGGAGATAGGCGGTCGCGTTGAACAGACCGTAATAGGTCAGGTTCAGGCCCTTCCAGGCACCGTCGGACCCCCTTTCTCCCAAGACGCAACCGATCACCTGCCATCTCTCTTTCGGCAGAACCCTGAATCCCCACACAAAGAGAACCGCAAGGACGACACCCAGGCTAAGGATGAAAATCTCAGGCAGCATAATCTTCCGATACCGTGTAAGGAGGGATGCAGTGCCCTCTGTGATTTCGATGAATTTCCATCTTTGCCTTGCAGGACGTGCAGAGACGGCTCATGGGCGCAAGCAGAAGCCGTTTCGGGCTTATGGCCTCGCCGCATCGGACGCAAAGGCCGAACTGGCCATGATCGATGCGCAGGACCGTCTCCTGGATTTCCTGGATTTGTTTGCGTTCCCTCTCGCGGATTGCCAGCTCCACAGCCCTGTCGTGCTCTACGGCCGCCTGGTCCATAAAATCAGCCAAGTTCCCCGCTTCGCCTTTGATCCGGCCGGCGGTCCGGTCCGCCGCGATCTGCAGATGCTCCATCTGAAGCAGGAGCTGCCTCCTGATGTTTGCCATCAACTTTTGTTGGACCATCTTGACCCCCTTTCCCATGACTCGCTCAATTGGTCAGGCCCCTCCGGTTCGAGCTGGCGATCAGGGATCGGACCTTGACATCCGACTCCACGAGGGGTTGACCGAAACCCCTGCTGAAGACGCTCTGCACCCCGGGATAGGCCATGTTGGCTGCAATATCCTCGGCAAAACGGATCCGGGCCTTCTGAAAGACGAGGACAACGGTACTGCTTCCAGGCCTGAAAAGGCTCTTGGGCATCCCCCGCTTGAGAAACAGCCCTACGCCGACCGGCGCGGGGTCGTTGTACTTCCTCTCGCTGTAGCACTGGACAATGTCGCCGATCATGAGGGCCACGACCTCGATCATAGCCACCAGGCCGACCAGGGTCCCGCCAGGGACATCCGTGTCAATGACGGTCACCACCCGTTTGTTCTTGGAGTAGGGTGTCGCCACCGAGACCACGGCGTTGGGGTTACAGGCGTGGTACAGGCCGGGGACCTGATAAAAATCGACAACCTTGCCGGCCACGGGGGCGTGATTGTAATGGTATTTATCCGGCGTCAGCCGAAAAACGGCGAAATCACCTTCCCGAAATGCCGTGAGCCAGTTGCCCTTGTTGAATCCGAACAACTCGTCGTAGTCGAAGAACTTCCCTTTGATGAAGAGGCTGGACGTGTCGCAGAAGGAGCCACAGAGCATCTTGGCGTCCGAGGGCGAGACGATCACGTGGGGATCGTTCGGCATGGGGCGGCATTCCCAGTAACGGATCTTCCTTTCAAAGATCCGCTGGAGGGTGTCCAGACGCGCCGGGGAATCGAGACACTCCCGCAGGTCGATGCCCAGGGTCTTGCAAAGCCCCAAACGGCCGGCGATTCTCTTGGAGAACATCCCACCGTAGCTCAGGTCTCCCAGAAGACCAGAGGCGCGGGCACTGATCAGTTTTTTGAAGAGCCAGGGCGACCACTCCCGGACCCCCGAATAGAGAAAACGGATGGCCGCATCTCCGAGCAGCTGTTCGGTTTGTACCCTGCGGCTCTCCCGGTCGATATGCTGGTGCTGCATGACTTTACCTCCTGTTCGATGGAATCCTAACAGGGGACTGTGAAGCCATGATGACCGATCTATGAAGATTGGATGAAACGATGCCGCAAGGGCATCGGAAAGAAATGTCCAGTAGAGAAACAGGGAAGTTCATGGTTAAAGACCGAGGAAGGCCCCCCATTTTCTGACCGCGGTCCCGATGTCGCCCCTGATCCTTCTCATGGCGTTCATCCTGTCTTCCAGTGTGACGCCCAGGAGCTCCGGGTCGGGGAAGCTCCAGTGGAGGCAATTGGCGTTCCCCGAAAAGAAAGGGCGATGCTCACCGGAAGCTTCATCGCAGACGGTAATGATCCACGAAAAGGCTTCTCCTGCTTTCAGAAAATCCTGGACTTTCTTTGTTCTGCTTTGAGAGATGTCGATCCCGACTTCGTCCATCGCCGTGACGACCAGTGGGTTTAAGTCCCCGGGTTCGAGCCCGGCGCTTTTTGCCTCGAACCGGTCTCCGTAGAGGGCATTCAGCCAGCCTTCCGCCATTTGAGAGCGGGCGCTGTTGTGGGTACAGATGAACAGGACCTTTCGCTTTTTCATCGCTTCGCTCCGAAAATGGACCCGTTAAACAGAGACAGGCCTCAGCGAGGCCCTGTCTCTGCACCGTGTCCTAGCCGACACGGGGGCGACTGCCGATGCCTCTTTTACTTCTTCGGCAGGGGAACGAACCCTTCTTTCTTGACCAATGCCTGGCCCGCCGCACTCAGGACGAACTGGATATATTTGGCCGTCTCGCCTTTGGGCTCTCCGTTGGTGTACATGTAGAGGAACCGGGAGACCGGATACTCCTTGGAAAGGGCCGTCTTCTCGCTGGCCTTGACCCCGTTGACCGACAGGCCTTTCACTGTCTTGTCCAGGTACCCCAAGCCGATGTAGCCCAAGGCGTATTTGTTCTTCGACACGGCCTGGACAATGGCCCCGTTGGAGGCCTGCAGCTGCGCACGAGGCGTAACCTTGGCCCCTTTCAGGACCAACTCGCCCCAGGCCTCGAAGGTCCCGGAGCTGCTGTCCCTGGAGATCACCACGATGTCGAGGTCCTCACCGCCTACTTCCTTCCAGTTGGTGATCTTCCCCTGGTAGATCTGGTTCAGTTGGTCGAGGCTGAGATTTTTTACCGAGTTCTTGGGATTGACGATCGGGACGATCGCATCAATCGCCACCACCGTTTCCATGGGATTCACCCCTTTGGAGTTGGCCAACTCCGATTCCGTCTTCTTGATCTCCCGGGATGAATTGGCGATATCCGTCGAGCCATCGATCAGGGCCTTGATCCCCTCGCCCGATCCCCCGCCGGACAGGGAGATCTTCGCCCCCGGATTCGCCTTCATGAAGGCCTCCAGGGTCGCCTGGGCAATGGGCAGGACCGTCGTCGAACCTTTGATCACGACATTGTCCGCAATGGCTGCTCCGGCACCGAACACCCAAAGTGCCGCAACCAGCGCCAACTGTTTGAAAAATCTTTTCATGGATTATCCTCCTCATTTGTTTTGGCGAAAATATAGGGGATCATTGTTACAGGATGATGACGGATCCATGAATCTTCCGTAAACGAAGAATGCTTCCCGGACCGGCCCGCTTCATCAAGAATTCACGCTCCCTACATCACGCTGCAACAACATGAACTTAGGCTCTCTCAAAAACAAAGGAGACGCTATGGTTCAACATTTCAAAACAGGAAAATGGCTCATCCCGATCGTTGCGCTGATCGCCTTGGCCGGTGGCATCGATTCTGCGTCGGCCAAACCGAAGGAAAAATCCAAACCCCGAAACGTGATCGTCCTGATCGCCGACGGCTGCGGGAGCGAACAGTATACCCTTGCCCGCTGGTTCAAGGGCGCCCCCCTGACCCTGGACGAAATTCTGGTCGGCGCGGTAAAGACCCATATCGCAGACTCCGTCGTGGCCGATTCCGCCCCTACGGCCACCGCCTATGCCACGGGTTACAGGAGCAGCGATAAATTGATCGGCGTCGGCCCTAAGGGGGGAACCCTCCCCACCATGCCCGAGCCCCCGGCTGCAGAGTGGTACCGGCCGCTGGCGACCGTCCTGGAAGGGGCGAGACTCAAAGGGATGGCAACGGGAATCGTCGCCACCTCGCGCGTCTCGCACGCCACGCCGGCCGCATACATGGCCCATGTCCCCTCGAGGAGTCAGGAAGAGTCCATCATGGAACAGGCCGTTTACCAGGGCGTCGACGTCGTCTTCGGCGGAGGCGGACGGTATCTGCTGCCGAAGAACATGGGAGGAAAGCGGGCCGACGGGGAAAACCTGAAATCCGTCCTCCGGACCAAAGGATACATCGTCGCGGAGAACGGCGCTGAGATGAACGCCTTCGTCACCGGACGGATCTTCGGCATGTTCTCCGGGGACCACATGGAGCCGGAGATCGACCGGAAGGAGTTCGCCCCCAAGCAGCCGAGCCTAGAGGAGATGACCCTCAAGGCGATTGAAATCCTTTCCGGACAATCCAAAGCCAGGGGCTTCTTTCTGATGGTGGAGGGCAGTGAAATCGACTGGGCCGACCACGGCAACGACCCCTCCCAGCTGATGAGCGACCTGATGCAGTTCGACCGGGCCGTCGGGGCAGCCCTGGACTTCGCCAGGAAAAACGGGAACACACTGGTCCTGGCCCTCTCGGACCACAACACCGGCGGGATGACGATCGGCAATTACGGAACCAGCAAGACCTATTCGCAGTTGAAGCTCGATCAGCTCCTGGACCCGCTCCGGAAGATGAGGCTCTCCGCACCGGGGCTCCTCAGAAAGGTGGGCAACGAAAAAACCCCTGAGAAAGTGAAAGGCGTCGTGAAGGCCTACTGGGGTCTCGATATCACCGACGACGAGGCCGCGGCCATCCTCTCCATCGCCCGGAAGGACAAGGACGATCCCCACAACGGCTTCGGCGAGGTCCTCACCCCCCGGTATACCGCCATAGGCTGGACGACCCATGGCCACACGGGCGGAGACGTTCCGCTTTTCGCCTACGGGCCGAAGAGCCCCAAGGGTCTGCTGGACGGACCCGAGATCGGCAGGGTCACGGCAGAGGCACTGGGCATCGACCTCGACCGCACGACGCAACGGCTCTTCGTGGAGGCCCAGTCGGCCTTCAAAGACGGAATGGTCACGATCGACAAAACGGATGCCGAAAATCCCGTCGTGAGGGTCGAATACCAGGAGAAGCAAGCCGAAATGCCCGTCAACAAGAATCTCATGAGGATCGACGGGGTCGAATCCGAATTGGAGGGCGTGGTCGTCTACATCCCCGAAACAGACAAGGCCTACGTCCCGCTGCAGGCTGTCCATGCCATCCTGGGAAAGAAAGGGAAACGGCCCTCCATTTCTAAATAATATTGGCCCCCAGGAGAGGAGGGGGGGAGCGTTCACGGGTGTTCCCTCCTCAGCCTTGAACGGGCCCCCTCCTCTCCTATATAGAGACCATGGCCATGCGCCCCCGGTGATCTTTTTTGTCCGGGACTTCTCTCATCATCTCTTCATGACCCCGTAAAATCCCTGAAACAGAAATTTGATTATCTGAGCCCACTTCACAGATGGGAGGTTCATATGAAGCTGGATCTTAAAATGAAAATACTGACGCCCACGATCATCTTGATTGTCCTTGTCATGGGAATTTCCGCGGGGATCAACTTTTACCTGTCCCGCAGCGCCTTTGAGGATGATGCCGTCCACGCCCTCAAAATGATAACGAAATCAAAGGCGGAACTGATCGACGAGTGGATCGAAAATGCCAAAGGCATGATCAGCGCCTCTGCAGCAAGGAGCGAATATGAAGCCGTGCTGAAGAACGATACCGAGGAAACGAGGAAGGCGGCCAATATCAAGCTGGCCGAACAGATTCAGGAGATCCCTGATTTTTCCTATATCCACATCGCCAACGTCCAGGGGGAGGTCCGGGCCTCATCGGTGCCGGATTCCGTAGGAAAGGTCCAGTTGGCGGATCGCGACTATTTCCATAAGGCCTTGAAAGGGGAGATGAACGTTTCCAATGTCTACCTCTCCCGGACAACGGGAAAACCGGCACTGGCTGTTGCCGCTCCGGTCCGGGACGGCGAGAAGATCATCGGGGTGATCTATGCCGTACCGGACCTGATGAAGTTCAACGAAGAGTTCATCAATTCCGTTGACGTGGGACAGACCGGATACCTCTACGCTTTCGATCCGTCCGGGCAGATCTTTGCCCATAAGGATGAATCGCAGATCATGAAGTTGAACCTCACCGGATACGATTGGGGTCGGGAGATGCTCAAAGGCGGGCAGGGGGTCGTCGCATACGAATTTCAGGGGAAAAAGAGGCTGGCCAGTTTCGCCGCCTGCCGGAAGGTGGGCTGGTCGGTAGCCGCCGTGATCCCGGAGGATGAAATCTTTGCGAAATCCAACCTGATGTCGCGCATCAATCTTGGGCTTTTTGCCGTCGGACTGGTATTGATTCTGGCGCCCCTCTATTGGATCGTTCGGTCCGTGGTCAACCCGATCGACCGGATCGCGGCAGGACTCGACTCTGCCGCCGACCAAATCGCCGCCGCTTCGACCCAGGTGGCCTCCGCCAGCCAATCCCTGGCGGAAGGGGCTTCCGAGGAAGCGGCCTCTCTGGAGGAAACATCCTCCTCCCTGGAGGAGATGTCCTCCATGACGCGGCACAATGCCGACAACAGCGCGCAGACCAAGGCCCTGATGTCGGAAACCCGGATGATTGTGGAGAAGGTCAGCGAGCAGGTCAACCGCATGACATCGGCCATCGCGGAGGTCACGAAATCGAGCGAGGAAACGGGAAAGATCGTCAAGACCATTGATGAAATCGCATTCCAGACCAACCTGCTGGCGCTCAACGCCGCCGTCGAAGCCGCCCGGGCCGGCGAGTCCGGCGCCGGATTCGCGGTGGTGGCCGACGAGGTGAGGAATCTGGCCATGAGGGCGGCAGAAGCCGCCAAGAACACCGCAACCCTCATTGAGAATACGATCTCCACGGTCCGCAAGAGCAGCGATTTGACGCGACAGACCCAGGAGGCTTTCCGGGAGAATATCGCCATCTCCGACAGGGTCGGGGTCCTGGTGGAGGAGATTGCCTCCGCGTCTCATGAGCAGGCGCAGGGAATCCAGCAGATCAGCAACGCCCTGTCCGAGATGGATCGGGTCGTTCAGCAGACGTCGGCCAACGCCGAGGAGTCGGCCAGCACTGCTGAGGAACTCAATGCCCAGGCTGAGCAGATGAAGGCCTTTGCGAAAGAGCTGGTCGAAGTGGTCAGCGGATCGCGCAATGGAAACGGCTTCCAGAGATTGCCCCTGTATGAAGACGGCGCTTTGAAGGAGGCCCCCACTGTGCAGCGGGGAAGCGGAGGCGGTCGCGTGTAGGTGTCTGCCGGCTGATCGGAGTTCCCCAACCGGAGGACGTAAAACAGGTGCACATCTCTGCGGCATGGATTTTCCAGGCCCCCGGGGCGATCCGTTTCGCCCCGGGGGTGTTGGCGATTCAGGCAGGGTCGATGTGGGGAAAATTTTCCTGAAGCGCTGGTTATCATCAAAACTTAGCATATCCGTCATCGTCCTGTAACATCCCTGCTCTATACATCGGTCCATCCATGATCGTCCCGGACGATCCAATCAACCGAGGGGTCCGCCATGATTCAGATTGAAGCGAGAGTCCTTGCCCTGGGCTACGGAAGGCGAATCGTTCTTCCGGACGTTAACCTGAGGATTCAGAAGGGTGAATTCATCAGCATCATCGGTCCTTCCGGCGCCGGGAAATCGACCCTGCTCATGTCGCTCAACGCCAGCGTCCCCATCTTGGGTGGCGAGCTTTACGTCCTGGGTGAGCCGGTCCACCGGATCGCCAATGCCTCCCTCAAGGCTCTGCGCTCACGCATCGGAATCATCTTCCAGGGCTTCAACCTGGTTAAACGCATGACCGTGGTGGACAACATCGCCAGCGGGATGCTCTGCCGCATGCACCTTCTATCGACGATGCTCAAATATTACACGCCACGGCAGTACGACAAGATCTGGGAGTTCATGCGCATTGTCGGCATCGAAGAGGCTGCCCTGCAGCGCTGCGATCAACTCTCCGGAGGACAGATGCAGCGTGTGGCCATCGCCCGGGCCATGGCCCAGGAGCCGGAAATCATCCTGGCCGATGAGCCCATCTCGTCGCTTGATCCCGTGAGTGCAAGGCGTGTGATGAACACGCTCAAAACCGTCAACGAAACATACGGGATCACCATCATTTCCAACCTTCACCAACTTGACTACGCACAAAACTACTGTACCCGGATCATTGGAATCCGCGGCGGCCAGATCGTCTTCGATGGCAATCCGGCGTCCCTGACCGACGAGGTCGTCAGAGAGATCTATAACGGGTTCAGCGAAGACGACCATGACGAACAGATCGAGAGCTGTGCGCCCTACCGACCTTTTGTACCCGAAGCGGCGGTGAGCGCGTGAGTCCACACCCATAACCCCGACCCTATTCCTGTAAGGAGGAACCCATGAAGAGAACGATTGCTGTAGCGGCCGTCCTGGCCTTTACTCTGATTGCCATCACCAGCCCAGCGCTTGCCACGCCTCCGGCCGACTGGCCCAAAAAACTTGTCCTGGGCAGCATCCCGACGGACTCATCGGCGAACATCACCGAACGATTTGACAATCTTGTGAAATACCTTGAGAAGAAACTCGGCGTGCCGGTTGAAGTCAAGGTTGCCTCAGACTATGCCGGGGTCATTACGGGCATGCAGTTCAAGCATATCGACTTGGCATATTTCGGGCCCAAGTCCTATGTCGAGGCCGCCGCTCGCGCAAACGCGGAGGCCTTCGTCATCGAGGTCGGAAAGGACGGAACGCAAGGCTACCACGGGCTCATCATCGCCAAGAAGGGCTCCGGCTTCAAGACCATGGCCGACCTGAAAGGCAAGCTCTGGGCCTTCGTGGATCCCAATTCCACGAGCGGCACGCTGGTCCCCATGGTCCACTTCCTCAACGAACTGAAGATCGATCCGGAAAAATATTTTTCAAAGGTCATTTACTCCGGCAGCCACGAAGCCTCGATGCTTTCGGTCAAAACGGGCAAAATCGACGCCGCTTCGACCAACGACCTCGATATGGCCCGGGGAAACGGCAAGCAGTGGAATGCGGAGAAAGACTTCGAGATCATCTGGACGTCGCCGCTGATCCCGGGCTCTCCTATGGCCTGCCGCAAAGACCTGCCTTCAACGCTCAAAAACGCCCTTTCCGAAGCCTTCCTGGCCTATAACGATGCAACGGGCCTGGATCGTCTCAAGATCAAGGGGTATGCTCCCGTGGCGGACAAAACCTATGACACCATCCGGGACTTGATGGACGTCCAAAAGAAGATAAAAAAGTAGCGTCACCCTTTCCCCCTTGTTCCCCCTTTGCCGCCGGAGAGGCGGGACGCGGACCGTCCCGCCTCTCACCGGAGAACAGCAGCCATGTCCCTGACGGAAATCAAGAAAAAGACCAGTCCCTTCAGTGCCTTCAACTTGGCCATCCTGATCCTCACGCTCGCCGTCGTCACATGGAGCTGGACGTCGACGCAGATGAGCGTCTCGGCCATGCTCGATGGCTGGCAGAACATGCTCGTCTACATCCAGGGCAACCCGGAGGTCGCCGAGAGTGGCTTTTTCCCGCCGAGCATAAAGGGAGACGGCCTTAGAAGGTACCTGTTTTCCATGCTGGAAACGGTGCAGATGGCCCTTCTCGCCCTCATCATCTCGGTGGCGATCGCCTTCCCGCTGGCCTTTCTGGCCTCGCGAAACACCCTGGAAATCGTGGTCCCCGGCAGGCGGGTCCCGTCCCGACTGATCCGGAAAGCGCTGTACGCAATGATCCGCTTTTTTGCAAACCTGTCGCGTTCCATAAACGAGCTGGTTTGGGCCCTGATCTTCGTATCGGCCGTGGGTCTGGGCCCCATGCCCGGCATCCTGGCCCTGGGCGTCCACACTTCGGGGGTGCTGATCAAGCTCTTCTCCGAAGGCATAGAAAACATCCAGCCCGAACCCATCACAGCCCTGATGGCCACCGGCGCCGGACCGTTAAAGGTCATCCGCTACGCCGTCATCCCGCAGATCGCACCCTTTTTCGTCTCCATGACGCTCTACCGTTTCGAGTCCGATGTCCGTTCGGCGACGATCCTGGGCTTCACGGGCGCAGGGGGGATCGGGATCTATCTCTACGACAAACTGCGGAGCTACGAGAATCAGGACGTGACCACAATCCTGATCGTCATCGTCCTGACCGTGGCGCTCGTGGACCGGTTGAGCGCCGTGATCCGCAAGAGGTGCACCTGAGGGCTCGTGGAAAGGACCCGAATCAGTGGATCAGGTTCAGGGTCGCGATCAGGATTTCCCGGAGCAGGCACAGGAGCGCCAGGACCAGGGAGAGCATCGCCGTGATGAAAAGGACCATGACGGTAATATTGACGTTGAAGTTGAGAAAGGTCCCGAGGAAGAGGGTGACGATGACACCGCAGACCAGGAGCGAGGTCGTGGTGGACAGGGTGATGGCATAATCAATCAGCTTGGCCCTCCTCGACAGCGTCGCCAGCTCCGCGTGGTGAGCGGCCGTGCCCGAGGCCGGATGAAGAGGCTTCTCCTCCAGAACGCGGGTCCGGTCGATCACGCGGCCCAGCCGGCTCGTCAGGACGTTCATAAACAGGGCAATGGTGCTGAGCAGAAAGACGGGGGCGATCGCCAATTGTATCGCCCGGGCGACGCCGTCGACGCCGTGGATTTCGGGCATGGGTCTTCTCCTTTAAGTATCGTAGGTATCAGAGGATCTGCGACCCCAACTCGGCGAGGGCCGAACGTTCCCCCTTGCAGAGGGTCACATGGCCGGCGATCTTCTCTCCCTTGAATCGCTCCACGAAATAGGTCAATCCGTTGCTGCTGGCATCGAGGTAAGGGTGATCGATTTGTTCCGGATCGCCGGTGAACACGATCTTTGAACCCTCTCCGATCCGGGTGACGATTGTTTTGATCATCTGCGGACTGAGATTCTGGGCCTCGTCGCAGATGATGAACTGCCTGGGAATGCTCCGCCCCCGGATGTAGGTCAAGGGTTCCATCTCCAGGACGCCCCTTTCGAGAAGATGCTCGACGATGCGCAGGGATTTCATCCGCTCCTCATCGGGTTCCCGGCCGTTCTTCACGTTCGCCGGAAGCCTGCCGCGCCCCTCCTTGGCATCCTGGACGTTGCTGAAGATGTGTTCGATATTGTCGAAGATCGGCTGCATCCAGGGCCGCATCTTCTCGTCTTTGTCGCCGGGCAGATAGCCGATGTCGTTTCCCACCGGAACCACAGGGCGGGTGATCAACAGGCGGGAGTAAACCCTTTCATCGAGTACCTTCTGCAGCCCAACGGCCAGGGCAAGCAGCGTCTTTCCCGTCCCGGCCCTTCCCACGAGCGTTACGGCCCGGATCTGATCGTTCAGAAGCAGGTCCATGGCAAACCGCTGCTCCTTGTTGCGGGCCTTGATTCCGAAGCACTCCACGTCACCGTGGAGCAAAGGCACCAGGGTATTGTCCTGGCATCGCCCCATGGCCGACTGGGAAGGGTTGGCCGGATTCTTCAGGATGAAGAACTGGTTCGGCAATCCCCCCCATTCCTCGGGCACGGTCAACTTCTTGGTGCGGTGAAAGAGATTGATCTGATCTTCCGTGACGCTCCGATTCCCCGCCCCATCGTATAGAACAGTGCATTGGACCTTGTCCCGGTAGAAATCCTCCGAAGCGATCCCGATCACGTCCGCCTTGATCCGGAGGTTGAGGTCCTTGGTGACCAGATGGACATTGCAGCGCTCACGCTGGAGTTGATATGCGATCGCCAGGATCCGGTTGTCCGGCTGGCTCCAATCAATCCCCGCGGGAAGCTCGCCGCTTGACCAGTGATTGACCTCAATCCGGAGAGAACCGCCCCCCGGCAGAACCACGCCCTCCGCCAGTCTCCCCTTTCCGCGCAGATCATCCAGGGCCCGGGAGACCTCCCGGGCATTCTTCCCGATCTCGTCCTGGCGCCTCTTCTGGCGGTCGACCTCCTCGATGACGGCCAGCGGTATCACCACTTCGTTGTCGTCAAAGGCATAGATCGCCTGAGGGTTGTGCAGGAGAATATTTGTATCCAGGATATAGGTTTTTTGCACCGCGTCCTCCTGATCTGGATTCGGGGTACGCCCAAGACCACGGACCGATCCCCTGTCTACAGTTACCGCAGCGATGTTGCAGAATGATGACCGAGCCGTTAATAGATGGTTGCCGGCAGGCTCTCCCCCGGGAGGGGAAATGAGGGGCAGGGCATCACCGGTCGGGCACACTCAGAGGGTAAGGGCCGATGCCAACCGGACCTGCATGCTGCCGGAATGACCGGGAGAGACACGCGTGTAGCGCCACCGAAGGGCACCGATTCGCCAGATCCCGTTTTCCCCCGGACCGATCTCCACTTTGCAGACAATGCCATACTGGAATTTTTTAAGCCTGAGGCCGGTGCAGAAATCACCCAGGGAGAAGGCCAGGAGTTTCGCCGCATCGCCACGCCGCACCACCGACAGCGGCTGAGGGACATGGCAATGATGCCCCAGGACAGCGTCATACCCGGATAGAAGATCTTCGCCTGCCTGAACGATGGCAGGCCGGGGAAACATCTCCAGTTCGTATCCCCAATGCGGATACGCCATACAGAAGGCCGCCGCACCGGCCGAGCATCTATCGAGGACATCGAAGAAGGCGACCTCCCCGCAGGGCCGGTTGCTCCACATCGAGGCGCCGACGACCCGAACGCCATCGGCGATATCGGCAAAAGGCTCTTTCCTGAGGCCGAACACATGGAATCCCCGGTCACGCATGTGATTGATCGACTTCTTGAAGGTGGCCGCCGGATAATCTCCCGCATGGTTGTTGGCCACGCAGAGGAAGGTGCGGTCCGGCTGGAAGAGTCCGGCCAAGGCATCCAGGATGGAGGGGTTGTGCCTCTGGGCACCAGGGCTGGGCTTGCCAGCCCCGGTCACCGTCCCCTCCATGTTTCCGATTAGACGGTCGCAGCCCTGGAAGAAGAGGCGCACATCGGCCGCGATGTGGAGGGTGTGACGACCCATGGCCATGATGTCGCCGACAACTCCCAGGGTGATCCGGGGTCGGATCGGATTCAGGATCGTTTCCTGGGGCAATGCCTGGATGCCGCAGGGATTCGTCTTTCGTACGCCCCGGATGTTCCGCCAGAGCCATACGATCGATTCCCGAAAAGGATAGGGCCCACCCCGGTCACTATCGATGCCGGATCGTTTCGTGTTTCCCATGGTTAAGACAGTAATCGGCGATCTTGGCCCGCGCACGGGAATAGCGGCGTAACGCCGCATCAGCGCAGGGCTTTTCGAATCACCTCGGCCGGAAAGGGCTTCCCGTGGGCCGGATAGACCGTCTTGGCGCCGGCATGCAGGAGCAACGTCCAACTCTCCCGAACCTGCTGGACGTCCTCGGCAAAGATGGGCAGACCCGGACCTAGGCGCAGAGGCCAGGCGTTCATCGCCAGATCGCCCACAAAGGCCTCCCCTGTTTCCAAGAGGACGCTGACGGAACCGCTGGAATGCCCAGGCGTGGGAAGGACGTTTCCGGGGATTCCATAGTCGTAAAGCGAAAAGGCCTGGTTCTCGAGGACGACATCGACCTTGGCCGCGGGGATGTCGATCCAGGGAAGAAAGCCCACCATGACGCCTGCCAGGAGCCGCCCCCAAGCCGTTACACCCGGCTCCAAGCGCTTTTGGGATTTTTCCAGCCACGCCTTCTCTTCGCGGTGCAGGGCCACCTTGGCCCCGGTGATGTCCCTGATGACGCTGGCCGAACCGATGTGGTCCCAATGACCGTGGGTGAGGATGATCAACCCGATCTCATCGGGTATCAGGGAGAGCCGGTCCATGGCTCTCAGAAAGCCCCTCATCATCCCCGGCGATCCGCCGTCGATCATAACGATTCCGTCGCCTTGGAGCAGATAGCACCGATCGGCTCCCAATTTCATGGTATGGATGAATACATTCATGTGAAACGCGCCGTCTCTCCCTTGCCGCAGCATCGCGCCGCCACGTTCAGAGCGGATCCCTCCTGAAGTACCTCCAGACCCCCAGCACACCGATCAGGGAGATCACCGAGAGACCGAGGATGATCCAGAAGGCGTAGTCGTTTTTCTGCAGGGGGATGGCCACGTTCATGGAGAAGGTGCTGACCACGAGCGTGGGGATCATGATGCCGATCGTAACGATGTTCAGCCGCTTCATGAGGATGTTCAGGTTGTTGTTGACGATGGAGGCCCGGGCGGCCGTCATCGACGAGAGGATATTGGAATACATCCTGGCCTGCTTGAAGCACTGGTAATTCTCGATGATGATGTCATCGAGGAATTCCCGGTCTTCCGGAGAGCGGAGCATCTGCTGGCCCAGGTGCCTCATCTTCTCCAGGAGGGCGCTGTTGGACGACATGGCGTTGAGATAGTAGACCAAACTCTTTTCGAGATCGAAGAGCTGCAGCAGATACCGGTTCTCCATGGAAGAACTGATCTTTTCCGACAGGTCTTCGGAAACCCGGGCGATGATCTGCAGGTGGGTCCGGAAGAGGGAAATGGAGGCATTGATGAGTTTGAGCATCACCTCCTCCGGACGGCCGATTCTGGAAAAGGGTCTTCCCGAGAAAGGTGCAGGTTCCTCGGCGGAGACGACGATCAAAAGATCCGCAAAGAGGAAGAAACCGACGGACGTAACTTTGAATTCCAGGTCCCCTCCGGGGACATGGTTCCGGGGAACCTTGAAGATCACGGCCCGATGGTTCGGCTCAATCTCGATGCGGGCCTGTTCGTCCGGGTCCAGGGTGGAATGGAGGGTATGCTCATCAAGCCCGTGATGATGAATCAGGACCCTCTGCTCGTCCTCATCGGGAGCGGCAAACCAGGCAACCCGCGCAAAAGCCGGGTGGCATTCGACCAGGCGCTCGTCTTCGATGTTGTAAGACCGTATCATCGGTTATCCCCTGTCATCCCCCTTTCCTTCCCGGCAAATCCGGGAAGAAAAAGGGGGCTGCGTTCGTTCTTCAGAGTTCGGATGCCGGCTCAAGATGGCTAATGGACAAGCTGTCGCCTTCCATCGGCACAGCCTCGCCTTTCTTCCATTTAAGCTCGATGACGAGTTTCTCCCGCAGATTATCCTTTTCCAGCTTGGCCTCCGCCTCCAGTTCGAGAGTGACCGGATCCTGGGGTTTCAGGTTGATGACCTCGTCATTTTTCCGGATACAGAGTTGACCTTCCTTGAGGGATGTCACCAGGTGTTCCAGATGTTTGATCACTTCCACCAATGCCACTTTTGATTTGACCTTCAACTGTTGACTTGCCATACTGTCTACCTCCTGATGAAGTGATGGAAAAAACAGGCGATACCTAAGCAGCGCCAGATTGCCCCCTCCTTTTTGGAGAGGCGCTATTTTTTATGAGGGGTTTCTTCCGCACGGACGCTTTCAATCGTTTCGTGCCATGTCCCACGTTTCTTTTTTCAATCGTTCCGGAAAACGTTTCATTCCTGTGCGTGTCGCTCGTTCCCGCTTCCAGGCTGTTTCCGCCCGGTTCACCGGACGGTTCGGGGAGGGATCCCGGCCGGTTACGGGGCGCGTAGTCTGCCGCCTCCGATCGGGGAATCGAAAAGATCTCCTTCTCTTTCCCTAACGACCAGGATTCCCGGATCCTCCACGAGAGCTTGAGGACCATTTTCTCTTTCCAGATCCCATGGCTCGCTTTGCTCGCCGCTTCCAGTTCGATGGAGACCGGCGTCCGGGGCTTGAGCAGAATGGACTTCCCCTCGTGGGTGAGGTAAATGGTCCCCTGCTTGAGACATTCGATCAAGCCCTCCAAGTAGCGGGCGGCAACGGAGAATCCCGTTCTCGTTCGGACCCGTAGGTATTGGTCGGACATACGGCACCTCCTGAGGGTTTATGTTAAGGACAGAAGGACATCGCAGAGACGTTCGGGATCCACATAGGGCGAGCTGTCCTCGGTGACCAGCGTCGCTTCGAGGATCCCGATCCCCCACTCACGGATCCTCTCCAGATCGAGATCGAAAGGATACCTCCCCCACCTGCTGTCCAAGACGATCCAGTCCAGATAGTCCGTCGGTTCTCCCGGATGATCCCCCTGAAGACAGCGGATCATGGTCCGGACGGCATCGCCCAGGGACATCCCTGCCTGCTCCGTGTCCGGGAGCGTGTTGGGAACAAAGACTTTTGGACAGCGGTTGGCCGCAATGGCGGCACCCACGCCCCGTGGAAGGAGATTCGCCAGAACACTCGAATAGAAGCTCCCCATGGGGTAACAGATGATCTCGGCGCCGTCGATCAGAGCCGCGGTTTCAGAGGAGATCTCCGTCTGGACCCGCTCGGGCAGATCGACCGAAGCGCTCAGGAACAGCTCATCGATGGGGCTTCTCGCCTTGAGAAACGCATCGCCGGTGATCCGATGCTGTCCTACCAGGGTCTGACCGCTTTGGAGTCTCGCCGCCAGGTGGAGGTCGTCGGTGACGACGGGCCTGACCAGTCCCTGGACCTCCACCAGCCGTGAAAAGAGATAGATGACCGTCTCGATGTGGCGATGGTGGTTCAGATAGCCCGCCGTCAGGATGATATTGCCGATGTTGGCCCCCCTAAGATCGAAGTCGCCGGGCATGAGCCGGAGGAAGTCCTCGATATGGCCGCAGACGATGGACCGCATCGGCACGGGGATGCCGTCGACGAGGGAATCCAGGCCTTCGGCGATCATCTGCAGCTTCTCCCGGAGTCGGTCCGACGGATCGTCCGCAGGAAGCCGGTAGGAAAAGAGTCGATAGATTTCCGGGTTGCCCTTGATGGACTGATCGGCAAGGGCCATGAGGCGGTTCCTCACATCCCCGATGGAAAGCATCCGAAAGGCACGGCGGATCTCGGCGGAACTGCCCCCGGAATCGAAGGGGGTGATGATGTGGACGGAATTGTGGGTATACCGGATCAGGGTCTTGCTGAACCGTTTGAGGGCAGTGCCGCCGCTGAAGAAGAGCAGGCGCGGTCCGAGTTCGGGCGCCTTTTCGTAACGGGCGATCTTCAGTTTGTCCGGCAACAGGGCGCGGCGTTGCAGAACGATCCGCTGCGGAAGTCGTCCCGGGTCCTGCAGGGCCATCATGTCCCCTCCTGCCGCAGGAAGTCGAGGCAAAAAACCGCCGCCCCGTCGAAATCGATGCCCCCGGTCGCCTCAAAGACGGCACAGTTGCGGAGCTGTTCCACGTAACGTTCGCTTGAAAAATCGGGCGGCGTCTCCAATTCCTCGGGAAGAAAGAAGAGACCGGGAGGCTTGATGAAGGCGGCCAGGAGATCCCGCCGCTGGTCGATATCCACCCGGCGAATGCAAAGGGGCCCGCCGTCTCTCCTCCAGTTGAGCAGAAGCAGGCCCTTCATCAGGGCGCTCAGTTGAAACTTCTTCTCGCCGAAGACCTCGTCAATCACCACGTCGTATTTGCGCTCCAAGTGCCATAACGCCTCGGAGTCCCAATCGGCGTACAACCGCCGATCCTCATCGCTGATCACGTCCCGAAGAACCGGGACGGACAGGAGGGTCCCCGGATTGACGCGGGGCTGCTTGGGAATGCCGTACATCCTGAGGCGTCCCCAGCGCTCCGCGGTCATCAGCCGGTCGTTGCTGACGAAGGAGGCCCCCCGTGTCAGAAGATGAAGCGCAAGGCTCGACTTGCCGCTTCCGGAGAAACCGGCCAGGGCCATTCCCCGATCCTCCAAGGCAACACCGGCCGCATGGGCCAGCAGACTCCCTCCCCGGAGCATCCGCTCGATAAAGCGGTTGTTGATGAAATTGACGATCTGATTGCTGTTGGCCCGGCAAGGTCCGACCGCCAGATTGTCCTGGCCGTTGAAGAGGAAGCAGAGGCCGGTCAGGCGCTTCCGGACGATCCTTCCGCCCGCCAGGTCCGCATACTCCTCCTTGACCCGGGTCTTGCCCGGATCGGGGTCCTTTTGCCGAAGGACCAGGGGCAGGGGCATCTCATCGGCCTCGATGGCGTAGATCAGGATGTCCTCCTGGGATTCCCAGCAGGTGAACTCCTTGAAGTAGCGGCGCAACTCCGCCATCAGGTCCGGTGAATTCGACTTGACTTGAATGATCAGCTCCCCGATCCCGACAAATAGCCGCTCATGGGTCGGATACCGATTCAGGACATCGGCGAAGAGATTCTGGAACAGGACCGTCTGCGGATTATTCATGAACGGCCTCCAGAACGGAATCCACGATCATCTCGGCCATATTGATCCCCTGGGCCTCCCAGAGTCCCCGAAACCCGCCCAGGGCCGAGACCTCGAAGACCATCGGCCCTTCCCGGCCTTCCACGACGTCTACACAGGTGAAATCGAGCCCGAACAGCGCCGCGGCCCGGGAGGCCAGCTCGACAATGTCCCGGGAGGGTTTCGCGGCCTCGTAGCGCCCTCCGTTGACCGTCGTCGTGTTCCAGGACCCGCCCGGGGCGACACGGGCGTAGGCGCCCACATAGCGCCCCCGGAGAAAGGCGATCCCCAGGTCCCGGCCCGGCAGGTCGATCTTCTTTTGCACATACAGGACGCAATTGCCCAGGTCCCTGAAGGCACCGATGCTTTCCCGCAGTTCCGGATCGTCGCTCTTCATCACCTCCATCCCTCGGGCCTTGGAGGTGAAAAGCGGCTTGAAGACGGCTTGCCCGAACCGACGGACGGCCGCCTCGGCCGCCTCGATATGCTCCGTCAGGACTGTCTCCGGCATGGGAATCCCCCCGAGCCGCAGGGTGAGGGTGCAGCTGAGACGATCCAGACAGCGGGCAATGGCGGCGGGATCTGAGAAGACCCTGACTCCCCGCTCCCGAAGGTAACGCAGCATCTCCAGGCGCTGGAGATGGTCCGGACTGTACCGCGCACCGATCTTCTTCACGATCAGGCCGTCGAGCGTGCCCAGATCGATCCCCTTGTAGAACAGCGTCTCCCGCCGCGATTCATAGCGAACGCGGTCCATCTCCACCAGGAGCCGAAAGCCCGTCTTCTTTTCGACGGCCGCCGTCATCTCTTCCGAGGACCATCCCCCGGAAATGCCGACGACACCGATCTTCACCATCCCTTGTCATCCTTTCCGCCGAATCGCTTTTCAAAATTCCGCCAGCGGGATCAATAAACCCAGATATCCCGGGGAACGCGGAACTGTTCCCAGGGCCTTCCCTCGTGCTCCAAGAGCCGATCCAGCAGGTAGATCCCCCGCAGAAAAAGGTCCTTGGAAAAATCCTCCTTGAGGATGAACCTTGTGGAGGAGATCAGAGACCGGATCAGGCCGAGGGCCAATCGGGCATCGAAGGTCTCGTCCCCGTGCCGTTCCGAGAACTCCCTCGCGAAGCAGTAGAACTCATCGATCACCTCCGACAGCCAGTGGCGCAAGCCTGGATTGAACAGGGGCATCCGGAAATTCGAGATCATGAAGACGGACACGTCCTGCACATAATCCAGGTCGTGGGAACGATGGAGGTCGATATAGTAAATGCGGTTTTCCCGGTGATTGTAGAGGATGTTGTCCGCATTGAAGTCCCCATGGATGAAGACGGAAAAGGGAGGCGTCAAGGCCGCTTCGATCCTCGCCGCCTGCTTCAGCCGATCGACGAAGGGCGGCCGTTCCAAGCTGCCGATGATCTGAGTCGGCCTGTTGAAGGACGAGTGGACCTCATAGACTTCGGGTAATTTCCCCAGGAGCTGCCGCATGAAGTTCGCCGGTTTCCCCTCGGGAAGCTTGGTCCGGGTCCAGACCGCATCCATGACGCCCTTCAGCTCTCTGAAGGCCTGCCGGAACAGCGCGCCGTTCTGCTTGATGACGATCTCCTGAAAATTCAGGCCTTCGATGCACTCCAGAAGCATGAACGCCTTGCCGTTGAGGGGCTGGAAACCGAAGACCTTCGGCGTCAAGCCCGGCATGATCTCCTGCCAGCGCCCCAGTTTCTCCCTCTCCTGTTCGATCTTCCCCAGTTCCCCCTCCTTGAAGATCACCTCCTGGACGCCTTTCGGGATATCCGGGGATACGACCTTCTCGATGCGGCATCCCGAACGGGTCTCGGCATGGATGTCTTCGATGGTGAACTTGCCGCCGGCCGCGGGGAGGTGGTCCTGCAGAGCCAAATACTCGAAGAGTTTCAGTCTGCTGCCGGCATAGGCGGAGATGATGGCCTCTCCGATGTTGAGAAGCGAATCGCCGATCCGCTCCAGGTAACGGAGGATCATCAGGGCGGTGACCGCATTGCCGATGTCGCGCCCCTCCCGGAGGATCGCCATGAGGGCATCGAAATCCCGCTTGTAGAGCCGATCCAGCTCGATCTCCGCCCGGCAGACGGCCAGGGCGTCCTTGACGATTCCCTTGAACAGGCTGGGCACGATCAGGTCGAGGGCCTCCTCAATCACCCGGAAATAGGCCTGGTAGTCGAAGTGACCCATGAAGGTGGGGTCGCTTAAATACTGCACCTGGGTCACGATGTTGATCAGGTAGTCGCCGATCTCCTCGAGGTTGCTCACGGCCGTGTTGAGGGACCCCATCATCCGGATGACCCGGTCGTCTTCCGAGCGGCTCCTCAAAATCTTCCGGTAGCTCTTCCGTTCGATGGTGATCTTGAGATTGTCGATATAGTCCTCGCGGGTCCTCATACGGTCCGGAAGGGTCTTCTCACCGAGCTCCAGGACACCGAGCGTGTCCTCCAACTGTCGCCGGATCCGCACAACGAGAAACATGAAGTTTTCATTGAGGCCCTTGAAGGCAAACATCGGACTCATCCCTGGTCGGTCCGGATGGCCAGGACCTGCTTCGGCTTGCCTTCGGCCTGCCGTTGATCCTTCCAGACAAACTTGATGGAAAGCTTCGACTTCCGATGACGGCTTCTGGCCTTGATCTCCACCTGGATCAGGCCCGACGGCTCCAGGAGGATTTCCTCCTGGCCGGTTTGAAACTCCAGCCTCTGACTCCGGAACCCTTCGGAAAGGGTCTGGAGGTATCGGACAACGGATTCCTTGTCTTCGATGGATTCGTGTTGAAAGTCCTTGACCTGTTCCATGCAGCCCCCTTTCAAACCGTTCCGCCGGCAAGGCGGGATTGGTACTCGTCGATGACCTTTCTCTTGTCGAAATCCCCCATATTGAGAATCTTGCGGACGGCCGTATCGTCCCAGGGGGGTTGATGGCCGATTTCACGGGCGGCCTTGTCGGGATCCTGTTGTTCGGGATCGAGGATCTTTTCGCTCAGATGGGTATCGTCCCCCATCATGACCAGCAGGCGTCTGCCCCCCTGCCCGGCCTTGTTCTTCCTGATCACCGTCTGGATCAAGAATTCCGTAAACTCCCGGGATTGCGGATTCCAAACCTCATAGCCGTCCACATCATAATCGGCCAGAAGGACAGGCCAGAACTGCTCCGGATGGGGCACGACGACCCCGCCGGCCAATCCTCTGGCCTCCTCGATGATCTCGTTCACCTCATAGAAATAGTCGAGACGAAACCGTCGCTTCACGACCTCCTTGACCCCGGCCGCAAAGATCACCGACCTGTCGATTGCATGGGCATCGTAAAACTCCCGATGGGCGTTGATGTAACTGATCACCAGCTTGTTCTTCAGCGCCATGTCGGGAATCGAATCGGACCTCAATTCAATCATCCTTTTGAGCTTTCCGGCCAGGACCCCGGTAAAGAGGACCAATGCTTCCTCGGTTCCCGTATGCCTGGCCGCTTCCAGGAGGCACCCCTCATGACGGGGATCGACCAACGTCTCCAGAAACTCGAACAACTGCGTCTGTCGATACTGGCGGGTATGGGCGATCATGGACCTCAGGCTGTGGGCCTTTTCGATCTCTCCGGACCGGAAATGGAGCAGGATCTGAATCTTGCGATTGAAGGCATCGGCCCGACAGTCTACCTCGGCACCCGCGTAATCGCCGTAGACGAGGATCTCATTGTGCTGGGTCGGAATGATCAGGGTCTGACCGGCATGGGGATAGACCCTCCGCAGCCTCGTTTCGACCAGCGGCAGGGGGACCATCTCCGGGTGCCAGTGGATGGCCAGAACAGACCCCTCCGTGTCGAAAATCTTCCCCGGGCAGACGATGCGTTCGATCTGCAGCGGGGTGAGTTCCATCGCGGTCAGTTTCTCAAAGATCTGCAGATCCCATTCCGTAATTTCCTCCACGGCATCCTGGAGGTTTCTGATTGCTGGCATGAACAACGGTCCCTCGCCTCCGAAATTTTCATTATCCAATCATCAAACTGTAACGCGAATATGACGGGAGCGTTAAGATCTCATGAAATCGAAATCCGCCGCCCCATTTCATTAAATGCCACCCCTCTGATCCTCAGAATCTCCCATATCAAATTGGGAACTTAAAAAAGGCGATCGGGGAGATCCTTCAGCGGTCGCCTTTCCACCGAAGTTTCACGGAGGATTCATCCAAGCGTCATCACTTCGTCACAGGGATCGTATAGACAAGGAATCGAATGTTGAGAGAATCTGAAACCCCTTTGAAAGGAACTGTCTGTGAGCAGAAATGAAAACGCCCTGTCCCCCCCCGTGGTCCCGATGCGGGGGCCGGAGGAGCGGCTTCTCTCCTCCCGGGAGGCGATGGAAAGACTGGACGTTTACGGGCCGGCCGGTATTGATGCAGAGGCCCTGCCCTTCTCCCTTTACGATACCACCGCCGGAAGCGAAACCGAGCTACAGGCCGTCGTGATCGGAAAGCGGGAAGACGTCGACCTCCCCATCACGATCACTCAGTCCCACTACCTGGCCAACATCATCCGGCGCAGGGCCTCCGGCGAACTGCCGGGACGAGCGATGACCGAGTTGGAAAGGTACCTCCAAGACAATGTCGACGGCGTGTGGGAAAACAGCTGGGTCCGCTTCCCCAGGGACATGCTGGGCCCCTTCGCCCAGGGGATCCTCAGTGGCGACCTCTTGGCGGACAAGGCCGACCCTTCCCAGGGATACCGGACCGACCTGACCGATTTCATCTTCCGGCAGGAAGACCGGGAATATCTCCGCATCCCGATCAGTTATCTGCTGAAGCTCTCCCTGGCCGAGGCGATCGACGGACAGCCGCCCGCCGTGGCCGAGACGGGACGCAGCCTGATGGATCACTTCCTGAGCGACAACACCTCGCCGGAGATCTGTTCCTTCCAGGTCTCATCCCTCACCCCCCGGACCGGGATGGGCCGAGAGGTGGCCAGGGAATCGGCGAAGCGGTTCCTCCTGACGCAACTGCTCGTCCAGTACGCGAACCAGCGTTTCGGCCTCATGCAGAGCGGGCAGAAGGCGATGGTATTCTATTCGCCCCATCCGCCGATCCGTCAGAAGAGGCTCAACGCCTGCATCTCCGACGCCTTCTACCGGGAGCTTTTCATGAACCCCTGCCTTTCGGGTTGGAACCGCGGCGAGATCAAAAAGGAATACATGCACCTGTGTCATCGGGTCCTGAGCCGCAGCCAGCTCAACGCCCTGGGGAAGCTCCGCGAATCGGGCATCATCACCCGCAACCTCGTGGTCCTTCCGAATACCTCCAACATCTGCCTGGCCAACAACGGAACGCACGTCAGCCTCGGCAGCCGAAAAATCACCGCTCTCCTGAAGGACCCGGCCTCCGGCTTCACGGCCCGCCACGAGAAATACCTCGGGGATCTGGTCATCAAGATCCTGGAGCATTTCCTCCCCCTCTTCGTGGGCACCTACAGTGCGACCCCCTACCGGCTCGACTACTCGGAATTCCATCCGGAATGCGTCCTGGGGTTCCTTCCCCATGAACTGGATTTCGACCACCTGCGCATGCTCTGGAGGCGGTGGCAGAAGAAGGCGGACATCCGTGTATTCGGGAAAACCGTGACCCCCTTCGGTCCCCCCTGGCTCGACGGGGCGATCCGTGCTGTTTTCAGGCTCCGCGGCGATTTCCTCCCCGACTTCCGCCTCATCGACTACCTGGTGGCCCTGAGGAGCACTGAAAAGAGCCCGGCCCTGGACGGAATGCTTCACAACCACGACCGGCTCAAGCAGGATCTTGCCGAACTGGGCGTCTTCGACAAGCGGATGTCCCTCTACCTGTTCAACAAACTCCGCGAGTATGCCACCATGGGGTTCTCCGGCTTCGAGGGACGCTCCTACAGCCTCTTCTTCAATCTCGAAGAGGATATGGCCGGGGCCGTGGACCTGCAGAACCTCTTGGCGGCCCTTGCGTTCCAATATATCGCCGGGGGGATCGCCGACCACGACCGTATCCCCGACGATCCTTTTGTCGAGAGCGAGAGACGGCAAATCGTCTTCGGGCGGGCCGTGGGCATCCCCACTTTTTTCGTCCGCCAGGACACCCAGAACCTCTTCCTGCAGCGGATCATCGAGAAGACCCAGCGGGTCAGGGTCAGCCGGCGCTATCCCGGCTACTGGAGGGTCCACCACCGGGAGTATTGCCGGGCCCTCGTGCGACTTATCCGGGAAGACGGGGCGGATCTGATCAAAACTCTCGGGATGGCCGAAAAGATCGCCGACCTCGAAAAGAGGCTGGAAGATCCTGACCGCTGTTCCGCCCTGGGAAAGCTGACGCAGGCCATCCTCCAAAAGGCCAGGGCCGCCTCCCCGATGGCGGTGCAGGCCGCAAACTTCAATCGGAGCGCCGAGGACTACTACCGCAACGACCTGCGGAAGGCTCACGCCATGGAAGGGGTCCGCTTTCTTGAGGAAGACCTTCGGCGCATCGCCTCGACCGCCTGCAACGAAAAAGAAACCCTGAACGCCCTCCTCCGGCAGATCGGCGGTGACGGGTCCTGCTCCGAATCCTTCAGATGGGCCATCAACGACGAAAATACCCCTCCGCAAATCTTACGCAGCCTGATTTCCATCCTGATCGTCACCGTCGGCTTCGATCGCCGGGAGTCTGAACGGGCAACCGTCGAGATGGCCGGTCACCGCCTGGACGCGGTTCACCAGTAGCTCGCTGCGTGCGAACCTCCAACCGATTCACTTTTTTCGCGAACGGGAACCCCGCGTACCATCGCCGACCAGGTGCGACAGCAGTGCGGCCTGCATCTTCGACCACATGACCCGTCCGACAACGGTCTCGTCGATCAGCAGATGATGGGCGTACAACGCGGCCTCCGGTGGATCCTTCTGCACGTCGACGACCCGCCATCGGTCGAGATGGTCGGCGGCGATCATTTGAACCAGATCGTCGTAGGAGATGAATTCGTCCTCCCGATCCAGGAAGACGACCGTCGGCACGTTCAGTTTGGTGTTCCGGTTCTCCTCGAAAAGGCTCAGGGCCTCGAACAGGGCCTTGTAACCGGCCATGGGTGTCCCGGCGTTGGCACGATAAGCCTCCGGCGACAGGCTGTCGAGCACCAGGTCCGGGAACGGCATGAGGACTTTGAGGAGATAGGGCTTTAGGGTGATTTTGAGGGCGGGGGAAAATAGGGCCACCCGATCGAAGGAAACGTCGGGCCTGGAAACCTGCAACTCGCAGCCCAGAAGGCCCCCCAGGGAATATCCGACCAGGAAGAGGGGAACTCTTTTTTGCCGAGCCCGCCGCTTGGCCTTTTGATAGGCGCCATACACCTCGTCCGACCAGAGCCGGTAGGTTACGGTTCGGAAGGAATCCAGCCTCGCCTCCTCGCGATTCCTCCCCTCAGCCTGGAGATAGTTGTCGCCGTGTCCGTAGAGCGACAGATTCAGGGCCTCGATGCCCGCACGGTTCAACCGCTCGATCAGGAATTCCATCCTCTCGGGCTTCAGGTTCAGGCCGTGCACAATCAGAGCGACGCCCCGGAGTCTGGTGAAGGCGCTTTTGCGGTACCAGTGGGCGGAACCTCTTTCGGAATCTGCGGCAATCCCGGCCGAATCATGAAACCTGGGAACAGCGCTGTTGAACCGCTGATAGACGAAGACAAGGACAAGACCGATCAGCAGGCATGCCCCCAGGATGATCCAGCGCTTCCTCATCTTTCGGAAGGTCCGTCACGGTAAAGGTCCACCCACCCGGCCGGGCCGGTTTTCGCCCTTTTTCAGCCGGCGGCGGAGTCCCGAAGGCCCATCAAACATGGAGCCGTTGCTCGAAGAGATATCCACTCTTCCCTGTTTCTTCCGTCAGCCTTTTGACCTTCTTTTTCAGCGAAGCGGCGACTTCCGAAAAGAGGGCCGGATGCGGGTCCACCCAGACCTTGCTGCTGTCGATAACGGCCAGACTCATGGTGATCAGCGGCGTGATGAGCGGATTGCCCTGACGGTCCGCCGCTCCAAGGATACAGCCCCTTTCGACGTCTTCGTTCTTGAACAGGCCGAGTTTCTCAGCATCAAAGCCACTGCACAGGCATTCCAATGCCTCTTCCCGGATGATGCCCCGGTTGACGATCACAAAGTCGTCGCCGCCGATATGTCCCAACCGGGCCCCCTCCGGAAGTCGGTTCAGCCAGTCGCCCAAGACCCGTGCCGTGAGGCAGAGCATCTCATCCCCCATGAGAAACCCGTAGGTGTCGTTGTAAACCTTGAAATGGTCGAGATCGATATAGATGATCGAATATTCGGGCCAAGTCAGGGCATCATGGATCCATCGGTGAATCGCGTTGTTACCCGGCAGTCCCGTCAGCGGGTTGACCCCCATGGCGGAGCGGATCTCCAGTTCCAGCGATTTGGTCATCACCTGCTTCATGGTCACGGTCCCCATGAATTTCCCTTCGGCATCCACCACCAGAACCGGGTCGTACAGGTCTTCTGAATGGCGATCCATCGCCAGTTTCGCCATCATCGTCACCGTCATCTTGTCCTCGACGATCAGGGGATTGGGTTTGCAGACGACCTCGATGGGCTTTTTCTGGAAGAGCTGATATCCGAAGGCGCCCCCGGTTTCCGCATAGAAATTCTGCCGCGTGATCATCCCGGCGATGCTGTCCCCGTCGAGGAGGATCACGTGATCCAAGTGGGTCCGCTTTTTGAATATCATATTCAGATCCTTGCAGTGCAGGGTGTGGGCGGCAATCGTCATGGGGCGGATCACGAGACTGGCGACCTTCTCGTCCACATCGATCGTGGCCTGGTCGTATTTATCGATCAGCGCCCTGAGTTTCTTTCTCATCTCCTCTGAGAGGGCATAAGGTTCCCGCTCGGGCCGACCGAAGAGGAAGCCCTGGGCGTACCGGACGCCGTACCGGACCAAAACCTCCAACTCCTCCAAAGACTCGACGCCTTCGGCGATCAACCTGGCGTTGACGCTGGAAGCAAAAGCCGTAATGGCCTTGACGATCTTCTGCTTGTAGTCGTGGCGGTGGACATCCCGGACGATCGCCATATCCAGTTTCAAGTAATGGGGGGTCGAGGCGATCAGGGTCACCAGCCCCGAATAGCCGGACCCGAAATCATCCACGGCGATCTTGAAACCCTGGTTCGCGTAATGGGCGACCAGCGTCCCGAACTGTTTGAAATCCTCGAAAGTCTTTTCCTCGGTGATCTCGATGACGATCTGCCTCTGATCAATGCCGTACTCCCGGAGGCGCTTCTGGGTGAATTTCTCGATGAACCGGGGGTCGCTGAAGATATCCGGGCTGACGTTGATAAAGAACAGGACATTTCGGAACGGTTCGGGAAGGGAGGCGATCTTCCTGAGGGCGGCGACACGGCAGGCCCTCTCCAGATCCCAGGTCGCCCCCCGCTGTTTGGCTGCCGAGAACATCTGGCAGGGAGTCTCATAAGGGGCAACGCCTCTGGAGAGGATTTCAAACCCCGTGACCGAGGCGGAGAAAAGATCGATCACCGGGTGGAAATGAGGGGTCACCTGAATCGATTCGACAAAGGCATCCACGTCCGTTCCCCCGACAGCCCTGGAGCGGCTGGGGGCCTCCGCATCACGGGAAGCCTCTTCCATCAGCTGGGCATACATGTTTTTTCTCTCCGACACATCGCCATTCCGGACTCAGCCCTTCCTCTGGAGCCTCTTTGGGACAGGTCCGGGTGGCCTGAATTTCAGCCTAAATGACGTCATCCTAGAACGGAATTGTTGTCCCTTGATGAAGACCCCGTGAATAAAGGATGACGAAAAGGCGGGAAGTCCGCTCTTCAGGCTTCGTCGGCGAACTTGTAGCCGATACCGCGGACGGTCAGGATATACCGTGGGTTCGAAGGGTCCGGCTCGATCGCCCCCCTCAGGCGGCTGATGTGGACATCCACCGTCCGGGGCTCTACGAAGGACTCGTCACCCCAGACGCGGTCGAGAAGCTGTTCGCGGCTGTAAACCCGGCCGGGATGGCCAATGAAGAACTGCAGCAGTTTGAACTCGCGGGAGCTGAGCTCGACCTCCCTGCCCTCAAGGGTCACGCGGTAGGCCTTCAAATCGACGTGGAGCCCCTGGAAATCGAAAGACTCCGGCAGGTTTTCGTCCGGGTGCTGATCCGATCGCCTCAGGACGGCGCGGACCCGGGCGATCAGCTCCCGAACATGAAAAGGCTTGGTAAGGTAGTCGTCCGCCCCGATCTCCAGCCCCAGGATCCGGTCCACAGGTTCAGACTTGGCGGTCAGCATGATAATGGGCAGATTCGCCGTCTCGGGGACGCCCCGGACGATCCGGCACACCTCCGTTCCCGATACCCCGGGCATCATCAGGTCCAAGACGACCAGGTCCGGCTTGTCACGCCGGATCGATTCCAGGGCGCTGCCGCCATCCAGGGCCTTCAGGACGGAGAATCCTTCCCGTTCGAGATTGTAGGCAACCAGTTCCACGATGTCTTTCTCGTCGTCGGCAACGAGGATCTTCTTCTGCGTCATGTCGATTCCTCATAGAGGGGAAAATGGAGCGAAACCGTGGTGCCGTGGCCCAGGGTGCTCTCGATGGCCATCCGTCCCCCATGGGCCTTCATCAGGTGTTTGACGATCGAAAGCCCCAGGCCCGTGCCCCCCATTTCCCGCGAACGCGTCTTGTCCGCCCGATAAAACCGCTCGCCCAGCCGTGGGATCTCCCCCTTGGGGATGCCCACACCCGTGTCGGCGATCCGGACGATCAGGGTCCTCTCATCACCGGGTTCAACCGTGACGGCGATCGACCCGCCCGCCGGTGTAAACTTGACGGCGTTGTCCAGAACGTTGAGCAGGATCTGGGCCAGCCGGTCCCGGTCGGCCCGGATGGGCGGCAGTCCTTCCGGGACCTCCCGGATGAGTTTCAGCCCCTTCTCAAAAATCCTGGCAGTCACAAGGGCCAGGACGTCATCCAGGGCCCCTTCCAGGGAGAGCCGTTCGAGACGGAGATTCTCCTCGCCCAACTCGATCCCGGAGAGGGTCAGAAGGTCGTCCACGAGGCGATTGAGCCGCTCGGCGTTCTCGCGGATTGTCGCCAGGAACTTATAGGTCTTCTCCTGGTCCACAAGAGCCCCTTGCTCAAGGGTCTCCACAAAACCGATGATCGCTGTCAGGGGAGTCCGGATCTCGTGGGTGACGTTGGCCACGAAGTCTGTGCGGACCCGCTCGAGTTTCTTCAGGCGCGTCACGTCGTGGAAGACCAACAGGGTCTTTTCCTCCCCGCCGGCTTCCCCCCGGATGGCAGAAATCGTCACGTCCATCACGACCGGATTTTCATCCCCCATGGTGATCTCGCGAAAAATCGGCGTTCCCGACTGCCGGAAACGCTCCAGGGCATCCTGGAGTGAGATATTCCGGAAGGCCTCCAGGGGCGTCCTGCCGACGAGTTCCCCCTGGGACCGCCCGATCGTCTCCTCCATCCCCCGGTTGAGGGTCTCGATCCGTCCGCCGGCATCCAGAACGACGATCCCTTCCACCATGCCGGTAAAGAGGGATTGAAGTTTTCTTTTTTCCCCATCGGCGGCGCGGATCTTCTCCTGCAGGACCTCGACCATCCCGTTGATGTTGGCGGCCAGGACGCCGATCTCGTCCCGGGAAGGGATCCTGACCATCCCGGAAATCTGTCCGACCTGTACCTTTTCGGTGAAGGCCACCAGCTTCCCGATGGGTGAAATCGCCCGGATGCTGTAGATCAGGCAGAGAAAGAGCGGAATGAACAGGCCCGGAACGAGAATCCAGAGAAAGATCCGCCGGAAGGACTCCATGGAACGGACCACCTCCTGAATGGGACGGGCCAAGCGGATGTACCTTTTTATCTCCCCCTTCTCTGTCAGGGCAAGGGCCACATACTGGAGCTCGATCGCGAGGGTGCGGCTGTAACGGACCGCCGATCCCTCCCCCCTCAGGCGGGCTTCCTGGACTTCCGTCCGGTAGAGAGGGTTCCCCGGCTCGATTGCGGCGGGGTTCGAATCGGCCAGGACCCGGCCGGCAGCGTCAAGCAAGGTTATCCTGGCGCCGGCACTTTCTGCAAATTCCACAATACGCGCCGACACTTGATCCGGAGGGATCAAGGCAATCAGACGCGCTTCGGCCGCCATCTCTTCCTCGCTCCAGCGCATGAGGACGCCCTTGAGCTCCCGGTCGATCAGGAACCCGGCGATCAGCGCCGCAATGACCCCGATCGTAAGGAAGGCGACAAACAGCCTGAAGGAGAGTCTTCTCTTCATCCCTTCGGTCCGCAGGTCGGCTGGTGCCGTACGCTCTTTCCCGTGATCATGTAAATCACCATGTCTGCGATCCCCTCGGCGTGATCGGCGATGCGTTCGAGACTCTTGGAGATCTGCATGATGTAGAGGCAGACCTGGATCTTATGAGGCTCTTCCATCATGAATGTGAGCAGTTCCCGGAAGATCTGCTCGTTGAGCCGATCAATAATGACATCCTCCTCCCGGACCCGATGGGCCAGTTCCACATCCTCGCTCACCATGGCGTCGAGGCTTCTGTGGATCATCCCCCGGACGATCTGGGCCATCCGCGGCAGATCGATGTAGGCCTTGATCTGGGGAATCTCGTTCAGGATGAGGACCTTCTCGGTGATATTGGCAGCCATGTCGCCGATCCGCTCCAGGTGGCCGGTGATCTTGATCGATGTCGTGATGAACCGCAGGTCCCGGGCGGCGGGCTGGCGGAGGGCCAGAAGGCGGATGCACTTCTCCTCCAACTCGAAATCGAGGCGGTCGATCTGGTCGTCTTCGCAGATGACCTGCTTGGCCAGTTCGGAGTCTCTCTCCACGAGCGCCGTGGTTCCTTTTTCCAGGGCCTTTTCCGTCAGGGCCCCCATGTAGAGCAGACCGTCCCGGATCTCCTGGAGCTCACGCTCGTATTCCGCGCTGGTATGTCGTTTGGCTTCTTCCATGGTTCCTCCTTCGGCTCTGATGCTTAACCGAACCGACCGGTGATGTAATCCTCAGTCTGCTTCACATCCGGGTTGGTGAAGATCTTTTCCGTGGCGTTGAATTCGATCAGTTTGCCCATGTAGAAAAAACCCGTGTATTCCGAGACGCGGGCCGCCTGCTGCATGTTGTGCGTCACGATGATGATCGTGTAGCGTCTCTTGAGTTCGTCGATGAGCTCTTCGATCTTCGCCGTGGAGATGGGATCGAGCGCCGAGGTCGGTTCGTCCATCAAAAGGACGTCGGGCTTCATGGCCAGCGCCCTGGCGATGCAGAGGCGCTGCTGCTGTCCGCCGGAGAGGGTCATGGCAGATTTTCCCAGGATGTCCTTCACCTCGTCCCAGAGGACCGCCTGTTTGAGGCTCTCCTCCACGAGGTTCTCCAGATCGCCGTTGTTCCGGACGCCGGAGAGTCTCGGGGCGAAGGTGATATTGCTGAAGATCGACTTTGGAAAGGGGTTGGGCTTCTGGAAGACCATCCCGATCCGCTGGCGGATCCCCACGGGGTCCACGTCGGGGGCGTAGATGTTCTTCCCCTCGAACAGGATCTCCCCCTCCACCCGCGTCCCGTCGATCAGATCGTTCATCCGGTTGAGGAGCCGAAGGAGCGTCGATTTGCCGCAACCCGACGGCCCGATCAAGGCGGTGACGCGGCTCTTTTCGAAATCCAGCGTCACGTCAGTCAGGGCCTTGAAGGCACCGTAATAGAAATCCACGTTCTTGGCCGTGATGATCATCTCTTTTTCCACATCTACCACCTTTTCCTCTTCCGGACCATGCTGCGCAGGACAATGGCCACCAGATCGATCCCCAGGACCAGGACGATCAGGACCAGGGCCGTTCCGTACTGCAGGGGGCGGGTCTGCTCGATATGGGTCCCCGCCGTAGCCAGGACATAGATATGATAGGGCAAAGCCATCACCTCGTCAAAGACCGATTTCGGCAGAACGGCTGTGAAAAAGGCCGCCGCCGTGAACATGATGGGCGCCGTCTCCCCGGCGGCGCGTCCGACCCCCAGGATCGACCCGGTCAGGATCCCCGGCAGGGCCGAGGGAACAACGACCCGGGAGATGGTGCGCCATTTGGAGACGCCCAGGGCGAGAGAAGCCTCACGGAAGGTCTGGGGAACGGCCTTGAGGGCCTCCTCCGCAGCTCCGATGATCGTAGGGAGGATCAGGATCCCCAGGGTCAAGGCTCCGGAGAGGATGCTGGAACCGAATTTCAGGAAGACGACGAAAAAACCGAGGCCGAAGAGGCCGAAGACGACGGAGGGGACGCCGGCCAGGCAGTTGACGCCGATCCGGATGATCCGGATGAAGAGCCCCTGCTTCGCATATTCCGTCAGATAGATCGCCGAGACCACCCCCAGGGGGAGGGCAACAAGGATCGCCCCGACGGTGAGGTAGAAGGTCCCGACGATGGCCGGCATGATCCCGCCTTTGGTCATGGAATCCAAAGGAGGTTCCGTAAGAAATCTCCAGCTGATGGCCCCGATCCCGTTGACCAGGAGAAAGGCGATGATTCCCACGAGAGCCACCGTGACGATGAAAGCTGCCAGCCGCACCACGCCGAAGAAGAAGCCCTGCCGGAGATAACGCCATTGCATGGACGGGTCTGGTCTATAGGCGCTCATAATGTTCCCGAACCCTCCTCTTTGAATCTGCGGGAGATGCGATCGGCGATCAGGTTGAAAAGGAGCGTGATCAGCAATAGAACGATCCCCGTGGCGAAGAGGGCGTGGTAATGGCCTCCCCCGAAGGGCGCTTCGCCCATCTCCGCAGCAATGCTTGCCGGCATGGGACGCACCGAATCAAAGATTCCCCGCGGGACTGCCGCCGAGCCTCCGGCCACCATGAGGACCACCATCGTCTCCCCGATCGCCCGGGACATCCCCAGGATCACCGCCGTGGAGATCCCCGAGAGGGCAGCGGGGATCGAGACCCGGAGGATCGTCTCGTACCGCGTCGCCCCCAAGGCGTAAGAGGCCTCTTTGAAATCCCGGGGGACGGCGTAGAGGGCATCTTCCGAGATGCTCGATATGGTGGGGATCGCCATGACGGCCAACATGATGGAGGCGTTGACGATGTTGAGACCCGTGGGCAAATCGAAAGTCTCCTGCATCCAGGGCCCCAGGATCACCATCCCGAAGAAACCCAGGACCACCGAAGGGAGGCCTGCCAGGAGCTCGATCACAGACTTGAGAATCTCCTTGATCCGCGCCGGGGCGATCTCGGAGATGTAGACGGCGCAGCAGAGCCCGAAAGGAACGGCGATGAGACAAGACAGGGCCGTCACGATCACGGAGCCTACGATCAGAGGCCAGATCCCGTATTCCGGCGGATTGTACGTGGGATACCAGGACGACCCGAAGAGGAACTGCACCGGGTTGATCTCTTTGAAGAGGGGAAGTCCCTCCCGGAAGAGAAAAAGGACGATGAGCCCCAGAAAGAGCACAGAAAGGAAGGCAAAAAAGGCAAAGATATTCTTTATGATTATTTCCCTGGCCCTGCTGGTCAGGGCTCTTCGTCCGCTGTCCATAAACCTCTCTTCCGTATCAAAGCAACGCGGGCCCTGACGACCCGGCCCGCGCAAAAGCGTTCAACACCCAGGAAAGGACCCCGGCAGTGTATCAATCCCGCTGGCACCCCGGTTATACCGTCACCTTCCTGACAGAGGGACAAATCCTTCCCTCTTGACCAGGGCTTGACCCGCAGGGCTCAGGACGAACCGGATGTATCGAGCGGTCTCGCCCTTGGGCTCACCGTTGGTGAACAGGTACAGAGCCCTCGATACCGGATAGGCCTTCATGCTGGCCGTCTTCTCCGAGGCCCGGATGCCGTTGACCGACAGGGCCTTCACCGATTTGTCCAGGTATCCCAGGCCGATGTAACCCAGGGCATACCGGTTCTTCGAGACCGCCTGGACGATAGCCCCGTTGGAGGCCTGAAGCTGGGCCCGGGGCGTGACTTTGGCCCCCTTCAGGATCAGTTCCCCCCAGGCCTCGAAGGTCCCCGAACTGCTGTCCCTGGAGATCGCCACAATCTGAAGGTCCCGGCCGCCGACCTCCTTCCAGTTCGTGATCTTCCCCTGGTAGATCTGGCTGAGTTGATCGAGGCTAAGGTCGTTCACAGGGTTCCCCGGATGGACGATCGGTACGATGGCATCGATCGCCACCCTCGTCTCGACGGGATTGACCCCCTTGGTCTTGGCCAGTTCCACCTCTGCGGGCTTGATCTGCCGGGAGGATGTGGCGATGTCCGTGGCGCCGTCGATGAGGGCCTTGATCCCGTCGCCCGATCCCCCGCCGGACAGGGAGATCTTCGTCCCCGGATTCGCCTTCATGAAGGCCTCCAGGGTCGCCTGGGCGATGGGCAGGACCGTCGTGGATCCCTTGATCACCACGCTGTCCGCAGAGACCGGACCGGCCGCGAGGATGAGTCCCGCCGCCAGCATCCAGAAGAACCATCCTGTTTTTTTCTCCATCTCTTCTTCCCTCGCCAAGCAGCATAGAGGAGGATTGTTACAATTCGATGACAACCCCGTGAAGCTTCCGTGAAATAGATGGAACCGCCCGCAAGCCCAAAGCCGAAATCTCCTGCCGTCCGATCGATCTTTGGGGGAGGCCAGGGTCAGGTGAAGAACAGGACCCAGAGGATCTGGCCCAGGAGGAAGAGCCCCAGCAGGAGGCTGGCCAGGCCGAAGGTCGACCCGAGGAGCTTCAGGGGGATTCCCGGATAGGAGCGCTTCATGGACTCCAGGCGGGCGTCGTCCTTGAGGCGTTCGTAGTGGAGGGGCCGCTGCTCCTTCATGTCCTCCAGGGTGTAGGTCCCCGTGAAGATGATCCGGTCCATGGGGAACTTCGTCGGGATGAAGTGGGTGTTGAAGAAGTGAACCGTGAAGATGAAGAGGGCCGCCAGCAGGGCCTCCTCGGAATGGACGAGGGAGGCCACGTTGAGGAGCCAGCCCGGGAATAGGTACGAGGACCACTCGGGCACCCACATGAGAACCCCCGAACTGCCGATGGCGAACATCCCCCAGAAGACGGCCCAGAAGTCGAACTTCTCCCAGTAGGTCCAGCGGTCGAATCTCGGCATCTCCCCTTTGTTAAAGAACCACCGGCCCATCCCCTTGAAGTCCTCCCAGTCCTTCCAGTTGGGGACGAGGGAATCGGGACCGAAGAAGCGCCCCCAGAACCCGCGGCGCCCCTGGCCCTTCGGGAAGAGGTATCGCAGGGACAGCCAGGCCACGTAGGCCACGATGGCGATCAGCAGGAGGGCCGCCCCGCGGTGGAAGAGGCCCGCCTGGTGCGCACCGCCCCAGAAGCGGATGAGGAGGCCCGAGAAGGCGGCGGTGTGGTACTTGAGCGGAAATCCTGTCATGACCAGGGTGAAGAAGGAGAGGATCAGCAGGACGTGCATGATCCGCTCCCTGCGCGAGAAGCGCTGGATCTGCTGCAGCCCCTCGCCCTTGGCCAGGAGGGCCCTGGGCAGGATGCCCTGCTTCTCCATGCGGTGGTTTTCCCAGTAGGTCTTGCGCCACCACAGGACGGTGTGGAGCCAGAAGAAGCACAGCGTCCCCACGAGAAGCCCCGACATGGCCACAAAGGTCCAGAAAAGGGCGGGATAGCGCTTCCGGTCCCGGTAATCGGGATGGGCCTTGTAGTCCACGAAGCGCGGATGGAATCCCCGGTGGCAGCGGCCGCAGTTATGGACGAGATTCGCGGGGTGGATGCTGGAACGGGGATCCCCTTTGGGAAGGATATTGTGGGTGGTATGGCAATCGGCGCAACCGGCCACCCCTGCCGGATAGCCGATGCTCTGGACCTTGCCGTGATAGGTCTGCTCGTAATAGGCGACGATCTTGGGGTTGAGGTTGTTGCGCCTCGCGATGACCGGATCGGCATGGCAGCGCTTGCAGTTTCGGCTGTAAAACTCCCGGGCCTCCTCGGGATACTTCTCCAGGGAGGTGTGGAAGACCTGCGTGTTGTGGAGGCCGTGGCAGTCGGCGCAGGCTGCGGCGTCCTGCTTCCCCTTGAGGACCGCCTCGGCGTGGCCGGAGGCGACGTAGTCCTCATTGGCGTGGCACTCGGTGCACCTCTCGATGACGACCCGCTTGAGGGGTTTCGTCCGGGCCTTGAAGGAATGGATCTCCCGATGGCAGTCGACGCAACGGAAATCGAGCTGGACGTAATGGAAATTCCGGCGGTATTCGAGCGCGATCTGTTCATGGCAGTTCCCGCAATTCACGGGGGCAGGCTTCTCCAGCCCTTTGCTGTGGAGGTTCTGATGAGTGATCCCCGTGTGGCAGCCCGTGCAGCTGTTCTCGCCGTGGACCGACCGGGGGAAGGCCCCGCGGTAGAGGTAATCGTCGTGGCAGGAGAGGCAGTCGAGCACCGCCCAGGCAGGCATCGTCCCAGGCCCCGCCAGGGAAAGGGCGACAAAGCCGGCCACCAGCAGGACCAGCCGCCAGAAGGCCGCAATCCTCCGCACCGGCCCTCTTTCGATCTTGAAGAGATTCCATGCGGGCATCGGGAATCCCATGCCCCGGTTGCAATCATTCCTGTCCACGGTCGGTCCCATGCTAGGGCCTTTTGTTCCTGGCCTTTTCCTTCGCCGTCATGGCCTTCCAGGAGGCCATGCCGCCGAAGAGCCTCTCCACGGTGTATCCCCTCGCGATCAGATAACTGGACGCGAGCGGGGAACGGAAACCCCGGTTGTCCACGAGGATCAACGGGCGGTCGAGGGGCAGCTCCCGCCAGCGCCGGTGCAGCTGGTACATCGGCAGATTGACGGCACCCTCAATACGCTCTTTACGAAACTCCTTTTCCGATCGGATGTCCACGAGGAGGGCCCCTTGCTTCTCCGCCATCCTCTTTCGCAGGGCCAGCGGCTTCAGCGACGGGACCGCCCGGCGGGGGATCCGTTCCACCGAGACGGTCTGGTAACCGGCGATCTTCCAGGCCGGCATCCCGCCCTCCAGGAGCCGGACGGCTTGATATCCCTGCCGGGCCGCCATGCCTGCCGCCTCGCGGCTTCTCCGCGAGGTCTCGCTCTCACAGTACAGGACCAGCATCCGGTCCCTGTCAGGGGCCATTTCGCCGATCCGTTCCTCAAACTCCTCGATGGGGATGCAGAGGGAACCGGCGATGCTGTGGTCCCGGCATTCGATCTCGGACATCGTGTCGACCAGGAGGGGCCTCTTCCCCTCGGCGATCATCCGCGCCAGCGTCTGCGGCGGGAGCCTCTGCCACCCCGTCTCGGCGGCCCCTGCGGCGGCGCAGAGGAACCCCATCAGCAGGATTCCCGAAATCCCAGATTTCAAAAAGCGGCCCATGGACCTCTCGACCTCTCTATTCATAAGCGGGCACGGCGCGGACACCCCACCCGACCATCTGCGGCGCCGCATTCGGTTCCTTCGGTGTCGGGTAATTCTCCTTGAGAAATCGCCCCACATGGAGGATCTTCATCTTCATGAAGAACGGCGCGTTGTCGCTGTGGCAATCCAGGCATCCGTCGGGGCTCCCCTTGGCGCCGTAGGTCTTCTTCCGCTCCAGGGGAATCACGTTGTGGTAAACGGCGAAGGAAGGCCTCTCCCCCGGCCGGAGGATCTCGGACTCGACCAGCTTTTCCTGCCTGACTTCGTACAGCTTCCGGCCCACCATGACGACGTTCTTGAATCCCGCGTCGGTCAGGGCCCGGATCAGGGCCTTGATGTCCTCCTTGGTGCTCACGGTCTGGGCCAGGAGGGCATGGCCCCGCTCGTTCCTCACCTCGATCATCGAGAGCCCCGTGAGATTCTTCAAGGCCTGACGCACCGGGACCGGTCCGATCGGCCGGACCGACCCGTCTTTCTGCCTCTCCCCGAACCATCTCGCCGGTTGCGCGCCGGCTGCCCCAGAGGGAGTCCTCAAGGCCGCCGGTAATGCCGAGGAGACGACCTTGTCCTTCTTCATCTCGTAGAGCCGGCCGGAAACAAAGACCACGTCGTGAAATCCCATTCCTGTGAGGGCCCGGATCGCCAGCCGGATGTCCCTTCCCGTATCGACGACCGGCTCGACCCGCAGCGTGCCCCGGGGGCCTTTGACCTCCGCGAGGGAGATCCCCTCGAGGGCCCGGAAGGCCTGCAGGACGTACTGGAGGCCGATCGGCCTGATCTCGCCGCCCTCCTGCCGTTCCCCGAACCACGTGGCGTTCCGGTCATAGGGAGGGAAGGATTGGCCCGGGGCCGCCGCCGGCGCATCGAAGGGAATGACCCGGTCCCCCCGGAGGGCGTAGACGCGGTCCGCAACGAAGACAACCTCCGGCCCCCCCTGGCTGGAGAGGGCCCGGATCATCTGCCGAACATCCGCCTCGGTGGCGACAGTCGTCTCTTTCCCCTCTTGTCCCCGGATGTCCCGGACAGCCACCGACGAGAGGTCCTTGATCCCCTCGGCGGCCCGTCGCACCCGGGTCGGAGGGATCGGCCGGATCCGGCCGCCGTCCAGCTTCTCCCCGAACCACTGGGAGGCCCGCGTCACGCAGGGGACGTAGCGTTCCCCTTCCCCCTTGACCCGTTCGTAACGGGTGATCCAGGGGGCCCATGGGGCGGCTGCGGGGGCAGTCCAGTCGTCCATCGGACCGATCCGTTCGAGGCGGTCCGCCGTATACAGGACCTCCTCCCCGGCGGCGGCATCCCGGAGGTAGATCGCCCGGCCGGGCTGGGCCGTGGAATGACAGGCCGAGCAGTGCAGGAGGGAAAAGTGAAACAAGGCCCGCGGGAACCTCTCCCTGTGCGTTTTCGAGGGATCGCGAGCCTCTCTGGGCATCCCGGGGCGCGTTGGCCGGTAACGGCCCTCGAGATGGCATTTGGCGCAGGTCATCATTCCGACGCCGTCGAGGCGGTCCATGACGGTCCCCTGCGGCGAGAACCCCTTGGCAATCTGGTGTTGGAGCCGCTGCGACTTGGACCGGCCCGCCAGGGGGTGGCAGTCCGTGCACTGCAGCCCCGCCGCCACGTGGGCATCGTAAGGGGCTTCGTGGAGCGTCCCCGTCTTGCGGGCGTCCATCTCCCGGTGGCACTGCAGGCAGTTCTTGGCACCCACCTCCCGGTTGATCAGCCGCCCCTGGAGCTTCCCCTCCTTCGTGAAGAGATGGCCGTCCTTCCAATGGTAGTCGACGAGGGGACTTTGCGAGAGGTTCCACGTTCCGGTCTCAGAGGCCGACCCTGGGCCAGCCGTCGGAACGGCATAGGTGAAGACCGCCCCCCGGACATCGCCAAGGCCGGCGCCGGCCGTGGCGGCCCAGCGGTAGTTCCTCAGGCTCAACTGGGCGTTGCGCCGGTCGAGGCGGTACCCGGGAAAATGGCAGATCAGACAGTCCCCCTCCACGACGCCGGTCTCGCGGAAACGGCTCCGCCCGTCCGGCGTGGCCCGGGAGCTGTAATCCCCGTCCCGGGCCGAAGCGCCCTGCCTTTCGCCCTCGATCAGCGTCTTTGAAAAATCGGGCCTTCCATCGGCCTTCCGGCCGTATTCAAGGGGCCCCCCTCCCGGGTGGGTCCATCCGCAGGCCGCAGACAGGGCCTTCCCATCAGGGCCGAATTTTCCGCCCGCCCCGATCCAGTCGAAGGAGGAAAGGCCCTCCCCGTGAGGAGTCAGGTTTTTCTTCGGGGCGATGTGGCCGGAGGCGATCCCGGGGATGCAGCCCATCCCGTAGATGCCCGGGGAGGGGACCAGGGGACCGCCCGGGTCGATGCCGCCCTTTATCTCATCGAACCCCTGCTGGAAATGGTACCCCGAGGTGATCGTCGTGTAGCCGTGACAGGTCCCGCAGGTCCTGCGCGGGCTGTAGGGGTCCGCGGCGTTCCGAGAGGGGGTGATCCGCTCCCCCTGCTCGTTCTTGAGCCAGATGTCCCCGTGCCGCCACGGCTGGGCCGCCTGAAGCGGAAGCGCAGACAGAACAAGGGCCATGCAGACCGCAGCCGCCGTACCTCTGAATCCCACGGGATTCCTCTCCACATTTTCCCGGCCGGGGCGCACGGGCCGTCGCCACCGCCGGGCATCCCCCATGGATCTTCACGGACCTGAGAACCGCGATCCCCTGGCACGCTCTTTGGGAATCCGGTCCCGATCCATCCCTTCCCTTTCGGGCCTCCGGGGCCGCGGCCCCGGAGGCCCCCGACTCGTTACGGCTCCATCGGCGCCGCCGCGTCCTTGGCGTATTCCATCGTCGAGCCGTCATAGGCCTTGGCGTTCGAGTATCCCAGCAGTTCGTGGAGCATGAACCACCAGGCCGTGCAGAACTTTCCCGTATCGCAGTAGAGGATGACCTCCTTAGAAGTGTCCGTCCCCACCGCCTTGGCAGCCTCGGCGGCCAGGGCGTCCTTGGACTTGTAGGTCCCGTCCGCCTCATACATCAACGACGTGGGAAGATTGACGGCACCCTTGATGTGGCCCGCCCTGGCGACGAAATCCATCTTCTTCTTGCCGTCGAAGAAATCGGGTTCGCGCACGTCCACGATCACGGCCTTGCCCAAGGCCGCCAGGACGTCGGCCTTCTTCACGACGACATCTTTCTGGAATGTTCCCCTGTAAGCCTTGGACCGGGGTCTGGCGGCCTCGGTGGAAACCGTTTTCTGGTCGGCGACCCATTTGTTGTAACCGCCGCTCAGGAGGGCCACGTTCTGGACGCCAGCGTACTTGAGCGTCCAGGCGACCCGGGTGGCGTCAACCCGGTCCGCCGGGGTGTCCATCTTGCCCAGGACCACGACCGGCGTGGTCGCCTCGATCCCTACTGAAGAGAGGATGTCCTTCAGGTCGTCATCGGCGGGCAACTCGTTGAGGAGATCCCCCTTCTTGACGGCCCAGGAGCCGTAAACGACGTTGACGGCATTGGGGATGTGGCCGGCTTTGTACTCCTCGACCTTCCGGACGTCCAGAACGACGACCTTGTCGATGTTCTGTTCCAGCCAGCCGGTAGTGACCACAGGCTCCATCGCCGCCGCGGCGGAGAGAGCGCCGAGGGACATCAGAAAAGCAAAGGCCATGATGGTGGTAAGCAGTTTCCTTCTTCTCATTGCATCCTCCTATTCGCTTATGGGTATGGGTTTGGGGTTAACCAATAAATCCAAGTTGGCCTTGGAACCGTCCTTGATCAGTTTGTCCTTCGTGAGGAAACCCTTGCGATCCTCGTGGCAGGCGTCGCAGTTTCGGGTCCGCTCGGTGCGCTTGCGGATGTTGTGCGCCGGGGTGTCCCAGTAGTTGGGCAGGCGGTCGAACCTTTCCATCCCGATCCCCTCGCTCTTGAAGCTGTCCCGGACCGTGGGGATCAGCCGCAGGGTCGTGACCTGCCTCTTGTTCTTCGGGCTCATCCCGAGCATGAAGCCCGGCTTGGCCTCCGATCCGCCGCCTACGTGGCAATCGGAGCAGTTGCGGTATTCCGCCGAGGCATGGCATCCGAAACAGGTGACCTTGTCCTGGTGCTTGAGGTGGGCGATCCGGGCCGTGAGCTTCGCCTCGCCCCCCAGGCGATGGCAGTCCCGGCAGGATGGGCGGTCCCTGACCTCCTCCTTGGCCCGGTAGGCCGTGCCGTCACCGTGGAACTCCCGTTTCCTGTGGCAGTCCATGCACATCATACCCTTCTGGTAATGGACATCGGCTGTGCCGCCGTACTCGCCGGTATACTCGGGATAGACCCTCCCGCCGTGACAGAAGGCGCAGGTCTTGCCCTCGTCCTTCTTCACGAACCGGTGTCCCTGGATGAGGCCGACGCTGATCCCGCTGATCACCGGGGACTTCACATGACAGTCGCCGCAGGAGGCGTGGCAGGACCGGCAGGACTTCTCGAAGACATTGGCGTCGAAATGCTTCGCCTCCGCCGGGGACATCCGCTCGATCACGCGGTTCCGCTGGCCGGCCGTCGTGTAGTGGAGCGACTTGCCGTAGGTCGAAACGATCCGGGCATGGCACTCCCCGCAGGTCTCGAGGCGGTCCGACGGCCGTTTGTCCCACCCCTTGTGGGCCAAGTCCTTATTCAGTTTGGAGTCGTCACCCTTGTGGCAGGCGGTGCACCCCTTCGCGAAGTGCTCATCCTCGCTGATTATTTTCCGGTCCACGAGGAAACCCCGGTGGTACGTCTCCGCCGAAACCGGCGGAGGAGCCCCCGCTCAACCCTGGGCCTCGCCGGAGCCGAGTTCCGGCACTTTGCAGAGCCGCTTCAGGAGAGCTTCGTTGGTATGGCAGATGATGCAGGAGCTTTCATTCTTGGCCGTGGAAGCCGAAGAAAGGACCAGGAGGACGACAAAGACGAGCATGACACCCGTTACGATTCGAGACCTCACGCGGGACTCCTTCGGGAGATTGTGTACGGTTCCATGGTACCAGAAAGGCGGCACCGGATCAATCCCGATCAACGGCGGCACAGGCCATACCTTTTTACCCGCAAGGTCTCGCAAAGGCAGGTTTGAGCAGAGTGCCGCCGATCACGGACAGGAATTTATATGTTCTATATGTTCAGGATATGGAACATGATTCTTCCTGTCAAGGGGATTCTGCCGCAGGCTTTGTCGCAGAAGGAATTGGCCCGGAGTATGCATATATTCTGCAATCGTCCAGTTCAACCAGCACCGGTCCGGACGGGCCTGCACCAAGACACTAAAAAAAGGAGTGAAGGAAGATGGCAAGAAAGTCTCTGCGTTTCAAGTTGTTAGCGGGAGGGGTCCTCATCGTCCTGGTCCCCCTTCTGGTCGTCGGTATCTATGCCTCGTACCGATCTTCGACCGCCATGCAAGCGATGGGAAACGATCAGGCGGTCGCCATGGCCAAGAGTCTCTCCACCGTAGTGGAAACGGCGATGACCGATGAGGTGAAACTCATGACGGTCCTGGCCACGGACCTGGGCCTGATGGAGCCGGTCAGCGTCAACAATGCGGCGGTCAGCGCCAAACTGACGGAAATCTACAAGAAGATCGGAAGCGGTTACGAAGGGCTCTACGTCACCGACGTCAATGGCGTCATCCAGGCGGAGGGGACGGGCCCCTCCTCGGGGCTCAATCTCGGGGACCGGGAGTACTTCCAGGCTGCCAAGGCCGGCAAAGTCGCCATCAGCAACCCCGTCAAGTCAAAGAAGTCAGGAACCCCCATCGTCGTGGTCGCCGCACCGATCTACCACAACGGGAAATTTTCCGGTGTGGTCGGGGCCCCCATGAAGACCGATTCCCTTGCCGAGAAGCTCTCTTCCATCAAGATTGGCCGGACCGGCTACGCTTTCATGGTGGATCAGACGGGACGGGTGGTCACCCACCCCAAGAAGGAATTGGTCATCGAGGCCGTCATGAGCAATTTCAAGGGGATGGAGGAAATCACCAAGAGGGTTCTCGCCCAGCAGACCGGCTCGGAGCACTACCAGTTCAACGGGGTCGACAAGATCGCCGGCTTCGCCCCGGTTTCCGGCATCGGCTGGAGCATCGTGACCACCCAGGACGAGAGTGAATTCCTGGCCGCCTCCCAGGCGATCCGCAACATGATCCTGCTGGTCGCCGTAATCTTCCTCGCGCTCACGGTGACCGGCCTGATCTTCTTCGCCCGGAGCATCACCGGTCCGATCGGGAAGGCCACGGCTCAGTTGACCGAGGGCTCGGCCCAGGTCGCGGACGCCTCGACCCAGGTCGCCACCGCCAGCCAGTCCCTGGCCGAAGGGGCCTCAGAGCAGGCCTCGTCTCTGGAGGAGACCAGTTCTTCCCTGGAGGAGATGTCCGCCATGACCCGCCGGAACGCCGACAACGCCTCTCAGGCGGACGGTCTGATGAGAACGGCCAACGATGTCGTAAAGAACGCCAACGGAGCCATGTCGGAGCTGACGGTCTCGATGAACGAGATCTCCACGGCCAGCGGCGAGACCTCCAAGATCATCAAGACCATTGACGAAATAGCCTTCCAGACCAACCTGCTGGCCCTGAATGCCGCCGTGGAGGCGGCCCGGGCCGGGGAGGCGGGCGCCGGATTTGCCGTCGTCGCCGACGAGGTCAGAAATTTGGCGCTCCGCGCCGCCGAAGCGGCAAGAAACACCTCCACCCTGATCGAGGACACGGTCAAGAAGGTCAAACACGGGTCAGACCTGGTCGTCAAGACCAGCGAATCCTTCGCCAAGGTGACGGACAGCACGACAAAGGTGGGAGAACTGGTCGAAGAGATCGCCGCGGCCTCCAAGGAGCAGTCCCAGGGGATCGATCAGATCAACCAGGCCGTCACCCAGATGAACACGGTTATCCAGACGACGGCGGCCAATGCGGAGGAATCCTCCGCCGCCTCGGAAGAGATGAACGCCCAGGCGGAGCAGATGCGTCAGGTGGTGGCGGAGCTCATGGCCATCGTCGGGGGCAACGCGCAAAGGGCCCTGCAGGTTACTCACGACAGTGGGAAATCGGGCCGGCGGTTGCAGCTCACCTAGCCCCGTGGAACAGCCACTTTAATGAGCAGCCCCCGATCCGCCCAGGGTGGATCGGGGGCTGTCGTTTTATTCCCAGAGAAAGACGACGGAAACCTGGACATCGGGGTGGAGGCTCTTATGGACCGGGCAGGTATAGGCCGCCTGCTCGAACATCTTCCGCTCTTTCGCACCCAGCGAAGCCCCATTCTTCACATGGAAGACCACCGAGAGCTTGCCGATCCTCCGGAAGGGCTCCTGGACCATCTCCTTGACGACGGTGACCGTCGTCCCTTCGATCGGATAGCCCTTCTGTTTGGCCATGATGCCTATGATGGTCATCATGCAGGTGCCCAGGGCCGTGGCGACCAGGTCGGTGGGGGAAAAGCTTTCCCCCTTCCCCTGGTTGTCCACCGGGGCGTCGGTGGAAAGGACTTTCCCGGAAGGGCCATGTTCACAGCGACAGCGCAGCTCTCCCTCGTAAGCGATGCGGATCTCAACGGCCATGATCGATTCCTCCCTGATCGTGATGGGGCGCAGCTTGACGCCACGGATATTTCCCGCGGGGCCCCATCTCCGGCGGAACCCCTAGGGAACCGCCGGCAGTATAGGAAGCAGGTCCAGGATAGTCAACAGGATTCTCGCAGCGCCCCCCTTCACGGCCGCCCGTGCCTTGCCCTGCCCGCGCGGCTGTGATACAGGATGGGCGATTCTCGGGCGGCCCTGGACCGGCCGCCGGTCCCCGAGGGGGTCGGTCCGGTCCCGCCGGTGAGGCCGCCTGCCGGAGGAACCTTGCCCGAATCGATCATCCTGGCCGCCTGCGCGCTTCTTCAGGCCTACGTCTTCTGGCGTGTCGCGTCGGGACCGTTGTTGGCGCGGCACGTCTCCAGGCGATGCCTCGTCGGAGCGGGCATTGTCCTCTGGATCGCCTTCGCCGCCGGACGCCTGGCCGGCCACTGGAGCCCGGAGCCTTTCGCCCTGATGGCAGGTCTGTGCGCGATGACCTGGATGACCCTCCTGTTCCTCCTGGCGGTCCCGCTCCTGGCCCTGGACGTCGCCACCGGTTTCGGCCGCCTTCTGCCCCGTCTGGCACCCATGCTGCGCGGATGGGCGCTCGCCGCCGGCGCCGCGCTCATCGCGATCTCCTGCATCCAGGGCCTTCGGCCGCCCATCGTGGAGCACCAGGAGGTGTATCTCCCCGGACTGCGCGGCGAGCTGGACGGTACGGTGATTGCTGTCCTGGCGGACCTCCACGTCGGCCGCACTTTCGGCAAAGGGTGGCTGGAAGGACGGATCGACCAGGTCCTCGCCGAACGGCCGGACCTGATCGTCCTGCTGGGTGACCTCTTCGAAGGGCATGGCAGGCCCCCGGCTTACGGTGCTGCGATCCTCGCGCGTCTGCGCGCACCGCTCGGGGTCTGGGCCGTCGCCGGAAATCACGAGATGCTCGGCGATACCGCCGCGGTCACGGCGCTCCTCGAAGGTTCCGGCATCCGGGTCCTCCGGAACCGATGGGCCGAGATTCGGCCGGGGCTCCTGCTGGCGGGCGTCGACGACCTGGGCGTCGAACGCAGCCGGGGAGACGATCTGGGACAGGCGCTGGAAGGTCGCCCGCGGGAGACGACGATCCTCATCACCCACAGCCCGCTGGAGGCCGAAAGGGCGGCCCGGGCCGGCGTCAGCCTGATGCTCGCCGGCCATACCCACGGCGGGCAGATCTGGCCATTGGGCTACGGGGTCCGACTCTTCTACCCCCTGTTGGAGGGACGATACGAGGTGGCGGGAATGCCGGTGATCGTCACCCGCGGCGCCGGGACCTGGGGACCGAGGATGCGGCTCTGGCGCCCGGGCGAAATCCTCCGCCTGACGCTTCGGGCGACCCCGGAGGCGGGGCCGCGCCGAAGGCCTGACTAGCGCGGCGCGGGCCGGCGGTCACCGGGCCGATTCGACGTAGGCGACGATCTTCTCGGCGAGCACCCGGACGACCTTCTCGAACTTCGCCTCGTCCCGGTCCAGGAGGGTCATCCGGAAGCCGGGCAGGTCCGTAAAGAAGGAGGTCAGAGGAATCACGCAGATCCCCGTGGCCCCCAGGAGGTAGTATACGAAGCGCTTGTCGAATTCGATCGGCTCAGCCACCAGCTTCTCGATATAGGCCCGGATGTCGTCCTGCTTGATCTTCAGGTGCTGGCGGCCGTTGAGGACCGCGTCGTTGAAAACCACCGTCATGTAGAAGGCCCCGCAGGTCCGGTTCACCATGACGTAGGGAAGGTCCTTGAGGATCTTGTAGGCGATGTTGGAGAGCTTCTCGTAGTGCTGGACCCTCTCGTCCAGGTAGCGCTGATACTCCGGATGGTCCATGATCCGCGGGATCGCCATCTGCGGAAGCGTGGTGGAGCAGACCTCGGACATCTTCTGGTTGAGGATCGCGTCGATGTAGCGGGAGAAGGTCTCGTCCCGCTCCGCGTTGTAGACCTCCATCCAGCCGCAGCGGGACCCCGGCCATGGGAACTCCTTGGAGATCCCCTTCATGCTGATCCCCGGGACCTCCCCGATGATGTCGGACAGGGGGACCGTCTTCTTCCCGTTGTAGATGATCTGGTGGTAGGTCTCGTCGAAGATGATGAACAGGTCGTAGCTCCTGGCGATCTCCACGATCCGCCGGAGGGTCTCCTCGGGATAGACGTAGCCGGTGGGGTTGTCGGGATTGATCACGAGGATCCCGACGATCGCCTTGTGGCTCTTCACCTTCCGTTCCAGTTCATTCACGTCCGGAGACCAGTCGCAGTAGGGGTTCATCCGGTAGGTGTTCGGGGGAAAGGAGGCGTGATGGACCTCGGCCAGCAGGTGCGTGGAGTAGGTCGGCTCCGGCATGATGATCCGCGCATCGACGCGGATGGCGCTGTAGGCCCTGGCGATCGCATCGCCCAGGCCGTTGAAGAAGATGATGTCCTCCGGCGTGATCTGCACCTTGCCGCGCCGGTTGACCCTTTCAGCGAGGAACTGACGCGTCGCCTCCATCCCCTTGGTCGGGGAATAGCCGAAGCTGTGGTCCTCGTTGATGAGTTCCGTGAGGATCGCCCGCATCCAGGCGGGGACCTTCTCCCCCTTCTGGACGGGATCGCCGATGTTCTCCCAGATCACCTCCACACCCGACTGTTTCAGGCGGTTGGCCACATTCACGATATTCCGGATCTCGTAGACAAGTCCGCTGCCGCTCTTTGCAATGTCGAATCTCATGGTTTGCTTCTCTGCACTCCTTCATGAAGTCCGGTGATGGAAATGATAATATTTTGTCGCATATTACAAATGCACCGATCTGTCCACCATTTTGTGGATGGAATCGAAGAGATTGAAAGGGAAACCCTCGCGACCGGGATGGTTTTGAAACTCCAGGGAGATATGTCATCCCCAGGCGACCGGAAACCAGGCGATCCGGCTCGACCGGACAAAATCCTGTCCGACAGGACCGTGTCCGACCCGGCCGGACGCATCCGGGCTCATTCCAGGGGGCAGAAGTCCCGCATGCGGGCCTCGTCCCATCCCCATCGGCCTGTCCGGCACTGCGGGGCAAAGGCCGTTGCCAGGCCGATTGCGATCAGGCCGATGCCGGCGATCGTGAACATGGCCCCGTAATGGCCGCCGTCGACCAGCCTCCCGAACGCCGCACTGCCGAGCGAGACGCCTGAAAAAAGCGAGAAGGTGAACAGGGAAAAGGCCTTGCCGCGGGCCGTCTCGCTGATTTCCGTTCCCCGCAGCTGCAACGTCGTGTGGAGGCCAACGAAACCCAAGCCCAGCGTGAACATGCCGCAGGCGAAGAGAATCGGGCGTCCGCCCGGAATCAGGACGAGAAAGGAGCTTCCCATGAAGAGCCCCCCCAGGCCGGCCAGGAGGTTCTCGGACAGAAACCGGCGGATCCGGCCCATCAGCAGGCCGCCCGTCACCGTTCCGACGCCGAAGAATGCCAGGAGGAGCCCGACGGTAAACTGATCGAGGCCGTATCGCCGCTCGCCGAAAGAGCCCAGATAAGTGACGGCCCCCCACATCAGAAAGCCCTCCAGCAGGACCCCGGCATAGACGAACAGGGCGCGGCGGTCCCGCAGGAACATCCCATAGCTCTCGGCGGAAGCCGCTGGTTTTTCCTTTTTCTCCGCCCCGAGCCGCCACATCAGGCCGACCGGAACCATGGCCAAAAGCCCGTAGCCGACCAGCATCCACCGCCACGAGACGAAGTGGGCGACGGCACCGCCGATCGCCGCGGAAAAGGCCATGGCCGCCGAGGTCAGCGCCGATAGGCGGCCCAGGACGACCTGGCGCCGTTCGTATTCGAAGGTGTCCCCGATGTAGACCAGGGTCAGCGGGATCACCGCACCGGCGAAGGAACCGGCCAGGAGGCGCACGCCGATGAACTGCCAGGTCGTGACCGAAAGGGCGGAAAGGACCGTGAATAGGGCAAAGGCGACGCCGGCCGTCCGCACGACGGCGATACGGCTCAGGCGGTCCGAAAGCGGTCCGTAGACGAGCTGCCCCAGGCCGTAGGCAAAGGAATAGGTGGTCATGGCCAGGCCGATGCTCCCCGGCGACGAGGACAGGGACGCAGAGATCGACGGCAGGATCGGCGCCAGGATCCTGACATCGACGGAGACCAGGAAGCTCAGGGTCATCAGGAGGACGAGGGGGAATGTCATCGGATAGCAACCCCTTATCGCTGCCGAAAGGATCGGCGGCATGCCGCCCCCGGACGGACAGGACGATCGCCGGGAGGCATCCACCGCTATTTTTTTCAGTATTGCGGAATTGCATCCCCTTGTCAAGGAGGCACCCCCGACAGCCCCTGCTCCGATCCCACAGGCCCGCCCCATTTGACAGCCTCCTTTTTAGATGAGAAGATACAACATTTCATTCAGGAGGACGAGCATGGAAGGGAAGAGGGTCCGGGAAAGCAGCGTTGTCATGTCCCAACTGATGAGTCCCCAGGACACCAACGTCGCCGGGAACGTCCACGGCGGGGTCATCATGAAGCTCATCGACACGACGGCAGGCGTGGCGGCCATGCGGCACGCGAGATCGAACGCGGTCACGGCCTCGATCGACCGTCTCGATTTTCACCATCCCGCCTTTGTCGGCGATTTTCTGACCCTGAGGGCCAGCATCAACTTTGTGGGAAGGACCTCGATGGAGGTGGGGGTCCGCGTGGAGACCGAAAATCTCATCTCCGGCAATAAGCGCCACACGGCATCGGCCTACCTGACCTACGTGGCCCTGGACCGGGACGGCCGGCCCATGCCGCTGGCCCCTCTCATCCTGGAGACGGAAGATGAGATGCGCCGCAACCGCGAGGCAAAGGCCCGGCGGGAAACGCGTCTGGCCGAAAAGAAGAAGGAGAAGGCCTGTCAGATCGCGGCGGAGAATTGCCCATGATCCTTTTCCCGCCCCCTCCCGGGAGGGGGCGGGAAAAAGGTTTCTAGAAGTTCTTGAAATCCCCGTCTTCCCCGAAGGGGATCACCTGCTCGGGACGGGGCCGGTTCAGGGCCGGCGGCACCGCCCTCTTTCCGGCGGGTTTCTTCCGACCCGACTCCGCGGATTTCACAGAGGTCCCCTGCCCGGCATCGCCCCGACCCGCCGGGGCAGTGGCCTGGCGCCCGGATCCCTCGCCGCCGATGACTGCCACCAGATCGCCCACATAGCCCTTCATCTGCTCGGCCTGGGCGTTCAGTTCCTCCGAGGCCGAGGCGGACTCCTCGGCGCTGGCTGCATTCTGCTGGGTCACCTTGTCCATCTCCGAGACGGCCTTGTTGAGCTGGTCGATCCCCTGGGCCTGCTCCTGCGAGGCCGCAGCGATCTCGTCGATCAGCTGAGAGACCTTGGTGGCGTTCGTGACGTTTTCCTTGAAGGCTTCCCGGGTCGCCTGGGTCAGCTCGTTCCCTTCCCGGACCGCCTTGATCGTGTTCTCGATCAGGCCGTTGGTGTTCTTGGCCGCCTCGGCCGAACGCAGGGCCAGGTTCCGCACCTCGTCGGCGACCACGGCGAATCCCGCGCCTGCCTCGCCGGCCCGGGCCGCCTCGACCGCGGCGTTGAGGGCCAAGAGGTTCGTCTGGAAGGCGATTTCGTCGATCGTCTTGATGATCTTCCCGGTCTCCTCGCTGGTCTTGGTGATCTCCCCGATCGAGGCGGCCATCCGGTTCATCTGGTTGTCCACCTTCTCGACGATCTGCCGGGTCTCGGTCATCATGGCCTTGGCCTGGTTGGCGTTG
>JAJFUM010000103.1 GCA_021372415.1 Deltaproteobacteria bacterium
CCTTCACGTCCACCGGCTTCTTCTTCGCCTTCATGATCCCGGGCAGGTTGGCGAACCGCGGTTCGTTGAGCCCCTTCTGGGCGGTGATCACGCAGGGCAACTGGCTCTCGATCAGGAGCTGCGCCCCCTCGATCGCTTTCAGGCCCCTGACCGTTTCTCCATTCTTCTCCAGCTTGGTGACCAGGGTGATCTGGGGGATTCCCAGCAGCTCGGCCAGAACGGCGCCGACCTGCCCCGAGTCGTCATCGATGGCGCGCTGGCCGCAGAAGACGATGTCGAAGGAAATCCCCTTGATCGCCGCCGCCAGCGCCGTGGCCGTGGTGTAGGCGTCCGCGCCGTCGAAGCCCGGATCGCAGATGTGGATCCCCTTGTCGGCTCCCATCGCCAGGGCGGTCCGGATCGTCTCCATGGCCCGGGCAGGACCGACGGAGACGATGGTCACCTCGCCACCGTTCTTCTCCTTCAGCCTCAGGGCCTCCTCCACGCCGAACTCATCGTAGGGGTTCATCACCCATTTGATGCCGCCCTCGTCGATCCCGGAACCGTCCGGCTTGACCTTGATCTGGGCTTCCGTGTCCGGAACCTGCTTCACGCACGCTACAATATTCACCTCGTCCTCCTTTTCCTCCTTCTGATCATGCGGCTTTCCCCGGCGACGGCCCCTTTTCAGGGACACCGTCGCGGTCCCTCAAGGGACGGGAAACCCCTCCCGGCCGAGGGCAGCCGCAGATGACGCCAGCGGTCCGGCCCATGCCCGGAACAACGACGGAGCCGGGACCGGACTTTTCATCGTGGGATTGAGTGACAGGACCTCAGGACTCAATGCCCGCCAGGGTCTTGGCCAGCCCCTTCTTGTGGTCCAGGTCGGCCTGCCTGCCGATCACGACCTTCATGGCCTGGGGCGGACCTGCCCCGTGCATCGATTCGGTCCTGTAGGCGACGGCCGCTGCCCCGATGGTGATGTTCTCGACCAGCCGCAGCATTCTGAGCCGGCATTCGGTGGCCGTGCCGCAGACGCCCTGCAGGTACTTCTCCATGTATGGGCCGGTAGCGGGGTTGCGCAAATCCGCCTCCGAGGGGAGCGTAACCATCAACCCCCCGGCGAGATCTTCGGCAAGCCTGGCGATCTCGTAGGGGAATCGCGTAACGTTGAGCTTGCAGATGTTGGCCAGAAGAAGGTCGATCAGGTAGGTGCCCGAAGCAGTGGCCTTGCCCTCAGTGGAGCAGGCCAGCCCGCAGGCGTAAAGCGTTTCGTTGAGGTGGATCATTTCCACCAGCTTGTCCCGGGCGTGGGAGGCATTGCTGATCCCCTGATAGTCCATCAGGTTCGCTATCGCTCCGATGAGGACGTCCCCTACCCCCACCTTGCATCCCCCGTAACTCTGGCGGTGGTAGCCGGCGAAACGCTCCACCAGCGTCCCGGCGAACTCCGTCTCCCTGAAAAGAAAGACCCGTTCCCAGGGGACGAAGACATCCTCGAAGATCACCAGGCATTCCTGTCCCCCGAACCGGACGTTGCCCACGTCGATGGTCCCCCCCTCCATTTTCCGGGTGTCCGAGGCCTGTCTCCCCAGGATGTAGAGGATGCCGGGGGTATCGCTGGGCACGGCGAAGGAGACGGCGTAGTCGGCATCCTCCGGTTTCATGGCCATCGTGGGCATCACGAGGATCTCGTGGGAATTCAGGGCGCCGGTCTGGTGGCACTTGGCGCCGCGGACCACGATGCCGTCCGGCTTCTCCTTCACCACGCGGAGAAACAGATCCGGGTCGGCCTGCTGGCTGGGGCGCTTTCCCCGGTCCCCCTTGGGGTCGGTCATGGCGCCGTCGCAAACCAGGTCGTTGTCCTGGATGTATTTCAAGAACTCCTTGAAACGCTGATGGTAGCAGGTGCCCCGGCTTTGGTCGATCTCGAAGGTGGTGCTCTCCATCGCGTTGATGGCGTCCATCCCGACGCAGCGCTGAAAGCAGGTGCCTGTCTTCTGTCCGAGAAGCCGCTGCATTTTGACCTTATTGACCAGGTCGCTGTTGTCCCGGTGGATGTTGGTGAAGCGGTTGATCCGCCGGCCCGTCAAATGGGAGGTGGCGGTCGTCAAATGCTGACAGGCCGGATCGTGGGCAAGCTCGTAAGTCATTGCCACTGCGTTGAGCGACGGCCGGATCAGGGGATGATCCGCAGGCGTCTCTATTTTTTTCCCTTGGGCGAAGGCGTTCACCTTCAGCCGCCGGATGCTTTCAACATATTCCTGCGCTGTTTTCATATTTCTGCACCCTATTTCAAAAGTTCCCGGGAGATGATCAGTTTCATGATCTGATTGGTCCCCTCATAGATCTGGGTAATCTTTGCATCCCGCATCATCCGCTCAAAGGGGAATTCCTTCATGTAGCCATAACCCCCTGCAATCTGGAGGGCATCGGTCGTCACCTTCATGGCCGTGTTGGACGCAACCAGCTTGGAGGCCGCGGAAAGGTAGCTTTTGCTGGGATTGTCCTCATCGATCAGTTGCGCGGCCTGGTAGACGAGGCTCCTGGCCGCATCGACTTCAGCCGCCATGTCCGCCAGCATCCAGCCGATGCCCTGGAAATGGCCGATCGGTTTTCCGAACTGGACCCTTTCCTTGGAATACTTGATGGCCTGCTCCAACGCGCCTTTGGCCACCCCGCAGGCCTGCGCGCCGATGACGGGCCGCGACCGGTCCAGGGTCTTCATGGCGTAGACGAACCCTTTGCCCTCCTGGCCGATCAGATTTTCCGCCGGGATCTCGACGTCCTCGAAAACCAGTTGCGCGGTCGGAGAACCCTTGATCCCCATCTTGTTTTCCCAACGGGCCACGGAAAACCCGGGCGCATCCGTGGGCACCACAAAGGCGCTGATTCCCTTGACTCCCTTGGTTGCGTCGGTCATCGCAAAGAGCGTGATGAGATTGGCGACGGGTCCGTTCGTGATGAAGCATTTGGTCCCGTTGATGAGGTACTTGTCCCCTTTTTTCACGGCGTGCGTGGACATCGCCCCGGAATCCGAACCGGCGCCCGGTTCCGTGAGCCCGAAGGAAATCATCACCTCGCCCGACGCGACGATTGGGCCGTATTTCTTCTTCTGTTCCTCCGAGCCCCCGATCAGGATCGGGTCCCATCCCAGGGCCTGTCCCTGGACGATCAGTGACGAACTGACACAGGCCCTGGCAATCTCTTCAACGGCCAGGCACAGATAGAGATGTCCCTGATGCGTGCCGCCATATGCTTCAGGAACCGCAAGCCCGAGAAGCCCCATTTCCTGAAAGACCTCTTTAAGATCCCATGGGAATTCGGCTTTTTCATCTATCGCGGCCGCACGGGGTGCAACCTTGTTATCGACCATCTTTTTCAACTGGCCGACAAACATTCTCTGTTCTTCAGCGTGGAGCAGATACATCGCTATTCCCCTTCTATTTCTTGAAATGTTGTTGTTTTATCAAACCGGTTGTTTAGGTTCATTCTTCCTCTTCGATGGGGATGATGGCTTTTTTCTTCCTGACCCAAGGCAGGAGGGGCAGGACGAGGAGGATCAGGGAGATGCCCAGGAGCACCGCCGAGATGGGTCGGGTGAGGAAGATCATGGGGTCTCCGT
>JAJFUM010000114.1 GCA_021372415.1 Deltaproteobacteria bacterium
GGATACCACACCCCGCCGGTCCCGCCGGTGACGATACTGAAGGACAGTTTGCCCTGGGCACCTGCACCCGTCGCAAGTGCCAGCGACAGGACCAGCGCGAATGCCGCGCAGGCAATGATTTTATATCGTCGCATGTTCATAAGCCCACCTCCTCAAGATTAAGGGATTGGATCGCCAGGGCTGATTCCGCCCTGCCCTTCCTGGACACCCCCGGCGAACACCGAGGGGTGCGTGTTGGTTCAAGTCCTCGCCGCCGTGCATCCGTTTTGTGCCGAAACGCGGCTGGTGTGCCAATGGTAAACGATCATCACGATGCCGGCCAGAAGCGGTGCCAGCCCCTCGATGGACGGGCCGATGGGAGCGATCACCATGGCGAGGGCCACGACCATCAGGAGGATGCGCTCGATCATGGGGAATTTCTTCCTCAGGTATCCGATGATCCCCAGAGAGAGGAAAAACAGGGCACAGAGACTCGTCACCAGGGCCTGGATCAATCCGATCCAATTGCTCCCCACGATCAGGAGGTTGTAGCCGACCGGCGTCGCCGAGAAGAAAAAGGGAACCAGGAAGGCCGGAAGCGAATATTTCCAGGCCTGCATCATCGAGCCGAAGGGATTCCCGCCCGTGACGGCCGCGGCCGCGCAGGGCGACAGACCGACCGGCGGGGAGACCTCGGACAGGACGGCGAAGTAAAAGACCAGGAGGTGCGCCACGTGCATCGGCACGCCGATCTTGACCAGGGCCGGCGCAACCATGACGACGGTCATGATGTAGGTCGCCGTGATCGGCAGGGACAGGCCGATGAGCATCGAGGCCAGGAGCGACAAGACCAGGGCGGCCAGGACCGACCCACCGCTCACCGCCATGATGATCGAAGAGATCTTGAGTCCGAGGCCCGTCAGGGTGAAGGTCCCGACGATCAGGCCCGCGGCGGCCAGGAGGACCGCCACCGGGAGCATGTTTTTGGCCCCCTCGACCATCGCCACGACAATCCTTTTGGGAGTCAGCCATTCGTTCCGGTCGCGGCTCAGGAAGCTGGTCAGGATCGTCGCCCCGATGGCCCCCAGGGCGGCGTATTCGGGAGACTTGTTCCAGATGACGAGGATTGCCACCAGAACGACGATCGAAATCAGATGGTAGCCCTTGGTCGCCATCACCTTCCGGACCGTCTTGTGCTCCGTGTCCGGGGGAGCGAAACTATGCCGGCGTGCCTCCAGCTCCACCATAAAAAGGGTCCCGACGTAATACAGGACCGTGGGGATCGTCACCATGACCACCACGTCCCAGAACGAGACCCCCAGAAACTGCATGATCAGAAAGGCGGCCGCCCCCATCAGCGGCGGCGAGAGGACCGCCCCGATCCCGCCGGTGGCGATGAGCCCCGCCGCCATGTTCGGCGTATAACCCGCCTTCTTGAGGATCGGCCACATGATCGGCGTCACGGACATCGTGGTCGCCACCCCGCTTCCCTGGGGTCCCCCCAGGAGCGCCGAGGTGATGACCGCGCCCCGCCCGGCGCTGGCCGACTGGCGGCCCATCGTCGCCATCGAGAGGTCCAGCCAGAAGCCTCCGGCCCCCGCCACGTCCATGAAGGTCCCGTAGACGACGAAGAGCATCACGAAGGAGGCACTGACCGAAAGGGGCACGCCGAAGATCCCCTCGAGGGTCATGTACATATGGCCGACGATCCGATCGAGGTCGTATCCCTTGTGGGAAATGATGTCCGGGCAATAGTTGCCGTACAGCGTGTAGATCAGGAAACCGATCACGACCAGGGTGAAGGTGTTGTCCACGGTACGACGGGAGATCTCCAGGAGAAGCAGCATCGCCATGATGCCGAAGACCATGTCGTAGCGCTCCGGAAGAGTGGAGCGGCGGATGAACTGGTCCATGTCGATGAAGCCGTAGGCGATGGCGGCCACCCCCAGGATGGCCAGGAGCAGGTCCACCCCCAGCGCCCAGCGGCCGGCCTTGGGACGGATGGGGTAGACGATCAGGGCCAGGGCGTAGATGAAGGCCATGTGGACCATGCGGAAGGCGTAAGTCTCGACCGGCCAGATCGCCCCGTAGACGGACCAGCCGACGAATCCGACATACAACGCACCCACCGCCAAGGCGGCCTTACCCTGAAATTCCCGCATCCTCGCCTCCGTCGTCGGCTTGCAGCGCCTGATCTAGAAGAAAGCAGCTATCGCAGCACTCCCCCCGCGTCGTGTTCAGAACAGCAAAGGCAGCCAGAAAGACTATGGGTATTTCAATCAGAGTCCCTTGTGGCCGGCCTTCTGCGACAGGCGGCCCGGGAGAAAACGGATCTTAACAATCAGGGTTCTCTTGCGTGGGGTCACTATAGAGGAAATGGTCCCGCTGTCAAGCGAAAAATACGGCCAAATCGGCGTTGGCGGCCACGCGCCACAGGCCGCTCGATTAAAGACGGGCCGGACCGTGATGCGACGGCACCGGGGCCCCTGTCGACCCGGCAGGCGCCCCGGCATCATTGCGTCCATTCCGGGGAACTCGGTTCCCCGGAATGAACAAAGGCTATTTCTTGAACAGTGTCAGATATCGGCCGTAGCCCTCTTTTTCCAGGTCCTCCCTGGGGATGAAGCGCAGAGCGGCCGAATTCATGCAGTACCTCAGGCCCGTCGGGGGCGGGCCGTCGGAAAAGACGTGCCCCAGATGGGAGTCGGCATGCCGGCTCCTGACCTCGACGCGCGTCGTGAAGAAGCTGTTGTCTTCCCTCTCCACAATGTTGCCCTCCTCCAGGGGTTTGGTAAAGCTGGGCCACCCCGTGCCGGAATCGTACTTGTCCAGGGAACTGAAGAGAGGCTCGCCGGAAACGATGTCCACGTAAATTCCCTCCCGCTTGTTGTCCCAGTACTCGTTCTGGAAGGGCGGTTCCGTACCCTCCTGCTGGGTCACCTCATACTGCAGCGGCGTCAAGCGCTTCTTCAAGGTCGCGCTGTCCGGTTTGGTGAGGCCCTCTGCCCTGCCGGCCGGTCCTGCCGGCCCGGCCTTCAAGGCACCAGCCCCCTTTCCCCACACCTTCTCCAGGAACTGATCCCGCCCCGATCCGTACCGGTAATAACGGTACCGGAGAGGGTTCTTCTTGTAGTAGTCCTGGTGGTACTCTTCCGCGTTGTAAAACTTGACGAAGGGGAGGATCTCGGTCACGATCGGTTTGTGGAACCGGCCCGATTTTCCCAGGGCCTCCCTGGAGGCCTCGGCGAGCTTCTTCTGGACATCGTTGTGATAGAAGATCGCGCTGCGGTAGTAGGGCCCCCTGTCGGCGAACTGCCCGCCGGCGTCGGTGGGATCGATGTGCCGCCACAGGACATCGAGAAGCTGTTCGTAGGTCACCTTGGCCGGGTCAAAGAAGACCTGGACGGCCTCGACATACCCCATCTGGGCGTATGTCTCGTAGGTGGGGTTGTCGCCCCTGCCCCCCGTGTAACCGGATACGACCTTCAGGACGCCGGGCATCTTCTCAAAATCGGATTCGACGCACCAGAAACAGCCCCCCGCGAAGGTGGCGACTGCCGTTGTCGTCTTCGTTTCCTTCATGTTCTTCACCTCCTGACGCGCGCCGTTGGCGACGCCGAAACCCAATATCCCTAACAGGACTAAGGTGATGATCCCTGTTCTTTTCATAATCCCTCCTTGTCTTCCCCTCCCGGTGGCCGCCATGCCCGTCTTCGAACCCGGCCGGCTCGGTCCCGGGAATCCACGCTGCCCTCGGGAGGATTCGGGATCCTGCCCTTGACGGCGGTGATACTGAACCCCAGATGGCATCCCATGGCCCGCCACTCCCCGTCCGGCCTTTTGGCAAAAGGGGCCGGGAAGGATTGGCCTTGAGATCTAAGTTAACGACGATATCGGGATTGTCAAACGGAGGGGATGCGTTTGGAAAACCGGCAGGGATATCGGGTTAAGGGCAGGGGAACCCCTTTTGGGAGTCGGCCCGACGGGGGCAGCCTCCTTCAAAAATTCGGAAAGGACAGGATCCTCACTCTACGGTGAGGATGCAATCGTATTCCCCGAACCGGTTCAGATGCCGCCTGCTGCATGCCGGGTCATTCTCCCACTGGCCATCGACGAAGAAGCGGTATTCATAGTGTCCCGGAAAGAGGTAAAGCGTCGTACTCCAGAGGCCCTCCCGGTTCTTCTTCAGGGGATTGGCCTTGTTGTTCCAGCCGTTGAATGTGCCCGTGACGCAGACCGCGCTTGCCTCAGGGGCGCGATAGGTGAAGTTCACTCTCTTTCTAGCGATTTTCTCGGTCATAGCCTCGTACCTCCCGATCGATGGGTTAGATCCCGGTCCTCTCACGGCGGAGCGGGAATCGTCCGCTCCAGGTCGGGTCGCCAGCCCTTCAGGCCGTGGTCGTAGGTCCGCACGACGACCCTCCCAGGATAGAGGTCCAGGACGTTCGTCCAGGACCTCTTCCGCCCCAGGTTGCTGTTGTGGATGGTCATCACCCGCCCCTCGTATTGATTGACGGGGGCGGCATAGCTCTCGTTCGTTGCCGGGACGTGCATGTGTCCCGCTGCCCAGAGGACAATCTGTGGATTGGCCAGGATCAGTTCCCTCAGGGATTCGGCGGGCTGGGCGACGAAGCTGGGGGCATTGGCATGCTCGTGGTAGGCGTGGAGCGTCCCGGCCAGGGGTGCATGGGCGAAGACCAGCGTAGGAACCGTCCGGTTCCGGGCCAGGACATTTTCGAACCAGTCCATCTGCTCCTTCGAAAATTGGGCCAGCAGGGAGCCATGCAGCTCGTCCGCGGACAGATAGACGAGGAGGTAATCCCCGAGCCTCTCCTCAAAATACAGGCGTTTCAGGCCGAAGGTCTCGGCGAACCGGGCCAGTTTCATCCGGCGGACCTCCGGGGGGGCCTCGACAAGTCTCCCCCGGAAATTCGGCTCGTCCTCATAGAAGTAGTCGTGGTTCCCGACAACGAAACGGAGGGGCTGCAGGAGCGGGGCGAAGAAGGCCTTCGCGAAGGCGTATTCCGCCGCCGTCCCGGCCCGGTCGCAGATATCACCCAGAACGATGACGCGGTCAATCCCCTCCCAGCCGCCGACTGTCCGGATGAGGGCCTCCTTGGAGGCGAGGTAGGTCCCGGGGAGGTGGGGATCGCCGATCAGGGCGATCCGGTAGGACCTCTCAGGTCCCGGCGCCCCTACCCCGAACCCGGGGGCGGAGAGGGTCCCAATCAGGACCAGCAGGGCGATGAGCCATACGCGGATGGGCAGCAACACGATCCTTCCCATGCCTTCATGCCTCCTGACGGGCCCATGATAGCTGGCAAAGGACAATGTTTCAACAAAAAAAGGCTCTGACCGAAGGAATCGGTCTTCCGGCAAAACCGGTCATCCCCCCGGGGGTGCACAACGGAGCCCTTTTCTGCTTCCCTTAACAGATGGCAGGCCCGCGATGACTTGACCGGGCGTCTCCCCGCCGTTCAAACCCATCCCCCTGCCGGCCCGCCAACTGAAGTTGGGAGAGATTGAAGATTTGCAGGACCGGATCAGGACGCCGCAGTGCTCTTCTGCTTGGCCTCACGGCCCTTCAGGAACCGTTCGTAGGTCTTCACTGCGCAGAGCTCGCCGCACATGGTGCAGACGTCCTTGTCACGGTCTTCGGTCTGGCATCGGACCCGCCTGGCCTTGGCAGGATCAATGGCGAGCCGGAACATGCTCTCCCAGTCGAAATGCCTTCGGGCCGCGGACATGGCCTCGTTGCGCTCCCAGGCCCCCCGGACACCCTTCTCCAGGTCTCCGATGTGAGCGGCGATGCGCGATGCGAAGACCCCCTCGTAGACGTCCTGGGCGGCGGGAAGGCCCAGATGCTCGGCCGGCGTCACGTAGCAGAGGAAGTCGGCCCCGCTCGCGGCCGCGATCGCCCCGCCGATCGCCCCGACGATGTGGTCATAGCCCGGGGCGATGTCCGTGGGCAGGGGTCCCAGGACGTAATAGGGCGCACCGTTGCACAGGCGCTTCTGGAGCTTCATATCCGAGGCAATGCGGCTCAGGGGGACGTGCCCCGGCCCCTCCACCATGACCTGGACTCCCGCCCGGCGGGCCCTCGTCACCAACTCGCCGAGGGTGATCAGTTCGGCAAGCTGCGCCCGGTCTTCCGCATCGGCGATCGACCCGGGCCGAAGCCCGTCCCCAAGCGAGAGGGTCACGTCATAGGTCCGGGCGATATCGAGGAGCCGGTCGTAATGTTCGTACAGGGGATTCTCTCGTCCGTGGAGCTGCATCCACTCCGCCATCAGGCTGCCGCCCCTCGAGACGATCCCCATGATCCGGTCGCAGCCTCCGAGGACGGCCAGGGTGTTTCGCGTGATCCCGCAGTGGAGGGTCATGAAATCGACCCCCATCCGCGCCTCCTGCTCGATATCCGTAAAGATGGCCTCCTCGGTCAGGTCCCCGCAGCCCCCTCCCCTGACCATCAGGCGGCTGACGGAACGATAGATGGGCACCGTCCCGATCATGACCGGGGAATGCTCGATGATCCCCCCGAGGATGGCGTCGATGTCGCCCCCCGTGGAGAGGTCCATGGCGGCGTCGGCCCCCGCCTCGACGGCCACGCTGAGTTTGTCGATCTCCTCGTCGAGGCTCGCATGGCTCAACGAGGTTCCGATGTTGGCATTGATCTTGGTCGAAAGCCCCTCCCCGATCCCCCTGGCCTCGAAGGCGCGCATCCGGTTTTTGGGGATGACCACCGTCCCGGCAGCCACCTTTCGAAGCATCTCCTCCGGAGGAATGCCGTCGTGTTCGGCCGCCTGCACCATTTCAGGCGAGACCTCCCCCGCAAGGGCGTATTCAAGCTGTGTCATGGCACGCAACTCCTTTCCTGCAAAATAAAATGGCCACCTCCCTGTAAAGAAGTGGCCATCATGCGACGAGCATGCTGGACTCATTTCCCTACGCAGGCA
>JAJFUM010000149.1 GCA_021372415.1 Deltaproteobacteria bacterium
AATTCACGAAGGAGCATTATCATGAATCAGAAAAAACTTTCGTCTTTTGGAAATTCCCGTGAGCGTGTGGAAAAGGCCCTTCAATCCCTCCGTGAAGGCAGCGGTGTCCTTGTAACGGATGATGAAGGCCGGGAAAACGAAGGAGACCTGATATTCTCCACGGACTTTCTCAATGAACGGCAAATGGCGCTCCTTATCCGCGAATGCAGCGGGATCGTTTGCCTGTGCCTGACGGAAGACAAGGTGAGTGCCCTGGAATTGCCCATGATGGTGGAGAAAAACTCAAGCCGTTTCGGGACCGCTTTTACCGTGTCCATCGAAGCCGCACACGGAGTGACCACCGGGGTTTCCGCCGCGGACCGCGTCACGACCGTGAAAGCGGCCGTGGATGACCTGGCCAAGCCAGAAAACCTCCACCACCCGGGGCATATCTTCCCCCTGAAATCGAGGCAGGGAGGGGTTCTTGAACGTCCCGGCCATACGGAAGCGACCGTGGACCTGAACCGTATGGCCGGCCTGAGGCCGTACGGCGTTTTATGCGAGCTTACCAATCCGGATGGAACGATGGCGCGGATGCCTCAAATCGTGCGCTTCGCAGAGGAACATGCTTTTCCCGTCGTCACGGTGGAGGATATCGTCGGCTATCGCCGTTTTTCAGAAATGAGATGATATGCGGTCAGGACGGGAACCGATTGACGTGCCGGTTGTGCCGCCAGTGCCACTGGACCCGGTCCCCCTGGCGGTCCAGGCCGATGTGCCCCAGGGACACCAGGGACCGCAGGGTCTTTTCGGCCAGGCCGCCGACCCAGTCGCCTTCCGGGCCGCCTTCCAGGCCCCCGTCGGCGCGGACGGCCTCCCCGATCCTCCGGCACAGCAGCCCCAGCAGGGCCTCTTCGTCCATCCCGGCGTCTCCGTCCGAGAATTCGCCCCACTTCTCGACGAGGTCCTCGGACAGCAGCCGATAGACCAGCTTCATGCGGAAATGGCCCTCGACCTGCAGGTCGATTCCGGGGGGATTGGTCTTCAGGCGATAGCCCTCGACCATGCCTTCCCAGGCCTCCCGGACCTGCCCCTCGAAGGCCCCGACGAACCGCTCGATCTCGGCGGGCGGGAGGGCCGACGTCCGGACAATGGCGCTGTTGGCGTCGTACCGGGTCCAGTCGTCGGTGAGGATCTCCAGGTCGTACCGGGACACCTCCTCGCGGACCGTCGTGCCGGGAAAGGGCGTCAGATAGTGGTAGCCGTAGAGCGCGCCCAGCTCGGCGGCGAACCGGCCCGTCTCGTCCAGGGTTTCCCGGGTCTCCCCGGGCAGTCCGGCGATGAAGGAGGCATGGGCGATGATCCCCGCTTCCCGGCACAGGGACACGGCCTCCCGGACCTGCTCCCGGGTGATCCCCTTCCTGATCCGCTTGAGCATCTCCCGGTTTCCCGATTCCACCCCGAAGCTGATGCCGTCGCACCCGGCCTTGCGCATGAGCTGCAGGGTCTGCCGGTCCACGGTGTTCACGCGGGCAAAGGCGCTCCAGGCGAACCGGAGCCCCCTCGTGAGCATCTCCTCACAGACCTCCGTCACCTTTCCCCGGTTCGACACGAACAGGTCGTCGGCCACGTTGATCCGGTCGATCCCGTAGGAGAGGATCTGCTCGATCTCGTCCACCACCAGCCGGGGCGAGCGTTGCCGCACGCGGCTGCCGACCATCCTCCGTCCGAGGCAGAAGATGCAGGAATAGGGGCAGCCGCGGCTGGTGATGATGCTGATCGGATAGCCCAGGGCCTGGTACCGGGAGAGCGGCAGGAGATGGCGCGCCGGGAGCGGGAGGCTGTCCAGGTCCTCGATGAAGGGGCGGGACTCCGTGGCCACGATCCCCCCATTACGCCTGAAGCTGATCCCCTTTATCCGGTCCCATGACCCGGGGTCCATGCCGCATTTCATGAGCTCGGCGATGGTCCCCTCCCCTTCCCCCCTGACGATCAGGTCGATCCCGGGATAGTCCGTCAGGGTATTCCGGTCGTCGAAGGAGGCGTGGGGTCCCCCCATGACGGTGACCATGGAGGGGCGGTGCTGTTTGGCCCTGTCGAGGATTCCGGCCGCGACGGGGAAATTCAGGGTCACGGACGTGGCGCCCAGGACGTGGGGCTCGAAGGCGTCGATTTGCGCGTTGAGC
>JAJFUM010000168.1 GCA_021372415.1 Deltaproteobacteria bacterium
CCGGCTCCCTCCTTGACGGCCTCCGCCATCCGGTGGATATGCCCGTACAGGGAATAATAAACGATCAGTACCTTCATGACAGCGCTCCTTTCTGCTCGGAAGGCCCCCGACTGACACGGGGCATCCTCATTGCCAACAAGATGAAAACAGTTCCTCTTTGACGAGTCTAGCGGGATTCGATCAAAAGACAATGAGGATCGATGGTAAGCGCATTGGTAGCCGAACCCTACCAGAGGGGTCCCGCCAAGGCGAACTCAGCCGATCTCTGAGCAGGCCCGTTCGATGGCGCCCATGACGTTGTCGGCCTTCGTGATCGGCCGGCCGATCACCACGAAATCGGCCTCCACCCTGACCGCTTCCTTCAGGGAGGCGATGCGGACTTGGTCGTGGCGTTCAGGATACCAGGGGGGCCTGATCCCTGTGCAGATCTTCTTGAGGGGGTTGTCCCTGAGGTAGGTCATATCCTTCACGGAACCGAGGAGGTATTGGTAGTTGTTCATCAGGGCAATGTCGGAGAAGGCCCGGACGACCTGTTCGTGGGTCTTGTCATAGATCCATTTGATTTCCAGGTCCGTGAAGGAGGTCAGCGCCGTCACGCCGGCAATATAGATGAGGAGGCCCGCATTTCTGGGCCGGAAGTTCGAAGCGCAGTGGATTGAAACGATATTGGTTCCCGCCCCCACGAGCTTGTTGATGCTGTTTTCCATGGTGGAAGGGATATCGTTTAATTTGACGTCGGCCATGACCCCCAGCTTGAATTCGTCCTTCAGGGATGAGAGGATCTTTCCGACATCCCCGCTGTAGAGCATGTCGCTGACCTTGACCCCCCAGATCAGGCCCTTCTCGCAGGCTTTGCAGAGGGTGGAGAGCAACCCCTTTTCCCTGGCCTCATTGAACGTCATGCCGTCCAGCGCAACGATGATCCGGGTCATGAAGACAGCCTCCTTTCACAGGGACCTCTCACGGCAGGATGGAGGAGCCCATCACCCGGCCGGCTCCCCTTTTGCCTCGACAGTATAGGGAAGGGGTGTCCCCCCTGTCAACGGGATTCACCCCGTTGCAGAGGTAAAACTCACATCCGACAGCGATTGAGATCGTTGCCGTTGCGACGGCTGTGCTTGCTTTGACGGCAGGCGGACCCTAAGGGCCGAACAAAATCTCCAGTCACCGCATCCCTGAAGCCCATCTTCAGGCCCACACGGAGACACCAGCGACACCGTTTTCATGAGAGTTGGAAGAGATGCGGGGGAATTCCGGGGCCGCCTGAGGCGTCCGATCCTACGCCAATCCGCATGGGAACATCGGGATCGGTTTGAAAAAAGTTGGTCCCTCCGCTGGATATTTGCAGATCTTTACGGTATAAATATTCCTTGCCATGAAGTGCATCACGGAATCCCCGGGGGTAAGGAGAAGACCTTGCATGACATGAATGCCAACATGGTCCTTTTGGGATTTCTGGTTATGCTCATCTGCCAAGACATCGTGGCCTTGCGGGCATTTAAGAACCAGAAGATGCGGGAGGGAATCCTGAGTGCCATCGTTCCCGGATATCTGCTCATCTATGGGAGCCGGGAGGATTCCCGGCATGTGAAACCCATTGTCGGATGGTTGGTGGGCCTGGGGATCCTGCTGATGGGTTTCGTCCGTTAGCGGTTGGACCGGATAGCACGGGGAACCTGCCGGCTCTTCCGAAGGCAGGAGCCGGCAGATGTGACGATCAGGGGATGCGCGGGGAACGGCAAGGTCGGACCCCGGGCAGAATCGTTTTTCCAAATCCGTTGAATGCGCCGTCAGGGAGAGAGGCAACCAGGAGGTGAGTGTATGAAAGGAAAAGAAGTTGACTATTTTACCGCCCTTTACGATGTGGCCAAGGTGATCAATGCATCGCTGGAACCGGCGAAGGTCCTGGAGAAGATCGTCCAATCCGTCGTCAAGGCGATGGGCGTCAAGGCGGGCATCATTCGCCTGCTCGATTCGCGTGAGAGGATGCTGGTGCTGGGTGCCGCCAGCGGTCTGTCCAAGGGGTATGTCCGCAAGGGGCCGATCCTCATCGACGAGAGCGGCCTGGACCGCAAGGCCCTCAAGGGCAAGGCCATCTGGATCGAGAATGCCCAGACCGACCGGAATTTCCAGTACGGAGAAAAGGCGAGGGCCGAGGGGATCAAGTCCGTCTTCGTGGTTCCCCTGATGCTGGAGAAGAAGCCAATCGGCGTCCTCCGGGTTTACTCGGATAAGGTCCGAAAATTCCGGGAGGGGGAATGCAAATTTCTCAAGGCGGTTGCCAACCTCAGTGCGATTGCGCTGGACAACGCCCGCATGCACGAAACGCTCCAGATGCGGTGCGATCTGATGGCGGCCCATAAATACCGAATCGATGACAATTGAAAGGAGCTGTATATGATTCGCCTTGGAATCAACGGTTTTGGACGTATCGGGCGGCAGGTTCTCAAGGCCGTCCTGGAACGTTATCCCGAATCCCTTCAGGTCGTCGCGGTCAATGACCTCTTCGACGTGAAAACGAATGCCCATCTGTTCAAGTACGACACGAACTACGGCGTCTATCCCGGTTCGGTCGGCGTTAAGAAGGATTGCTTCATCATCAACGGCCAAGCTATCAAGAGCCTGGCCTTCCGAGATCCTGCCTCCATCCCCTGGGATGACGAGGGGGTCGACATCGTGATCGAGAGCACGGGGCTCTTTCTGACCGGTCCCAAGGCCTCGGCCCATCTCCAGGCCGGCGCCAAGAAGGTGATCATCAGCGCCCCCGCCAAGGAGGTGGACCTCACGGTGGTGATGGGGGTCAACCACAGGGATTACCGGCCGAAGAAGCACCACATCGTCTCCAACGCCTCCTGTACGACGAACTGTCTGGCGCCGCCGGTCATGGTGGTCCACAAGGCCTTCGGAATTGAGACAGGGATGATGACGACGGTCCATTCCTA
>JAJFUM010000188.1 GCA_021372415.1 Deltaproteobacteria bacterium
TTGCGGGATGGGTATGAAGATCCGGGGCGTGAGAGCCCTTTTGCTCACGCCCCAGATCTTCTGCAGCGATGACCAGTGAGGTGAAACTTGAAAGACAGGAATGAGGAGTTGAAATCAAGGGAGGCCCTCGCACGCCTGGGGGGCGGGCAAAAGCAGCTCGACAAGCAGCATGAGCGCGGCAAACTCACGGCCCGCGAAAGGATCGATCAGCTGCTGGATCCCGGCAGTTTCATGGAAATAGAGATGTTCGTGACCCACCAGTGCACCAAGTTCGGCATGGACAAGGAGAAGTTTTACGGTGACGGGGTCGTGGTCGGTTCCGGCAAGGTCTCTGGGCGGCAGGTGTTCGTCTATTCCCAGGATTTTACAGTCATGGGCGGGTCCCTTGGGAAGGCCCATGCCAGCAAGATTTGCCATGTGATGGATCTGGCGATCAAGGTCGGGGCCCCGATCATCGGCCTGATCGATTCGGGGGGAGCCCGGATCCAGGAGGGCCTGGGGCAGTACGGATCCATCTTCTTCCGCAACACCATGGCCTCCGGTATCGTGCCGCAGTTCTGCCTGATCCTGGGTCCCTGCGCCGGCGGTGCCGTCTATTCGCCCGCCCTGTGCGACTTCATCTTCATGGTGGACGGACTCAGCAAGATGCACATCACCGGACCCAACGTCATCAAGGCGGTCACCGGGGAAGAGATCTCGGCGGAGGATCTCGGCGGGGCCAAGGTCCACAGCCAGAAAAGCGGCGTGGCGCACCTGGTGGCCAAGACCGAACAGGAATGCTTCGAGCAGGTCAAGAAGCTGCTGAGTTTCCTCCCGGCGAGCAGCCGCGAGACGGCGCCCGCGGCTGCCGATTCCGATGATCCGATGCGGCTGACCGAGGAGATCGAAAAGGTTATCCCCGACAATCCGCAGCGGGCGTATGACATGAAGAAGATCATCCACTCGATCGCGGACCACAACGATTTCTTCGAGATCCAGGAGGATTTCGCCAAGAACATGATCATCGGATTCATCCGCCTGGGCGGCAACAGCGTCGGCGTGATCGCCAACCAGCCGCTGGTGAGCGCGGGGAGTCTGGACATCGACGCTTCGGACAAGTCGGCGCGGTTTATCCGCTTCTGCGACGCCTTCAACATCCCGATCCTGAACCTGGTGGATTGCCCCGGTTATCTTCCCGGGAAGCATCAGGAGTTCGGAGGGATCATCCGCCACGGCGCCAAGACCCTCTACGCCTATTGCGAGGCGGTCGTGCCGCGGGTGTCGGTGATCGTGCGGAAGATCTACGGGGGGGCGATGTCCGGGATGGCCGTTTCGAAGCTCGTGGGGACGGACTTCACCATCGCCCTGACGACGGCCGAGATCGCGATCATGGGGCCCGAAGGGGCGGCGAACATCATCTTCAAGGACGAGATCGCCAAGGCCGAAGACCCCAAGGCGATGCGGGTTCAGATGGTGAACGAATACCGGGAGAAGTTTGCCAATCCCTATGTGGCCGCCGAGGAGGGATGGATCGATGCGATCATCGAGCCGAAGGACATGCGTGCCTGCCTGATCGGGATGTTCGAGCGCCTGAAGGGAAAGGTTGAAGTCAGGCCGGGCAAGCGGCATGGGTCGATCCCGCTGTAGGCGGCCGGAGGTGCGAACGGGGTTCCCGAATCCCGAGGGATATTCATCCCTGTGAATACAAGATTAAGAGGAGAAGGACGATGATCAAGAAGATCGAGCATATCGGCGTGGCTGTCAAGGATGTGGAGAAATCCGCCCACATCTTCCGTGACCTCCTGGGGATTCCCATGGAGAAGATGTACGAGTCGGAGGCGATCAAGACCAAGATCGCTTTCTTCCCCCTGGAGGGGGCCACCATCGAACTGGTCCAGCCCATGGACCCGGCCAGCCCGGCGGCGAAGTTCATCGAGAAGCGGGGCGAGGGGATCCACCACCTCTGCCTGGGCGTGGAGGACATCGAAAAGTCGCTGCGCGAGTTCGAGGCCAAGGGGATTGAACTGCTCAACAAGACGCCCCGCAAGACCCAGGACGGCCGCCTGATCGCCTTCCTGAATCCGAAGAGCACCAACGGCGTGTTGATCGAACTGGAGGAACTGCACAAGGAGCACAAGGAATAACCCGCTAAGGAGGGGAGAAAGACCATGGCGAAAAAAGAAATCGTGGTGCGGCCCGTCACGTCCATCCTGGGCACACCTGTTAAGGTATTTTACGGGCCCGACGATCTGCCGGACTTCGATTATAAGGAGAAGCTCGGCGATCCCGGGGAATATCCTTTCACCCGCGGCGTCTTCCCATCTATGTACCGCAGCGAGCTCTGGACGATGCGCCAGTACTCGGGCCAGTCGACGTCCGAGAGCACCAACGAACGGTTCAAGTACCTGCTGAAGAACGGTCAGACGGGCCTGAGCCTGGCCTTCGACCTGCCGACCCAGATCGGCCTCGATTCCGACATGCCGCAGGCCGAAGACGATGTGGGCAAGCTCGGCGTGGCCGTGGACACCCTCGACGACTTCGAGAGGATCTACGACGGCATCTCCCTGGACGGGATCTCCACCTCCTTCACGATCAACGCCACGGCGCCGATCGTCCTGGCCATGTACGCCCTGGTCGCCCAGAAGCAAGGCGTCGAGACCAAGAAGCTCCGCGGCACGATCCAGAACGATATCCTCAAGGAGTTCATCGCCCGCGGGACCTGGATCTTCCCGCCCGGGCCGTCGATCAAGCTGGTCGGCGACTGTGTCGAGTTCTGCAACAAGGAGATACCCCGTTTCAATGCCATCAGCGTCTCCGGGACCCACATCCTGGAGTACGGGGCCAACACCATCCAGGCCGTGTCCCTGGCCATCGCGATCGCCGAGGTCTACATCCAGGAGGTCATGAAGCGGGGCTCCAACATCGACCAGATCGCGCCCCTCTTCTCTTTCCACCTGCCCATCGGCGGGCGGCAGTTCAACTTCTTCGAGGACATCGCCCGGCTCCGCGGCGCCCGCCGTTACTGGGCCAAGCTGCTTAAGAACAAGTACGGCGCCCAGGACAAGCGGTCCATGCAGTTCCGCTTCTCCACGGGCGGCATGGGTGGCGGCCTGACCGCCGAGCAGCCCCTGAACAACATTGCCCGGGCTGCCTACTACGCCATGGCTGCCGCCTTCGCCGGGACGAGGTCCCTGAACCTGGCCTGCTTCGACGAGGTGTATGCCATTCCGTCGGATCTGGCGATCCGGACCTCCCTGCGCGTCCAGCAGATCCTGGCCAACGAAACGGGCGTGGCCGACGTGGTCGATCCGCTGGGAGGCTCCTATTACGTGGAGGCGCTGACCAACGAGATGGAGGCCAAGATCGGCGAGATCATCAGCAAGATCGACGCCGAAGGCGGCATCGTCAAACAGATCGAGAACGGGACCATCCAGAGGGAACTGGCCAAGCAGAGCTATGCGCTCCAGAAGCGGATCAGTTCCGGGGAAAAGGTCCTGGTGGGGGTGAACAAGTACCAGATCAAGGAAGAGGAGAAGGACCTCGAGGTCTACAAGACGGATCCGGAGACCATCAACCGCCAGCTCGCGCGTCTCAAGGCCGTCAAGTCGGCCCGCGATGAGGCCAAGGTGGAAAGCACCTTGAAGCAGCTTCAGGCCGCGGCGGAACGCAACGAGAACATCATCCCGCATCTTTTCGAGCCGTTGAAGGCCAAGGCGACCATCGGGGAGATCATCGAAACCCTGAAGAAGGTCTACGGGACGTATAAAGAACCGACGACGGTTTAGCAGCCTGTTGAGGAGGGCTTCATGGAGACAAAGAAGATCATACGTGTGCTCATTGCCAAGATCGGCCTTGACGGTCATGACGTCGGGGCCAAGGTGCTGATCTATTGGCTGCGGGACCAGGGGATGGAGGTGATTTACACCGGTTTGCGCCAGAGCGTGGAGCAGGTGGTCGAGGTGGCCCTGCAGGAAGCAGTGGACGTGATCGGCGTCAGCATCCTGTCGGGGTCTCATGTGGAGATTGCCAGAAAGCTGATGACGAAGATCCGGGAGCGGAAACTCGACGATGTCCTGGTCCTGTTCGGCGGGACGATTCCCAAGGACGACATTGCGCTCCTCAAGAACGAGGGCGTTCAGGGGGTGTTCCCCTCCCATTCGAAACTCGAGGACATTTCGACCTTCATCAAGAACAATGTGAAGCTGGCGGGGGCGTGAAATGGCGGCAATCAACGAGCGCATCCGGCATCCGGAATCCAGGGCCAAGGTCATGACCGCCGAGGCGGCAGCCGGGCTTTTCCAAAACGGGATGAAGGTTGCCACTTCGGGGAGCACCATGGGTTTCCCCAAGGCCACCTTTGGGGCTCTGGCGGAGCGGATCAAGGCAGAGGGGGGGCTCAAAATCGACCTTTTCTGCGCCGGCCCCTTGAGTTCCCAGTTCGAGGACGTCCTCTTCGAGGCCGGAGGCATCCGGAGACGGGTCGGCGCCGTCGGCGGCGAGAAGCTCCGGGGAGGCATCAATCGCGGCGAGGTGGGCTTCTTCGAGGGCAAGGGGTCGTCGCTGCCGCTGCAGGTCAAAAGGGGATGGTTCGGCACCCTGGACATGGCGGTGATCGAGGCGGTGGGGCTGACCGAGGACGGCCAGATCATCCCCTCGACAGCGGTCTATGATGCACCGGAATGGATCGAAGCCGCCTCCCAAATCATCGTGGAGATCAACCTCAACCGGCCCTTGGCCATGGAAGGGTTGCACGATGTCTATCTGCGGGGCGCAGATCCGATCCCCGTGGTCGGCAGCAATCCCCTCAAAAGGATCGGCGTGCCCTATTTCCCCGTCGATCCCCGGAAAATCAAGGCAATCGTCTTTTCCGATATGCCTGAAAAACCCTCCAAGGAACCCAAACCGGATGAGATGGGCGTCAAGATCGGCCAGTATCTTCTCGATTTCTTCCGCAAGGAAGTTGCCGCCGGGAGGCTCGGCGAATCCCTGCCGCCCTTTGAACTGGGGTTCGGGGAGTTGTTCACGAGCATGATGCGGACAATCGGTGAAAGCGAATTCAAGAACTTTCGCTTTCACCTGCCCATGGTGACCGATCCCGTTTTCGAACTGATCACGGCGGGAAAGGTCGAGTGGGTGATGGGGATCGCCCTTCGGCTCTCCGACGAGTCATGGAAGCGATTCGAGCAGGAGCCGGACCGTTACAAAAAGGTCATCGTCCTGCGTCCCGTGACTCTGGTCAACTCCGCGGAGCTTATCCAGAGGACGGGGGTGATCTCGGTCAACGGCTGCCTGGAGATGGATCTCAAGGGGCAGGTGAACTCCAGCCATCTGCTAGGAACCAAGATCATGGCCGGCATCGGGGGCACGTACGATTATTCCCGGAACAGCCCTTGTTCGATCTTTGTCGCGCGTTCGACGACCAAGGGAGGGAACATATCCTCCATTGTCCCGATGGTCTCCCATGTGGACCATACGATGCATGATGTGGATGTCCTGGTGACCGAGCAGGGGCTCGCCGACCTGCGTGGCCTGGATCCCCGGGAGCGGGCGGTTCGGATCATCCAGCAGTGCGCCCATCCCGATTACCGGGGGCTCCTGTCGGATTACCTCGACCGGGCTATGACAGAGCCGGCGCACATCCCGTTCGCGATGGGGGAGGCCAACGCGTTCCATCTGCGTTTTAAACAGACAGGGAGCATGAAGGGATAGGACCGCTGCCCGCCGAGTTTGGGCGGCTTGCCTGGACACCTGTGGCCAGCCGTTACACCTTGCGGGTAAAATGGGGGTAAAAATGATCGGAAATTTCTTGATCGGTTTACAGCATGCCATTTCTCCGCTCAACTTGATGTACTGTTTTATTGGCTGTTTGCTGGGAACGGTGGTGGGGGTGTTGCCCGGATTGGGTCCAACGGCAACCATGGCGATGCTGCTTCCCCTGACGGCCTATCTGGATCCTACGGGAGCCATCATCATGCTGGCGGGCATTTTTTACGGGGCCATGTATGGCGGGTCTGTAACGAGCATTCTGCTCAACGTGCCCGGTGAGGCCTCTTCTATCCTTACGGCGGTCGACGGCTATCAGATGACCAAGCAGGGTAGAGGCGGAGAGGCCCTGGCCATAGCCGCCATCGGATCGTTTATTGCCGGTACCCTGGCCATCGTCGTGATGCAGCTCTGCGCCCCTCCCCTGGCCGATCTGGGGTTGAAATTCGGGGCGCCTGAATATGTGGCGCTGATG
>JAJFUM010000031.1 GCA_021372415.1 Deltaproteobacteria bacterium
ATTATTATATATGATGCTATCGATCTCAATCCTCACCCGCCTCGTCCGTCATGAGCGACTCATCGACGGAAGCCGGATCGGTCTCGTCCGCCGGCGAAGCAAAGGCAGGCGCCGCCGGGGATCGCACCGCGGGGGCCTCACGCGGCCTCACGTCCCGGATCTCCGCCTGGGGGAAAAGGTCCAAGACCTTCATGACAAAGGGGTTGGAGAGGGCCTCCCGCCGGATCTCCTGGAGCTTCTGGACCTTGGCGGCCCGCCCGTTTCCGTTGCCGTTCGGGCCGTTGGTCTTTCCTGCCAGAGCCGGATCGAAGGGGACGGCCTCGATCTCCAGGGCGGTCTCCCGTCGGAAGTACTGCCGGCAGAGGTCGGCCAGTTCCCCTGTCTTGTCGCGCACATCGCCAAGAAAGAGATGGTCCTTGTGGGAGGCATCCTGATCGAAGCCGATCCGGAGGAGCCCATCGTCGCAGGCGAGGCACCGGCCCATCTCGATCTTGGAGCAGAGGATGGGGTCCTGGCGTTTGACAAAGGCCTTGAATCCCTCCCAGCCCCCCTGGGGCGGCAACGCGGTCCCTTTCCCATATTCGGCAGGCCTTTCAGAAACCCGGGCAGCGGGTGCGTTGCCGTTCGCCGGCGGGACCGTTTCCGTTTTGGCCGCCATATCCTGCCGGGCTGCCGATCCGGCGGCCCGGGACGGGGGCATGTCCCCGCGGTGCCCGCCGGCCGCCCCGTTTTTGGCCGCGGGGCGGACAGGGGCAGATGTGCCTGCCGTTTTTCCGCCGCCTCTCTCGCCGGAGGGGGACCCGCTCCCCGCCAGGCGCCTCTCCAGCCCCTCCATCCGGGTGAGGACCTCCTCGACGGGGATCAGGGGCTCCAGCCAGGCCATCCGGCACAAAACAGCCTCTAGGTTCAGCCGCGCATTGGTACTTCGGCGCATGTTCTCCTCTTCGGCCATCAGGATCTCGAGGTAGCGCTGGAGGGTCTCCCGCGACGCCGTCCCCAACTGGCCCCTGAGCTTCTCGAGGTCATCCGCGGCCAGGTCGGCCACAGGACCTTCTCCTCCGGCGATGCCGACCAGGAGCAGGTTCCGGAAATGGCCGAGGAGCCTCTGGTAGAAGAACTTCATGTCGAGGCCGGCGTAGAAGGCCTCGTCCACGATCCTGAGGCAGAGCCCCGCGTCCCGGGCGATGACCGCCTCGGATAGCGAGAAGAGGAACCGCCGGTCCGACAGGCCCAGGAGTTCCTCGATCGCCCCGTCCTCGATCTGGAATCCCGCATAGGAGATCACCTGGTCGAAGATGCTCTGGGAGTCGCGCAGGCTCCCGTCGCCGGCCTCGGCGATCCAGGTCAGCCCCCGGTCGCTGATGGAGATCCCCTCGCCGGCGGCGATCTTTCGGAGGCTTTCGACGATCAGCCTGGGGGAAATCCTCCGAAAATCGAAGCACTGACAGCGCGAGAGGATCGTGGCCGGAACCTTGTGGGTCTCGGTGGTGGCGAAGATGAAGATGACGTGGCCCGGCGGCTCTTCAAGGGTCTTCAGGAGGGCGTTGAAGGCCTCCCGGGTGAGCATGTGGACCTCGTCGATGATGTAGACCTTGAAGCGGCACGAGGCCGGGGCGAACTTGACGTTCTCCCGGAGCTCCCGGATCTCGTCGATCCCCCGGTTGGAGGCCCCGTCGATCTCCCGGACGTCGATCGCGATCCCGTCGGTGATCTCGCGGCAGTGGACGCACCGGTTGCAGGGGGTCGGCGTCGGCCCCTGCTCGCAGTTCAGCGCCTTGGCCAGGATGCGGGCGATGGAGGTCTTTCCCACCCCGCGCGGGCCGCTGAACAGGAAGGCATGGGCGATCCGGTCCTGGGTAATGGCGTTGGAAAGCGTCCGGACCACGTGTTCCTGTCCCAGGACGTCTTCGAAGACCTGGGGTCTGAATTTTCGGGCCAGAACGAGGTACTCCACCGATACTCCTGCAGGACGTGAGGGGAAGAGGGATAGCCAGGTGACCCGCAGCACACCCCGGTGGCTGCTGCCGCTGCTTCCTTCCGGACCTGACGGGGTTCACAGGCCGGCGTCGCGCGGGGCCCGGCTATCGTCTAAAGCGTATGATGGCGGAGAGAGCGGGATTTGAACCCGCGGTACACCTTTGGGGGCGTACACACGATTTCCAGTCGTGCTCCTTCAGCCGCTCGGACATCTCTCCGGATTCCCCTTACTGGAAACGGCGGCATTATAGAGAGGCCCCGGAGGACTGTCAAGGAATAAAAGGGACGCAAATTTATCTTGTAATTCTAAGGTAATTGGAGTAAGGATACTTCGTTTTGCAACTGTCGAATCATGCTTGGCAAGAGCCCGGTGGGCACCCACCGGCATAAAGGGAATGCGTCCTGAGACAATGCCGCTTCCTCTATTCGACTCGACTCCGGAATCGAGGGAGCGGAGCTATGACCAATGTTTGTCTGTGGAGGGACTCCCTATGATGATCGA
>JAJFUM010000212.1 GCA_021372415.1 Deltaproteobacteria bacterium
GCCGTCGAGACGGCCCGCAACCTCGAGGTCCTCAAGGTCCGGATGCAGCTCGGGCTCATCACGCCCCTTGAGGAGGCCGAGGCCAGGGCGGCGGAGGCGGCCCGAGCCCTCGAGAGCGGGTTCCGGGCCATGCAGCAGGCGGCCGCCACGGTCGGGCAGCGCCGGGCCGAGGAGGTCTTCGGGCCCCAGCTCGCGAGCCTGATGGCCCAGGTCGCCGCGACGAAGCGGGTCGCCGACGCGCAGAAGGCGGCCGCGGAGGCGAGGAAGAAGTCGGAGGAGGAGGCGAAGTCCGCCGCCGAGGCCAACGCCAAGCTGGAGGAGGACCGCGCCACCAGGTCGGCCGAGGGCCTGGAGTCCCTCCTGGACGGACTCAACCAAGAGATCGAGCGGATCGACGACGTCCGGTCCCTGGACGAGGTCGAGGTCAAGATCAAGGAGAAGAACCGGGCCCTGCAGGACCTGATCAACGCCGGGCGCCTCACGGAGTTCGAGATAGCGCAGGCCCGGAACGGGATCGACTTCCTCCAGTCGAAGCTGCGGGAGGAGGGCTTCCAGCGGATCATCGACGAGGTGGCGGAGCGCAGGCGGTCCCTGGAGGCCGGCGGGCAGGAGCTGAGCCAGCGGGAGCAGGTGATCCGACTGCAGGGCGAGGTGCTCGAGAAGTTCCGGGGGACCGCAGACCAGGCCGAGCGGATCCGGGCGGCGTTCTCGGGGCTCTACGGGGCCGCGCTCAAGAGGGACCAGGAGGTCGCGCTCAAGCGGTTCGACGAGTTCACGAAGAACCTGGACGAGCAGCTCCGCGCCACCAAGGACATCGGGGAGGCCGAGAAGGTCCGCCTGCAGATAGACGACCTGATCGCCGAGAAGAACAAGCTGATCAAGGACGGCCTGGTCGACCAGAAGCGCGAGAACGAGGCGAACGCGAAGATCGAGGAGATCCGGCTCGGGCTCATCCAGAAGGCGACCCGGGAGACCGGGGCGGAGATCGACGCCTTCGTCCAGATGCAGAAGGCGCAGCGGGAGCAGACGGACAACGTCGGCCGCGCGGCCGAGCTGAGGAAGAAGGCCCTGGAGCGTTTCGGGGTCGGGTCGGTCGGGGATCTCCCCATCGAGGTCCAGGTCAAGCTGGACGCGGCCAGCGTCGAGGAGGCCAGGGGGAAGTTCGACCAGGCCTTCTCGAAGCCCTTCGCCGCCACGTTCTCGGAGGCTATCCGGTCCTCCATCCTGGGGGGCCAGGACGCGATGCAGACCCTGGCGCAGTTCGGCCAGGGGCTGTTCGACGACTGGATCGGCGAGGTCACCCGGCAGCTCCAGGAGGGCGTCTCGAACGCCCTGACCCAGGCCCTCGGCTCCGGCGGGCAGGCCCTCGGGGGGGCCCTCCAGGGCGCCCTCGGGATCGCCGGCCTCTTCCTCTCCAAGGGGGCCGGGAGCACCTCCTCGAGGTTCGGGAGCGTGCAGTCGGGGGTGACGGCGAGCCAGGCGGTCCGGGGGATCGTGTCGGGCCCGGAGAGCGTGGCGGTGGCCTCCGTCGGGGACAATATGCAGCGGGCGATCGTGCCGGTGGTGCTGCGCCTGGACTCGATCATCGGGATCCTGACCGACATCCGCGGCGGCCGGTCGGCCGCCCAGTCTTTCGCTTACGCCGGCACGGTGCCGACGCAGTAACGGAGGGAGCATCCCATGTCGAACTACAACCTGGTCCGCTCCGGACTCATCCAGGCGACGGACGCCGACGGCGCCGGGCCGAAGACCTTCGCCCTCCCGTCCCCGGTGAAGACGACCTCGGCGTTCGTCGTGGGGACGATCAGCGAGAGCCGGACCGGCCCCGAGGTGGGGGCCCGCCTGCGCCTGGCGGACGCCAACACCGTGGAGCTGGCCTGGGACAACGTCCTCCCGGTCGGGGACTATATCAACGCCCAGTTCTACGTCTACGACGTCGAGGACGTGGGTGACGACGTCAAGACGCTGCTCTTCGGGATGGCCCGCATCGCAGCCCTGGCCGGACGCTCGAACGTCATACAGGACCTCCCGACCTTCAACTCCGCCGGCGTGCTCCTGCGCTACCGGCTCCGAGTCTTCGACTCCAAGGCGAACGCCGAGGCGGCGACCATCGGACTGGCCGAGGGAGACCCGCTGCAGGCGGGGGAGCTGGAGCGCATCATCGTCTCCCAGGGCGTCTCGGTCCCGACCAACGACCGGACCAGCCTCATCGGCGTCCAGACCCACGTGGCCGCGACCCCCGGGGTGGGGTAGGAGGTCCAGGTGCGCTACGCGATCGACCACGAGCGGGACGGGGAGAGGGAGAGCGTGGTCTCCCTCATCGACGACGCGAGCGCGGAGTGCGCCCGGATCTCCGGCGCCCCGTTCGTCACGCCGTCGGCCAGGCTGGAGGCGGAGAACGACGTCCTGGTCGCCAGGACCGAGGGGGGAATCCCAGGGGCCTGCCCGATCCACGGGGTCGTCGTCGTCCGGTCGCGCCCGGGAGGTGAGAGCCCGGAGCTGGCCGTCCTGTACGTGTGCCCGGAGCATCGCCGCGGCGGGCTTGGGGACTCCCTCCTGAGCGAGGCCGTCAGGCTCTTCGGGTCGTCCGGGATGTGGGCCGTGGTCCACTCGGCCAATATGGAAGCCATGGACCTCTTCGGGCGGCACGGGTTCGTCCAGGGAGCACCCCCTCGTCCGGGCAGCAGATACCGCGTCTGGACGCGCCCTGGCGCTTGAAAGCGGGCCGACACGCGCGTTCCGACGCGATGAACGTGTATTTTTACCAACCTGACCATCCGATGCGCTGTGACGGGCTCCTGTGAGGTCCTGAACATGGATGAGGGAAGCGGAGGGCTGGCGAGCCCATACGTCTGCGACGTCTGGGACGACATGCAGCCGTGGCACCGGGCCGTCGACAGAGACGCCAGGCTGTTCCCGGAGCGCGGCGGGGGCCGCATCATGCGGCACCCGTATCTGGATGCCATAATCTACCCACAGGTCCCGGACCGGACCTACAACCACGGGAGGGCCCCGGTACCGGCCGTCCGGTCCTTCCTGACGCGCACGCTCGGTGGGACGGTCGTCACGAAGTTCCTGGACGGGATCTCCGACGTGGTGGTCGAGGAGGCGTGGCTCGCCGATGGAGCCTCCACCTACACCGACTTCTACTGGAGCCTCCACCGGTACTGGACCACGCCGCTCCCCCCGGGGATGTGGGTGGCCTGGCAGCCGAGGGACCTGACCCACCGCTCCTACTGGGTCGAGATCCTGGAGGTGGTCCTCGG
>JAJFUM010000232.1 GCA_021372415.1 Deltaproteobacteria bacterium
GTGCCGGTTGATCAGTCCGACGATCTCCTTGTTGACCGTCCCCACCAGGACCATCTCGACGATGTCCATGGTCTCGGAATCGGTGACCCGCATCCCCTGGACGAACTTGGAGGCCTTGCCCAGCTTCTTCAGGAAGCTCCCAATCTGGGGTCCCCCGCCGTGGACGACCACGGGATTGATGCCGATGTACTTCATCAGCACCACGTCCCGGGCGAAACTGTCCTTCAGGTCCTCGTCCACCATGGCATGGCCGCCGTACTTGATGACGATGGTCTTGCCGAAGAAACGGCGTATATAGGGAAGGGCCTCGAGCAGGATATCGGCCCGCTCCACGGATTTTTTCACGTCTGCCTCTGCATGATCCAAGTCCATCCACTCACCTTCCCTTTCCCCTGTCCCCGATTCATCCCGGGACAGGAACCCTCTTCTCCTAAAGGATATATCGGCTCAGGTCTTCGTCCTCCACGATTTCATCAAGCTGGTTTGCGACATAATCGGCGTCGATCGTGACTTCCTGCCCTTTCATCTCCGGGGCTTCGAAGGAAATCTCGTCGAGGAGGCTCTCCATGATCGTGTACAGGCGCCTCGCCCCGATGTTCTCCATCCGTTCGTTGACCAGGGTCGCCGTGTCCGCAATCGCGGCAATGGCGTCCTCGGTGAAGGTGATCCGGACCCCCTCGGTCGCCATCATCTCGGTGTACTGCTTCACCAGGGCGTTGTGGGGCTCCGTGAGGATCCGGATGAATTCCTCCTTGCCCAGGGAGTTGAGCTCCACGCGGATCGGAAAACGACCCTGCAGTTCGGGGATCAGGTCCGAAGGCTTCGTGGCGCTGAACGCCCCGGCGGCGATGAAGAGGATATGGTCGGTCCGGACCATGCCGTAACGGGTATTGACCGTGGACCCCTCCACGATGGGAAGCAGATCCCTCTGCACCCCCTCCCTGGAGACGTCCGGGCCGTGCGTTCCGTCGCTTCCGACGATCTTGTCGATCTCGTCCAGAAAGACGATCCCCGACTGTTCCACCCTTTCGATGGCGGTCTTGGTCACCTTCTCCATGTCCACCAGCCGCTGGGCCTCCTCCTCGACGAGGATCTCGCGGGCCTCCGGCACCTTGACCCGCCTTTTTTTCTTCTTCTGCGGGAAGATGTTGCCGAGCATGTCCTTGACGTTGAGCCCCATGTCCTCCATGCCGGCCGCGGAGAAGATCTCGACCATCGGCCCCGTGCGGGCCTCGCTGGTCTCCACTTCGACGGACCGGCTGTCGAGCTTTCCCTCGCGCAGGAGCCGGCGGAGTTTTTCCCGGGTCGTATCCTGCTGTTCGGGAAGCTCTGCCTCCACGGTCGAACCGTTGACGTCGACGATCATCTCCGTCACCTTCTTTTCCACCGGTTTCGGAGGCAGCAGGATATCCAGGAGACGGTCCTCGGCCAGTTCCGCGGCCTTGGCCCTGACGCGGTCCTGCTCTTCCGCCTTGACCATGTTGATGGCCAGTTCCAGAAGATCCCGGACTATGGATTCCACATCCCGGCCGACATAGCCCACCTCCGTGAACTTGGAGGCCTCGACCTTGATGAAGGGGGCGTTGTCGAGCTTGGCCAGGCGCCGCGCGATCTCCGTCTTGCCGACGCCGGTGGGGCCGATCATGATGATGTTCTTGGGCGAGATTTCCTCCCCGAGCTCCTTGGAGACGTTCTGGCGTCTCCAGCGGTTTCTCAAGGCGATCGCCACGGCCCTTTTGGCCTCCTGCTGGCCGATGATGTACAGATCGAGCTTTTCGACGATCTTCCTCGGCGTCAAATCATCCGGTGACATGCTCAACCCTTTTCCTTTCCGGGGGGCTCTTCTTCTTTCCCTTCCTCTTCGAGATCGATCTCTTCGACGGTGATCCGGTCATTGGTATAGATGCAGATCTCGGAGGCGATCCGGATGGATTCCCGGGCGATCTCCGTGGCCGTCAGATCGGAATACAGGATCATCGCCCGGGCCGCCGCCAGGGCGTAAGGCCCTCCCGAGCCGATCGCCATCACGTTGTCGTCCGATTCGATGACGTCGCCGTTTCCGGATATGATCAGGAAGGCGTCCTTGCTGACGGCGATCATCAGCGCCTCCAGGTGCCTGAGCACCCGGTCGGTGCGCCAGTCCTTGGTCAGTTCGACCGCCGCCCGGATCAGGTTCCCCTTGTACTGTTCGAGCTTCTGGTCGAAGCGGTCGAAAAGGGTGAAGGCGTCCGCGGTCGCCCCGGCGAAGCCGACGATGACTTGGTTGTGGTAGAGGCGGCGGACCTTCCTGGCCCCGTGCTTCATGACCGTCGTATCCAGCGTGACCTGGCCGTCCCCGGCCACGGTAACCTTCCCCCGGTGCTTGACCGCCAGGATGGTCGTTCCCTTGATCTTCATCACTTACGTCTTCCCTCCCCTGGCCCGCGGATGGGCCTTGTCGTAGACCTCCATCAGACGGCTGACGCTGACGGAGGTGTACTTCTGCGTCGTCGACAGGCTGCTGTGGCCGAGAAGCTCCTGTATGGACCGCAGGTCCGCACCGGCGTCGAGCAGATGGGTCGCGAAACTGTGCCGCAGGACATGGGGGCTGATCCTCCGGCCGATGCCGCTGGCGGTCACGACCTTCTCCACCACCCGGGAGATGCCCTTCGGATTCATCCTCAGCCCGCGCCCGCTGATGAAAAGCGCCTTTTGCGCCTCCCTGGCATTCCCCTTCTTGATCAGCCCGTCCCTTTTGTCCAGATAGTCCCTGAGGGCCTCAAGCGCGGGAGGGCCAACCGGCACCACCCTCTCCTTTCGCCCCTTCCCGAGGACCTTGATCCAGCCCCCGGCAAAATCGACATCCCCCACATCCAACCCCGCCAATTCGCTCAGGCGGATTCCCGAAGAGTAAAAAAGCTCGATCATGGCCCGGTCGCGGGCTCCCTCCGCAGTCGGGGGGAAATTGACGCCCATCAGGGAGAAGATCTCATCCACCGACAGGACCACGGGGACATACTTCTCACAGCGGGGCGTCTGGACGAGTTCCGCCGGATTGGCCGGCACCCGGCCCTCCCGGAGGAGGTACCGGTAGAAGGACCTCAACGCGGCCACCTTCCTGGAAAGGGTCACCTTCTTGAGCTTCGCCCTGTGAAGCGAGGCCAGAAAGGAACGGATCTGTATGGGATCCTCCGGGACGGCATCCCCGCCGGCAGAAGACGCGGCCTGCTTCTCCAGAAACACCTGGTATTGACGCAGGTCCGACAGATAGCTCTTCATCGTGCGGTCCGACAGGTTCTTCTCGATCGCCATGTGCCTGCCGAACGCCTCAATGGCTTCATCAAGGGCCGTCATTCCAACCTCAAAAAAAATAACAGCCACGAAAGGGCTCCCTTCGGCGGCCTTTCGTGGCAGAAGGTACGCTTAGCCCGTGGTCACATCTTGTATTTCCCGAAGTCCTCTGGAGATAAATTCTCAAGAAAGTCTGAGAGCTTTTCCTTT
>JAJFUM010000235.1 GCA_021372415.1 Deltaproteobacteria bacterium
AACGGCTGGATCGACGAGAAAGACACGGCTTCTCAACGTCTCGGCATCTGGACCAAGGCCGCCTAGCCTTTACCGCTTCCCCCCCGCCATCCTCCCGGCCTCGGGCATGGCGCGGAGCCGGAGGGTCATCAGCGGCCCGAGGAGAGCGCCAACGCCCAAGGCGCTCCAGGCCAACCCCCAGGCCATTGCCTCCGAGCTAAGCGGTTCCCCCCGCGCCCAGTCGATCACAAGACCGAAGACCCAGGGGCTGACCACGCCGGCCCCGAAACCCAGCAGAGAGCGCAGGGCATAGGCCGCCCCCAGGTATCGGGGCTCTACCAGCTCGGTAAGCCCCGTCGAGAAGACCGAGGAGTCGGCAATCGCCGTCAGGTTGTAAAGCGTGGCGACCACGACCAGGATCCATAGCGGCAGGGCCATTATCCAGCCGAAGGTGAAGGAGAACACCAGGCTCAGACAGGCTGCCCAGAGGATCACTTGCGTGCGCCCCCAGCGGTCCGAGAGGGACCCACCGAAAATGCTGCCTCCCATGCTGGTGATATAGGTGAGGGCCGTGCAGAGCGCACCGATGCCGGCGGCCTGCATCGTCATGCCGCCTCCTCCGGCTATGGACACCGCCAGAAAGGCCGGGAGCCAGGCCCACATCCCCAGGAGTTCCCAGGCGTGGAAGACGTAGGCCCAGATCAGGAGCATCGCCGGCCGGTTCCTCCAGACCGCGATCAAGTCGGAAAGGACGGCCCGTTCCTCCCCACGCGGCCGGACGATGTTGGGCGTGGCGCGGAGTGTCCAGAAGGCAAGCACCGTGGCGGCCAGCGGCCCGCATCCGGTCACAATGAAGGCCCCCCGCCAACCGATGAGGGGCATCAGAAGGCCTGAGAGGATCAGGGAGATCCCGTAGCCAAGGGAGGCGGCAGCCAGAAACCAGCCCATCGCGCGGCCCCGCTGGTAGCTCACGAAGCGCTCTGCAATGAGCGTCAATCCCGGCGTGTAGGAGGCCCCGGAACAGAGGCCGGTGAAGCCGTAGAGGATCAGGCCCGAGAGGAAGCCGTCTGCAAGAAAGGCGAAGCAGAGGGCGCTGAAGCTGGCCAGGATGCCGCCGGCCAGGAAGGTCCTCCTGGCGCCCTGACGGTCGGAGACAAGTCCGACGGAAAAGAGCGAGATCAGGTAGCCCGTATGCCAGGCAGACTGGATCAGGCCGGCCTGACCGGCCGTCATGGCCCAGTCGTTCTTGAGCAGAGGGAGGGCCGCCGAGTAGCTCACGAAGACGAAAACGAAGCTGGTGCGGCTCAGGCAGAGCAGGGCGAGCCAGGAGGCATCGCCCTGGATTCCGCCTTTCGAGGGTCCTGTTTCGGTGGTCCGGTCAGTCATCGTCTCCAATACAGGGTTTCATCCATCCCAAGGTTCGCCGTTCCGGTCCCGTGACCGGCCTGCCCGTTCCGGACCCGCACGCATGACCCGATCGGCTGGGGGGTCACCGGCCCGAGGCCGACGGTGCCCTGTTACCGGCTTGTTTAAATCCGGACCCTTCCGGTGTCAATGAAATATTGATCGCCGCTTTTCCCCTTGACAGGCCGGCCGTTTTCCCCGAGAGTCTTCGCTCCGGGGGCACGGCGGCAGAACGGAGGGCGACGCCCGGCACCCCGAGACGGTGGATGGCATGCGGGTCTACATCAAACTCTTTCTGACGGCGATCTTCTGGGGTGGGACCTTTGTGGCGGCCCGTGTCGTCGCCCAGCATGTCGCCCCCTACTCCGCGTCCTTTCTTCGCTTCCTGACGGCCTCCCTGTTCCTGATCGTCATGATCCTGATGAAGGAGGGGCGGATCCCCCGCCTCGAGCGGCACCAGGTCCTGCCCGCCGTCCTTCTGGGCATGACAGGGGTCTTCGCCTACAACATCTTTTTCTTCCTGGGGATGAAGAGCATCACCGCCAGCCGCGCCTCACTCATCGTGGCCTGCAACCCCGTGTGCATCTCGCTCCTTTCGGTCCTCTTCTTCCGGGAGAGGCTCCACGCCTGGAAGCTTGCGGGAATTGCACTCTGCCTGGCCGGGGCCACCCTCGTCATCTCCCGCGGCGATCTCGCCTCCCTTTTCACGGGGGGAGTTGGCTCGGGCGAGCTTTACCTTCTGGGCTGCGTCGCGAGTTGGGTCACCTACTCCCTGATCGGCAAGGTGATCATGAAGGATTTCTCGCCCCTGGCGGCGGTCACCTACTCCTGCCTCATCGGCGGGGCCGCCCTCGCCCTGCCGGCCTGTCTGGAGGATCTTCCCGGCCTGATCGGCGGCTTCTTCGTCGCGGACTGGCTCGGCATCCTCTACCTCGGTTTCTTCGGGACGGTCCTCGGGTTTTTCTGGTATTATGAGGGCATTCTGGCGATCGGCCCCTCCAGGGCCTCGGTCTTCATCAACTTTGTCCCGGTCAGCGGTGTCCTTTTCGGCTGGCTTCTGCTGGACGAAGCCATCAACCTCTCGCTGATCCTGGGGGCGACCATGGTCATAGCCGGCGTCTGGCTGACCAACCGCCCTCGATAACCCTCCTGGGAAGGGGGCAAAGGGGGATAGGAACCTATGGGAAAAACGCAGATCCGATGTCTTTTCCTCGCTCTCTGCCTGGCCGGCCTGATCCCGGCCGTCGGCATCGCGGCGCCTCCGGGCAACGCAGGGACCGCCTCGGCTCCGGCACCGGCTTCCGCCCTTCAGGGCTATCTGCGGCAGGGGATCGACAAAGCCTTCAACCTGGAGCTGGCAGCCGCCACGGCCCTCTTCCAGAAGGCCGTAGAGCTGGACCGGGACAATCCGCTCGGTTACGCCTTTATGGCCCTGGGGCATCTGTTCGATTACGAGCTGAGTTTCGATCTGCAAAAACGAATCAGGGACCAGGAGGCGATGCTGATGGCCGTCGGTGAAGCGCTCGCCAGGGGCCAGGCCCGGGTCGAGAGGAATCCCCGGGACGGCCAGGCCTACTTCGCCATGGCCATCGCCAAGATCGTCAAGATCCGCTGGGCCATTGCCCAGAAACGGTACTTCATCGTCGCCCAGGAGACGACCTACACCTGGGACTACCTCCTCCGGGCCAGGGCAGAGGATCCACAGAATTTCGACATCTACTTTCCCATCGGCCTGCTCCACTACCATCTCGACCACCTGGCTGGCGCGGCCCGCTTCTTCAGTTCGCTGCTGATCACCACAGGAGACAACCAGAAAGGGCTCCAGGAGCTGGCCCTGGCGGCCCAGAAAGGGGTCCTCATGAAGGAACTGGCCCAGGCGGAGTTGTCCTCGGTCTACACCTATTACGAGGGACTGCCCTCCCTGGCCCTGGCGTTCACCCTGGAGCTGAAGGAGAAATACCCCAACAACTATAATTTTTCTCTGTCCCTGGCCAACATCCTGGCGGAGATCGGCCGGTTCGACGAGGCCTTCGCCATCGCCCGGGAGATCGAAAAGGGGATCGCCTCGGGGCGTCCCCCCTTTGTTCCGCAGCTCCAGCCGCGCTACGATCACCTGATGGGGAGGATCCTCTTCAACCAGCGGGACTATGGCCGGGCAGCGGAATTCTTTGAGAAGGCCCTTAAGGACACCTCCATTTACAACGCCCGGATCAGGACCTCGGCCCTGGTGCGCCTGGGGATGATCCAGGACGCCCGCGGCAACCGCAAACAGGCGCAGGAGTACTACAACCGGGCTCTGGTCGTGGACGGCGGCGAGGGCTTCGGCCAGGTGGAGGCGAAGCGTTACCTCAAAACGCCCTATGCCCCCAGGCCGAAGGATCCGGCCCCCTGACGGTTTCTGCCGCTTTCCGCCGCAGGCCCCTCTCCCCTCCGGCGAGGCGGATGCCCCTGAAAATCGTTGAATCCGAAGCAGCGGACATGATACGCTAGAGAAGCGCCGGGGCGGCAGAGGGCCATCGACGGCCCCGGCTGCCGCAGGACGGTCCTCCCCGAGGGCGGGCCGGGAAAGGCGGCGGATCTCAAGGACGCAGGAGGCCCAGCCGTGGGACACTTCAGGATCGCCACCTACAACGTCAACTCCATCCGGAGTCGCCTGCACATCGTTCTTCCCTGGCTCCGGGAACACCGGCCGGACGTCCTGTGCATGCAGGAGACCAAGGTCACCGACGAGAAGTTTCCCGTGGGTGAATTCGCCGAGGCCGGCTACGAGGTGACCTTCCGGGGGGAGCGGCAGTACAACGGCGTGGCCATCGCCTCCCGCCAGAAACCCGAGTCGGTCCGCTTCGGCCTCCCCAACGGGGAATCCGCCGATGAGGACCGGCTGATCGCCGCCGTCTTCCAGGGGATCCCCGTAGTCAACACCTACGTGCCCCAGGGACGGGAGCGCGAAACGCCCCACTTCGCCTACAAGCTCGGCTGGTTCGGACGGCTGCGGGATTTCTTCGCCGGGACCTACTCGCCCGGGGCCCCGTTGATCTGGTGCGGGGATCTCAACGTCGCCCCGGAGCCGATCGACGTCCACGACCCCAAGCGCCTGATGGGCCACGTCTGCTTCACCCCCGAGGTGTGGGAGGCCTTCGCGGCTGTCCGGTCCTGGGGCTTCACGGACCTCTTCCGCCGCCACCACCCTGAGGAAGCGGGCCAGTACAGCTTTTTTGACTACCGGGTGCCGAATGCGGTCCAACGGGGACTCGGCTGGCGGGTCGATCACATCCTGGTCACGGGTCCGATGGCCGCCAGGTCGATCCGATGCGACATCGACATGAACCCGCGCCTGGCAGAGAGGCCCTCAGACCATACGATCGTATTTGCCGACTTCTCGACGGAAAAGGGGGAATCGCGATGAGCGATCCGGACATCCTCAAGGTCAACGACGAGCTCGCCCGCCGTTTTGCAGAGATCGAGGCCCGTCTTGCCTTCTGCCTGTCCGCTGTGGAACTCTTCGAGCAGCTCCTGAACGACCTGGAGGAGACCTTCGGGATCCCCTTCGTCTGGTTCACCCTCATCCGTTCCCCCGAGACCGGCCCCCTCCTGGAGGCTCTTGAGGGCTCGGCGCTCCTGCGCGACCGTCTGAACCGCCTCTCCCCGGAGGTCTTTCGGGAGATCCTCCCCGATCCGTCCAGGCCCCTTCTGGTCAGCGGAGACCTGAGGCCCTTCTTCCGCATGCTGCCCCCCGCAAGAAAGTTCCTCCTCCGTTCGCTGGCCGTCTCGCCGCTCATGCTCCGCGGCCATCTCATCGGAAGCCTGAACCACGGCGACGCCTCCCCGACCCGTTACGAACCGGGACTGGAGACCACCCTGCTCGAACACCTGGCCCGGAAGGTTTCCGACCGCCTGGGCGAGTGCCTTCCCGGTTTTTTTGCTTGACTTTCCACACTTTTTTGCGAGGATGGATTCCATCAATTGATGGAATCCATCGGTTAGAAACACCCTCGCATCGCTCTCGTTTACAGGCATGGTCATCGGCACCACGGGCTTCCCGGTTTGTTCGTTCTTCATGGTCGTGAAAAGGGCAACAGGAAAGAGGAGGGGGATATGGCCAGCCCATTGCGGTATGCGGACATTTACGAACAGTCGATCCGCCAGCCTGAGCGCTTCTGGGGCGAGGCGGCCGGCGAGATCCGATGGAGCCGGCCCTGGTCGCAGGTCCTCGATGTGAGCAGGAAACCCTTCTGCCGGTGGTTCGTCGGGGGCAGGCTGAACACCTGTGACAACTGCCTCGATCGTCACGTGGAGGCTGGCCGGGGGGAGCAGACGGCCATTATCTACGATTCGCCTGTCACGGGGACCCTCCGGAAGATCACCTACGGAGAACTCCTGGACGAGGTGGCCCGCTTCGCCGGCGTCCTGACAGGGTTGGGGGTCGCAAAAGGCGATCGGGTGGTCATCTACATGCCCATGATCCCCGAGGCCGTGATCGCGATGCTCGCCTGCGCCAGGATCGGGGCCATCCATTCGGTCGTCTTCGGGGGCTTCGCCCCGAACGAGCTCGCCGTCCGGATCAACGACGCCAAACCGAAACTGGTCGTCTCGGGCTCCTGCGGGATCGAGGGGAAAAAGACGATCCCCTACAAGCCCCTTCTGGATGAGGCGATCCGCCTGGCCGACCACAAGCCGGAGCGGTGCATCCTCTTCCAGCGCCCGCAACTCACGGCTCCGCTCATCGAGGGCCGGGACCACGATTGGGCGACCCTCATGCGGGAGGCCGTGCCCGCCCCCTGCGTCCCTATCGAAGCCACGGACCCCCTCTACATCCTCTACACCTCGGGGACGACGGGCCGGCCCAAGGGGGTGATGCGGGACAACGGCGGCCACGCCGTCGCCCTCATGTGGTCGATGCGATACATCTACGACATCCGGCCCGGAGAAGTGTACTGGGCCGCCTCGGACGTAGGCTGGGTCGTGGGCCACTCCTACATCGTCTACGGCCCCCTCCTCATGGGCTGCACCACCGTTCTCTACGAGGGGAAACCCGTCGGGACGCCCGACCCGGGCGCCTTTTGGCGGGTCATCGACCAGCACAAAGTTTCGGTCCTCTTCACCGCCCCGACAGCCTTTCGTGCCATCAAGAAAGAAGACCCCCGGGGCGAATACCTGAAGAAGTACGACATCCGATCCCTGCGCTACCTGTTCCTCGCCGGGGAGCGGCTCGACCCGGACACCTACCACTGGGCGAGCGGGATGCTGGGGATCCCCGTCGTGGACCACTGGTGGCAGACCGAAACAGGTTGGGCCATCGCCGCCGACTGCATGGGGATCGAGCCTTTCCCCATCAAGGCCGGCTCGCCCACCAAGGCCGTTCCAGGCTACGACGTCCGGATCGTCGATCCCCGCGGGAATCCCCTGCCGAACGGCCAGGAGGGGTACGTGGTCATCCGCCTCCCCCTCCCCCCGGGCTGCCTGCCCACCCTCTGGCAGGACGACGAGCGTTACCTGGAGTACGTGGAGCGGGTCGACGGCTGCTACCTCACGGGGGACGGCGGCTTTTACGACGAGGAGGGGTACCTCTTCATCATGGGAAGGATCGACGACGTGATCAACGTGGCGGGCCACCGGCTTTCCACGGGTTCGATGGAGGAGATCATCGCCCGCCACCCGGACGTGGCGGAGTGCGCGGTCCTGGGGGTCCAAGACGCCCTGAAAGGCCAGGTTCCGATCGGCTTCGTCGTCCTGAAGAGCGGCGTGAAGCGGGCTCCAGACGGGATCGCGGAGGAGCTCGTCCAGATGGTCCGCAGCGAGCTGGGGGCCCTGGCCTGCTTCAAGCAGTGCGCCATCGTGAAGGCCCTCCCCAAGACCCGCTCGGGAAAGATCCTCCGGGCGACGATGCGCAAGATCGCCGACGGCGAGCCCTTCGAGATCCCCTCCACGATCGAGGACGTCTCGGTCCTCAAGGGGATCGAGGAGGAGGCTCGGCGGATCGGCTATGCGAAGGGTGCAGGTGTCTGAGCGACGTCTTTTCCATTGCGGCGCTTCCGGGCGAAGCACCGGCCCATGGCGGACGGTTGCGCCCTCAACGGCGACCGGGGATATCCGGCCGGAAGAAGGAATCGGGCTCCCTCAGAGGACGGCGTCGGCCTGGCGGGGCCGAAGCGCGAGGATCAGGAAGGTCGAGACGACCAGGACCGCGAGGTTCATGAGCCAGGCGGGATCATAGGTGCCCCACAGGTCGTAGAGGTAGCCTGTGATAATCGGCCCGATGCCGCCGCCGATCCCGGTGACGAAGAAGGTGAGCCATCCGTAGGCGGAGCCCAGGAGATTCCGGCCGAAACGGTCGGCCAGGAGAAAGGGCATCAGGATGGAGATCGAGCCGTAGCCGAAGCCGAACAGGATGGCATAAACGAACAGCGTCGCGACGGAGGTCGTGCCCAGCAGCAGAAACATGCCGGCGGCCATCAAGAAAAAGCCGAGCGCAGAGGCATACTTGG
>JAJFUM010000249.1 GCA_021372415.1 Deltaproteobacteria bacterium
GCTTATTAATTTGTTTATTTTTGTCCGGTTATCAGTAGTCATGCTTCTCTATTAAACACATATTTAAACCAGAATCAACGGAAAGTTTATATATGTTGTGTTTTGAGTAGTAATATTTCATAAGTAGACACTTTTTTAAACTTCCTTCTGCTATTCTGTATGAAAATAGATGTCTCAAGGTGTTGCGTGGGGCGTCCGCTTCGGGGAGACAGAAAAAAGCGTATTGAAATTCGAAAATCCGGCAAAAATCCGGCAGGAGTCCTGAAACCAGCACCACGCGGGCGTGGGGTTATTTTCGATTCCCATCGCCCGCTCCAGAAAATAATTATTGTTCTTCAATAATATTATATGCTTGCAATTTCAAAGACCGGAGAAATCCGGTCAGATAAACCCCATCCAAATGCCCGCCAAAGTCATGTCGAGTGAAAGAAGAGGATCAGCCTGAAATGATGATGCCGTGTGATCCGAGCAGGGTTATTCTGTTCACACGGTAATAATAGGATACCCTTGCCCATATTCCTGGATAGTTTTGCTAGAAACAGAAACGAGGAATCCACCTATTGGGGGACCAAAGGTAACGACTATTAAAACGAGGAGTCCACCAACCGCTGTTCCTTAGGTAAGTACATATTGAAGGGACCGCTCCCGGTTAGAATAATAGATGTGCAAAGCCGTTTCATAAATGTAAGCTTAGATTATCCGCTGAATTGGCTTTTACAGTAATAAAGGCATTCAGCAATTCCGGATCTAATTTTTTTGATGACATCTCTTTCATGCATTTTACAATATCCTGCGGTCTCAGTCTCATGTTCTGTTCAAGATGATTATGGGTATCGACGACGGCTGCGATCCTCGCCGCAAGCGGGATCTCATCCCCGCTCCTGCCGAACGGATAGCCGCTGCCGTTCCAGCATTCGTGATGGCCAAGCGCGATCGTACGGGCCATCAAGAAGACCGGATCGGCAGCCAGTATCCTGTGCCCCAGGATCGTGTGCCCCTCGATGATCTTCTTCTCCCTCGCCGTCCGATGGTTCTTGTTCAGTATTTCGTCGGGGATGAGCAAGTTGCCGATATCCCGCACCGTGGTCGACAGTGCGATCCCGTCGGCTTCGGCATATTCCAGCCCGGCTTTCAGACAGAAGCGAAGGGTCAACGAATGAATTCCGTCGACTCGCTTTTCTCCCAAGGATTCGTGAAGTTCGATCATGCGAGCAAGTGTTCGGATACTCTCACGGAAAATCACCTCCGATCGGGTACTCTGCTCGCGGATGGATTCCTGAAGATCTTGGTTGCTTCTAACCAGGTGGGTGTGATGATCCCGGATGATTCCCTGCAGCCGCTCGGTCTTGTGATATTCGAAGGCGTTCCGGATCGTCTCCCTCAATCGCTCGGCAGACCAGGGTTTAGTCAAAAATCCCATCACCTGCGCCTGATTGATGGCTCTCTCGGCATGCTCAAATGTCCCATAGCCCGTCAGGACAAGACGGGCCACATCGGGTTTTTCCTGCCTGACGGTATCGAGCAGGCTGATCCCGTCCATGCCGGGCATGGAAATGTCGGAGAGAATCACACCGACATCATGATCCCGGATCTGCTGCAGGGCGGATGGTCCATCATGTGCCGAAAGGATGTGGTACCGTTCACAGCCCAACTCACGCCGGATGCTGTGCAGAATGCGGGGCTCGTCGTCGACGATGAGAAGGTTCTGCGAATACAGCTCTTCCGCCATCGGTACATGAATCGTCCTGCTGTAATTCCCAAACAACATGATGCCATCACCTGCAATCGATCGGTAACCATCTGACTTACCTATTCATCGGTCCGATTCAGTTTTTCTTAAATCGCCGACCAGCGACCTGCGGACACCGGTTGCCGGCGTTGATCGCACGAGGTCCATGGTCATTCAAAGCTGACATATCAGCCTCAGCTCCGGGAATACCGGATGGTACATCTTTTGCAAGTTATGCAACAGGTTGCCTGGTATACTGGATGCCGCGCCCTCTTCTTCTTGAGTTTCTTCGATCTCGCTGGGCACTCAATATGTCCCTGTCCGGTTAAGAGGGAGGAGTCCTGCAGATGAAATTCTGGTGCACGATCCGCGGCCGCCTGTTCCTGATCGTCCTGATCGCCATTCTTCCCGCTCTCGGCGTCATCCTCTGGATCGGCTATGAACAGCATTACGAAGCGATGCGCAACGCGGAGCAGAAAACCCTCTTTCTGGCCAGAAATTTCGCGCAACAACAGCAGGAGATAACGGCCTCGACGGAGCAGATCCTGAGAACACTCGCGGACGTACATCACAACGCCCACCATGATTCGGTCGCTTGCAGAAAAATACTGCGAAACATCAAAGAACGGAATCCCACCTACCGCTATCTGTTTGTCGCCGATCCTGACGGCCTTGTCCAGATATCCTCGGAAGGCAATGCACGCTTAAATGTGGCTGACCGTAAGTATTTCCGCGATGCCGTCGAGACGAAATCCTTCTCCGCGGGGGAGTATGTCATCAGCGGAGAACCTGGCGGCAATGCCTCGCTTCATTTCGCCTACCCGCAACTGGACTGGAGGGGAGAAGTGTGCTCCGTCTTCGTTGCGGCGGTGAATCTGGAAACATACTGGGATTTTGTCGAGAGGGTGAATTTCCCCGGGGGATACGTTTTCGGTATCGTCGACCACCGGGGTGTGCGGCTTTTCCGCCACCCCGACCGCCTGAGTCCAATGGTGGGCCGGGGAATCGCTGTTTCTGAGGAATCCCTTCGTCAGATTACCTCCGGTCGCAGCGAAGGGCTCTATGAGACCGCCGGCAGCGACGGCATCATCCGCATCTACGCCTTTCGGAAGCTTTACCACAAGAGTTCGGCCCAACCCTATATGACTGTCGTGGTCGGGGCCGACAAGGCAGTCGTCCTGGCGAAAGAAAACGAAACATTACTGCTCCAGCTGCTTGTGCTGGGACTGACCCTAATGGTTGTCATCATCTCCGCCCGGTTAATCGGCGATGCAAGCATCGTGAATCATATCAAGCGCCTCGTGGAGGCGACGAGACGGCTTCGCGAAGGCAATCTCGCGGCGCGCTCGAAAATCCCTCCCGGCAAGGGCGAAATCGGGGAACTGGCGCAGTCCTTCGACGAGATGGCCCAGGCGCTCGAGCAGATGAAAGCCGAGCAAACCCTGTCCCTGTCCGCCCTGAGAGACAGCGAGGAGCGGTTCCGCCTGACCTTCGAGAACAGCCTCGATGCCGTCGTCCTGGCGGTGCCGGGCGGTCCCATCCTTGCGGTCAATTCGGCTGCCTGCAGCCTGTTCGGGTACACCGAAGAGGAAATGATGGCGTTGCCGCCTAACGGCCCTGCGGACAAGGAGGATCCGAACTTTGCCGCATTCATCCGGGAGCGCGTATCCAAGGGCTGTGCCCGCGGAGAATATCGGAACGTTAGAAAAGGCGGGACCCTTTTCGAAGCGGAGGTAACGTCGACCACCTTTACAAAAAGCAATGGTGACGAACACGTGGTCGTTATCATCCGCGACATCACCGAGCGAAGGCGGGCCGAACAACAAATCAAGGATAGCGAGCGAAAGTACCGGCAGCTCTTCGAACTCATCTCTGACGCCATATTCCTGATCGAGAAGGATACCGGAAGGATCCTGGAGGTCAACGCCGCCGCCACCGGTCTGTACGGCTACAGCCGGGAGGAGCTGCTGAGGATGCGCAATGTCGATCTGTCGGCCGAGCCGGAAAAGACCGCGAGGGCGACCCGGGAGGAGACCTCCGCTATCCCGATCCGATACCATCGCTGCAAAGACGGGACCGTCATTCCCGTGGAGATCACGGCGAGCCACTTCTCCTGGCAGGGGAGCCAAGTCCACATCGCAACCATCCGGGACATAAGGGAACGTTTGAAGTCTCAGGAAGCGCTTTCGAAGAGCGAGGAGCGATACCGTGGAATCTTCGAGAATACGATTGTGGGAATTTTCCAATCCACGACCGACGGACGGTACCTCACCGTGAACAAAGCTCTTGCAGGGATGTTCGGGTACGATTCGCCGGAGCAGATGATCACCTCCGTGACGGACATCGGGGCGCAGCTCTATTACGATCCCGAGGAACGCCGGAGAGCCATGAAGATCCTGACAGCAACGGATAGGCTAGTGCGGTTCGAGACCCGATTCCGAAGGAGGGACGGCCTCGCCATCTGGGCGGTGATCAACTCGCGGTCCGTGAAGGACGCAAATGGGCAGGTCCTGTTCATAGAAGGCATCATCGAGGACATTACCGAACGCCGCAAAGTGGAGGAAGCGCTGATCCAGAGCGAAGAACGCTTCAGCAAGGCGTTCCGCTCCAGCCCGATCTTGCAGGCCATGACAACCCTTTACGAGGGGCGCATCATCGACGTCAACGACAAATGGCTGGAGATTACCGGCCATTCGCGGGACGAGGTTATCGGCCGCACCACGGTGGAACTCGGAGTATGGGCAGATGAAGACGATCGCAGAGCCGTGGTCTCCCGAATCGCGAAGGGTGAGAGCCTCATTGACGTTCCCGTGAAGGTCCGCACTAAAT
>JAJFUM010000296.1 GCA_021372415.1 Deltaproteobacteria bacterium
TCTGCGCAGGACGCAACGGCTTGCCCAACTCATCCATCTTCTCAAAATAGGGTCTCATGGCTGAATTATCCTTCCTTCATCAGGGTTCCAATCATGGCGCCTTATGCAGGCGCTCGCGTCAACGGTTCGCCTTTCGGATTCCCAGCTGATCCCTCTGCCCATGACCGCGGGACGCCCCCTCGAATCACCGGCACGGTCCGTTGATCATAAAATCAGCCGATGGGGGTCGCAGGTATCCCGGAGGATTTTCAGTTCCGCTTCCGACGGGGGGACCGCTTCCGTGGCCTGGGAAACATCCACGCTGAATTCCATGTTCTCCAGGATCTTCTGGGGCGTTATCCCGGGGTAGTAATTCGCCAGGTAGAGCTCCTTGGTCGTGTCGCTGAATTTCATGACGCCCATGTTGGTGACCACGGCCGCGGGGCCTCCGTCGGGCAGTCCCGCCTTCCGGCGGCCGTCGGGTCCGTCCAGGTATCCCGGGCTCGTCAGATAGTCCACCTTCTTCTTGAACCGCCTCCGTTCATGGTCGATGAAGATGATGAGCCGCGGCACAAAGGATGCGGCGTCGCAGGCCCCGCCGCTGCCGGGCATGCGCACCGAGGGATGGAAGTAATCGCCCAGGGACGTGGAATTCAGGTTCCCGAACTTGTCGATCTGGGCGGCGCCGAGGATCGCCACGACATGGTCCCCGGTGATCCGGTTCTGCATCGTGCAGAAGGCTTCCATGATTCCAAGGTTGGACGAAGTCTTGTACATGACGCGGGAATCGGCGATGGACATGGGGATTTCCTCGAGCTTGGAATCGAGGGCGCCCGTCTCGAAGAACATGATGCTTCCCGGTGCATTGATGTTCTTTGCCGCCATTGCCGCCAGCATGGGGATTCCCGTGCCGCAGAAGACGATGTCTCCGTCATGGATCTCCCGGGCCGCCATGATGGTCATCATTTCTCTCAAGGTGTATTCCATTTTCCTCTTTTCCTCCCGCCTAACGCCTGTCCAGATTGACGGCATATCCTTTTTCGGGGTCCGCCTTGATGGTCTGCAGCCGCTCGGTCCCGATCAGCTTTAAGAACTCTTCATGGCTGCGGACGCCGTAAATGTACTTTTCGACATACTCTTTGTAGAGCTTCTCGTCCTTGGCGCTCTTCGCATATTCCTTCAGGTAGAAGGGGTCGTAGTCGTAGTAGCCGTAGCAGGCCGTCGGATAGGCCCCGTAAGGCATGTGGACGACCGCCGACACATGAATGCTCGGAATTTGGTTCTGATTCGGCTTCCCCCTCATTTCCTCCGTATCGACCAGTTCCTCGCAGGTGACGATGACCGCCCTGGACGCCTTGGTCTGTTCGATATCGGCATAGAGCGCCCCGGTGATCCGGCAGGTTCCGAATTTGTCCGCCTTCTGGACGTGGATGAGCGCGACGTCCGGATTGATCGCCGGAAGCAGGACCACTTTCCCGCAGCCCCAACCCTTGAAGGGGTTGTCCGTGACGATCAGCTTCTCGTCCGGTATCTTGGGATCGCCTTTCCGGAATTCCTCGGAGAACCCCCATTTCCCGATGATGTCCGTGCCCAGGCCGCTGCGCGTGGGCAGGAAGGGGATGCCCATGGCCCCCGCGAGGAATCTCAGGGACATCTGGAAGTTCGTATAGTCCTCGTATTTGATCTCGCCGTTCTGGATGGCCCTCCTGAACCTGATGCACGTGGGGGCGGCCCTGCCGGTGCCGCCGTA
>JAJFUM010000321.1 GCA_021372415.1 Deltaproteobacteria bacterium
CCCAAAATCCATCCCCCGACACAGGACAAACAGAGTCACGACCCTCACCCAGAAATGGAAGGCAGGCCGTCATGCCTCCTCAAACGTGGCCGCTGCCTCATTTTCAAACGTTATGTTGCGCCATGATTTCATGGAGCTAAAAAAATTCTTGACATCCACATCGTGAATTTCTATTCTGGGCAAACAGGTCTTACCGGTCTGACCAATTTTGAGGATCAAGATGACTTTTGAAAAGGTAACCCAGAATCCTTTCAAGAAGAAGAGTTCCTTCATCGCCGATCAAATCCTGCGGATGATCCAGTCCGGCCATTACCGGGCAGGGAGCAAACTGCCCTCGGAGAGGGCCATCACCGAACAGATGGGGGTCAGCCGGCCCTCCCTGCGCGAGGCGATCAGCGCCCTGCAGATCGTGGGCATCCTGGAAAGCCGCCCCGGGGACGGCACCTATGTCTCCACCCCCGGGCCTACCGAGGATCTCGCGCGCCGCGCCTTCACGGTCCTCGAGGAATACGAAAGCCCCTTCGAAAACATGCAGGCCCGCAAGGCCATGGAGATCGGGGTGGCCCTCCTGGCCATCCAGGTCGCCACCGACGACGACCTGGCGGCCATCAAGAAGGCCTGGGAGGAGAAATGCATCCGGGGACGCCGGGGGGACCTGGAGGACTATCAGCACTACGGGAAGGAGTTCCATCTCGCCATCGCCCGGGCCACCAAGAACCGGATCATTGAGGCGATCATGGACAAGCTCCTCGACATGATCGTCCAGCCCCTCTGGCTCAATATGCGCAGGCAGCATTTTCTCGAGGACCCCGCCCGGATCGAACAGATGCTGGACATCCACGACCGGATCGTCCAGGCGATCACCCGCCGCGACGCCCCTGCGGCGATCCGCGAGCTGGAACACCATTTCGACCTTCAGATCGAGCAGATCTACGAAAAAAGCGAGGAGAACGGCCAGGACAAACCAAACGGCAAATGAAACCAGACCATCCGCAAAGGGGGTGATGACGGCAGCTTTGGACCCGGATAGCGTGAACGCGCGTGAAGGTGTTTGAACATTCCGTTCGCCGGCCCATGAGATCGCCGGCGATCCAGGCAGGTGATGGAGGAAAAGTATGAAGACCCTCAGACGGTTGTCCTTTTTGCTGTTGATCGTTTTATCGGTTGCTTTCGGGACGGGCCAGGCCCTTGGGGCCTCGAAATTCCCGGAAAAGCCCGTCACCATCATTGTCCATGCCGGTGCCGGCGGCGGAAGCGACATCTTCGCCCGCACCCTGGCCGCGGCCTACGAAAAAGAAAAGCTGCTCCCGAAACCGGTCGTCGTGGAGAACAAGCCCGGCGGAAGCGGCGGGATCGCCTTCGCCTATGTCGCCGGCAAGAAGAAGGATCCCTACTACATGGTCACGGCCGTCACCAGTTTCCTGACGACGCCGCTCATGGGGCTCACCCCGGTCAGCCTCAAGGACTTCACCCCCATCGCCAACCTGGCCTTCGACGAGTACATGCTGATGGTCGGCCCCAATTCCAAGTTCAAGTCGGTCAAGGAGATCATCGACTTCGCCAAGGCAAATCCCAAGAGGATCACCGTCGGCGGCACGCAGCTCGGCTCTTCCGACTCCATCTGCGCCTATCTGATCGAGAAGGCCGCGGGCGTCCAGCTCAACTACGTCGTCTTCAACGGCGGCGGCGAGGTCAATGCGGCCCTCCTGGGCGGCCACATCGACCTGGCGGTTACCAACCCCGGCGAAGCCCTGGAACTCTACAAGGCGGGCAAGGTCAAAATCCTCGGCGTCTTCGCCGAGAAGCGCCTGGCCGGCGCGCCGGACATCCCCACGATGAAGGAGCAGGGGGTCAACGCGACCTACGTCCAAAACCGCGGCCTCTGCGCCCCGGCGGACATCCCGGCCGACGCCAGGAAGGTCCTGGAGGAGTCCCTGTTCAAATACAGCAAGAGCGCGGACTTCAAGAAGTACTGCAAGGACAACATGCTCTCCGAGGCCTACATGGACGGGGCAGCCTTCGGGAAGTTCCTCGAGGAGTGGAACGGCAGGTACGCTGCGATCCTCAAGGACATGAACCTGATCAAGAAGAAGTAACT
>JAJFUM010000349.1 GCA_021372415.1 Deltaproteobacteria bacterium
GACGGCCTCCTGGACGAGATACCGAGGCAGGGGGGGGGGGGCGGGCATCGAGGAGGACGAGCCCCCGGCGCCGCCCGCGAAGGCGATCAGCAAGACCGGAGACCTCTGGGAGGTCGGGCCGCACCGGATCGTGTGCGGGGACTCGACGGACGCCGGATTCGCGTCGTCGGCCACCGAAGGCACCGCGCCGGACATCATGGTCACCGACCCGCCCTACGGGGTGGAGTACGAGCCGGAGTGGAGGGCGAGGGCCGGGATCAACAAGAACCGCAGGAAGATGGGGAAGGTCGCCAACGACGACAGGGCCGACTGGTACGAGGCGTGGGCCCTGTTCAAGGGGGACGTCGCCTACGTCTACCACGCAGGGATCCGATCCTCCGAGGTCTTCCACTCCCTGACGAGGGCCGGGTTCGTGGTCCGGTCGCAGATCGTCTGGGCCAAGGACCGCATGGCGCTCTCTCGCGGGGACTACCACTGGCAGCACGAGCCGGCCTGGTACGCCGTCCGGAAGGGCAGGCCGTCCCGCAGGAATTCGGATCGGACCCAGACCACCCTGTGGAGCATACCGTCCCGCGAGGACGCCGGCCTCGGACACGGCACCCAGAAGCCCGTCGAGTGCATGGCCAGGCCCATCCGGAACCACGGAAGGGTCGGCGATCGCGTCTACGACCCCTTCCTCGGCTCCGGAACGACCGCCGTGGCCGCCCACAGGCTCGATCGCGTGTTCTGCGGGATCGAGTTAAACCCAATATACGTCGACGTCTCCGTCCTGCGCCTCATGCGGTGCGCCCCGGACCTGCCCGTCAAGTGCTCTCGGCCCGAGGCGGTCAAGGACATGAGGGTGAGATATGAGCAAGAATAATCCGTCAGGGCGACGGAAGCCCATGCACCCCAACAGCCTGGCCAATCTCGCCAAGGGGATGAAGCTGGTCAAGGGCGTCTCCGGGAACCCCGGAGGGAAGCCCCACCTGAACGTGTCGCTGGCCATGGAGCTTCGGGACGCCCTGGCCGAGGTCACCTCCGTGGATGATCTCCGACGCAAGATCAAGTCCGGCAAGATGACGGGGCGGAGGCTGTTCGTCCTGACCCGGATCCTGCACGCGATCACGGGGAAGAACGCCGACGACATCTGGAACCGCCACGACGGCCTGCAGAAGCAGGCCCTGGACGTTACCGGGGACATCGGGGAGAAGCTGGCGGCGGCCATGGACCAGCTCGTCCGCAACATCAACGGGCCGCAGGGCGCGGGAGGATCCGCCGATGCCAGACCAGGACCAGACACCCCCGCCGGCGCCGGATCCGGGCAGCCAGCCCCAGGGCCCAGGATCGAGCCTCCCCTCTGGATGGATGGAGGCGGCGGGGAAGGTGGTGGCGAACCCGATCCGGTACGCGGAGCAGCTCCTCCGGGTGGTGGACAAGGCGGGGCGGGAGGTGCCGCTCCGGTTCAACCCGATCCAGCGGGCGATCCTCCAGAAGAAGCGTGAGTCCTATTCCCGCGGCCGCCCTCCCCGGTACCTGGTCCTGAAGAGCCGGCGCTGCGGGGTCACCACCCTCGAGCAGGCCGTCTCCTACCTGACCGCGTCGTTCAGGGACAACCGCTCCCTGGTGACGCTCGCCCACGACGACAAGTCCACGGAGGTCATCTTCCGGATCGCCGACTTCTTCTACGAGCGCATGCCCCCGTTCCTGCGGCCGCGGCGCCTGACCGAGCACAACAAGCGCGAGCTCAACTTCCCCGGCCGGCACTCCCTCTTCTACATCGGGACGGCCGGCAACAAGCGGTTCGGGAGGTCCGCCACCATCCAGCGGGCGCACCTGTCCGAGGTCGCCTGGTGGCCGGGGGACTACGACGACAACCGGAACCTCCTCGCCGGCATCCTCGAGGCCACGTCCCACGGGGAGGTCGTCGCGGAGACGACCCCGAACGGCGTGGGCGGGATGTTCTACGAGATGTGGCAGGACGCCGAGAAGGGCGTGGGGCCCTGGACCCCCCTGTTCTTCCCCTGGTGGGCCGATCCGGACAACTCGGCCGACGTCCCGGAGGGATTCGAGCCCACCGAGGAGGAGCGCGACCTGGCGGCCCGCCACGGGCTCTGCCCTCGCCAGCTCGCGTGGAGGCGCGCGAAGTGGGCGGAGCTCAAGAAGCTGGCCCCCCAGGAGTATCCCGAGGATCCGGGGTCCTGCTTCCTGGTCGGCGGGTCCGGGTTCTTCAACGGGGCCATGGTCAAGGCCATGCTGCAGGGGCTGCCCCCCCGAGAGGTCCCGGAGGGCGGCCTGGACTACGTGGAGTTCGAGCCCCCGCGGCCCGGGATGCAGTACTTCTGCGGGTCGGACAGCGCCGGCGGTAAGGAGGGGGGGGACGACGCCGTGTCCGCGATCCTCGACGCCGAGATGCGCCAGGTCGCCGTGCTCCGCGGGAAGATCCCACCCAAGGAGTTCGCCAAGCGCACGGCGACCATGTGCGTTCGGTACAACAACGCCCTGTGGGGCATCGAGCGGGAGAACCACGGCCACACGGTGATCCACGTGGCAGCCGTCGAGCTCGGGTACCCGCGCATCTTCCATTTCGCCTCTACCGACGGGTCCGGGAAGCTCCGGAAGGAGCCGGGCTGGACCACGAACCCGAAGACGCGGCCTGTCATGCTCGACGAGATCCGGGAGGCGATCGAGGAGCACTTCATGCCAGTGCGGGACCGGACGCTCCTCCAGGAGTGCCTGACCTTCGCCCTCGTGGACGGGAAGTGGCAGGCCAGGGCCGGATGCCACGACGACACCATCATGGCGTGGGCCATCGCCATCCAGGTCCGGAAGGCCGGACGCGAGACGATCGACGAGGTGGGGGAAGTTTCCGGTATTGCCGTCCCGAGCGCCTCGCGTTACTTTCCGGGCAGTCGGAGCCTCACGTAGATGGCCAAGCCGAATCCTCCCGAGGTCGGAAGCGTCACG
>JAJFUM010000364.1 GCA_021372415.1 Deltaproteobacteria bacterium
ATGCTGACCGAGTAGATCGCGTTCGCCCCCATCTTCCAAACCATGACGCCGCTGAAGACGAAAAAGACCGTCGTGAAGAAGAATAGATCGAAATAGGCCCTCCCCTTCCTGGAAAGGTTGTTGTAGAAGACGTCCGTGCGGACGTGGTTGTTCTCCTTGAGCACCCAGGCCCCGCCCATCATGAAGCAGGCGCCGAAGAGCATGGCCGCCAGTTCCCAGCTCCAGTCGGTCGGGCGCTGGAAGATGTACCTGAGGAACGACTCCACGGCTTCCAGGACGATGATGGGAAGAACGAGCAGGCTGAAGATCTTCCCGGCCCAGACGCTCAGGGAGTCAATCCCCTTTAGCAACTTATCGATTTTCGCAATCATGTTTTACCGCTCCTCTTGCCGTTCAAAAGGGGTGCAGCCGCACGCCGGTCGCGACGCGACGGCTGCACCGGTTTACCCACAGATCTTCTGATCCGGAAGATTATTTGTACGTTCCGGGCTTGAATCCCATCTGTTGCTCTGGCGTCAAGCCGTCACCCCACCAGGCAGCGATGGTTTTGTAGGGGTACCAGACTTCCATGAATTTGTAGATCGAATTGTAGGTTTCCGCGGTGAGGCCGCCGTACTTCTTGACGTCCTCCTGCTCGATGGCGTACATCTGCTTGCGCAGTTCGATGAAGGGGGCCTTGTCCATCCGCATGAAGGTCATCTTCTTCTTCGCCGTTAGATCGCGCATGGCCACGGCGCTCAGGTACTGGCTCTTGGTCCAGTGCTGGTGCTCGCGGGCCTTGAAAGCCAGTTCCACGACGGTCTGGACGTCCGGGGGCAGCTTCGCCCAGGCGCTCTTGTTGACCACGACGGTCGTGATGAAGTGGCCGTTCCAGAAGTCCGGGAAGATCCCGTACTTGGAGATATCGGTCAGGCCGAGGCCCTCGTTGTATTTGAGATGTCCAAACTCTGCTGCGTCGACCGTGCCGGTCTGGAGGCCCGTGAACACCTCCTCAAGCGGCAGCGTGATGCCGGCCACACCGTACTTGGCCAGGAGCCGGGGATCGGAGGTCCGCATCTTGCGGCCCTTCATCTCGGCAACGCTCTTGTAGGGCTTGTTCGCCATCATGATCTCGGTCCCCCAGATCTCAACGGCCAGGAGTTTGAGGTTCATCTTGTCGAAAGCCTTCTGAAGCAGGTTCCATCCGCCGAACTCGTAGACCCAGACCCACCGGTCATGGGCGTCAAGCCCAAGGCCCATGGTGGACAGGGGCAGGAAGGCGTACTCCACCCCTTTGGCGTATACCGGCCAGCTCGAGTGCATCTCGAAGACGCCGTCGCCGCAGGCCTGGAAGGCCTCCAGGCTGGGGGCAAAGGTGCCGTTCGGGCTGACCTTGATCTGGAGCCTTCCGCCCGTGGCCTTCATGATGTCTTCGGCCGTCTGCACGTTCTGGGCGAAGTCGGAATGGGCGTTGCTATGGATGACCTGCATCCGCCACGTCCACTGGGGCGACGCCGACCAAGCGACCGAAGTAAAGCAAAGCGCCGTCAGTAAAGCCACTAGAAACAACCCTTTCTTTCTCATGCCACATCCTCCTTCATTCTGTGAAAAACATTTCTGATCCGGCAACCGCTGCCGGGTCATCCCTTGGTCTTCATCGCAACCGATGAAATTCCAGCGCGATCCGGAAAGGGGCCTGCAGGCCGCTCCGGTCGCGTCGTACAACTCAACGAAGCAGCTCCAGGCAGAGCTTTGCCGCACCCGGAGCATCATAGGAATTGCCGTCGGCGCCGATCTGCGCGGCAAATGCCGGCGTCACGGGAGCGCCGCCCACGATGATCTTGACGTCACCCCGAAGTCCTTCTGACTTGAGGGCATCGATCGTGTTCTTCATCTCGACCATCGTCGTGGTCAGCAGGGCGCTCATTGCCAGGATATCGGGCTTCCCGTCCCTGACCGCCTGAATGAACTTCTCCGTACTCACCGATACCCCCAGGTCCTCCACCTGGAACCCCTGCCCCTGGAGGATCATCAACACCAGGTTCTTGCCGATGTCGTGCAGGTCTCCATACACGGTCCCGATCACGACCTTTCGCAGCGGCCGCGACTCCCCTTTCCCGGCCAGGATCACCTTGAAGTGGTCCAACGCCTTTGCCATGGCCCGCGCCGCAAACATCATCTCGGGGATGTAGATCTGACCGTTCTGGAACATTTCGCCGGTGATCGTGATCGCGGGGATCATCCCCCGGGACACCACTTCCTGCACCGCCACGCCGCCGTCGATCTCCCTCTGCATCATGTCGATCAGCCTGGGGACATCGTTGGCGATCAGGGCCTCGGCGTAGGCCTCCACATCCAGGCCTGTCTTTACCTTCGTCGTTTCGCTCCTGCGGGTCTTCGTCTGGGAGGTCCAGATCTTTCCCTTGACCCCCCCCTCCTCGAGACGGATCGGGTACTTTCCGAATTCATAGGCAGCATCGAGCAGGGCCCGCATGTTTTTCACGGGGACATAGTCGGTGATGGAGTTTGAAGAGGCCACCATGTAGCCGCCGCCCGGAGCGATCGTCCGGATCCGCTCATAGACCTCGGCCCGGACGTCCTCGGGCGTCCCCAGCGTCAGGGTCGAATCGAGGTTGATGTTGCCGATGAGGCAGAGCTTCTTCCCCCACCGTTTCTTCACCTCGACGATGTCCATGGCGTTGGGCTGGACAGGATTGAAGCCGTGGAACCCGCAGTCGATCAGGTCATCCATCACCTCGGTGCAGTCGCCGTCGCTGTGCAAGACAAAACCAAGGCCTTTTTCCCGGCAGATCTGGCCCATCTTCTTGTACCAGGGGAAAACATGCTTGCGCAGATATTTGGGATGGACCAGAAGCCCCGTATTGAAGGCGATGTCGTCGGGGTTGATCACGGCGCCCACGCAGGGGTGTTCGATGACCCGCAGGAAGGTCTGATACTGGATCTCGCCGATCTTGTTGATGATCGCCCCCACCAGTTCCTCGTCCTGCTCCAAGGCGTTGAAAAAGGTTTCGGCCCCCATGTACATCCAGGCCGGGGTATAGATCTTCCCAAGGAGGAGAATCGCCTTCATCCCCTTGGGAAGGATTCGGTCGAAGACGCCCCACTTCGACAGCTCAAAATCGTCCGCCCTGGGCCACTTGAACTTCTCGAAACTCTCCCAGCTCGTGATGACCCCTTCATGGGTATACGCCCACTCCCGGGAAACCCTGTCCCCATACTCGGTGCGTACCCCTTCGCCCTTCAGCGTCATCCCTTCGGGCGGCCGGACCGGTTCCAGGATGCCAGAGGAAGATGTCACGAAATCAAAGCCCGCCGTATACCAGAAATCCACGTAGTCCTGCAGGGTCCTGACCGGCCTTCCCAGGAACGCCTCTTTGGGTCTCTGGTCCACGTGCCAGTCTCCCAGGGGCACCCGGTCGGGCTCCTCGCAATGGAGCGCCGTCATGTACCTCTCGAAATCCGGCTTCGGTTCTCTACCCATCCTTGCCTCCCGTTCCTCTTTATCGGTCAGACGAGGGTCGGTCGTTGATTCTATTCGATGCGACCTTCCCGGAATGCGCCGATGTACTCCATACAGAAGTCGTCCTTGCCGGCAACCATGGTGACGGCCTTGAGCATGGCGTAGAGTTGCTTGTCCGTAGGATCGATGATCGCCGAGTCCAACCCCATGGTGATCGCCGCCGC
>JAJFUM010000378.1 GCA_021372415.1 Deltaproteobacteria bacterium
GCCTTGCGCAGGCAGGGGAAGAAGGTCAACGGCCCGCCCGCGAACAGCACCTTCCCCCGGACCTCGGAACCGCGTGCAAGGGCGGAGATCACCTGGAGGGCCATCGCATGGAAGACCGACGCCGCGACATCCTCCCGGGGGACCCGATTGGCGAGCAATGCCTGGATATCCGTCTTGGCGAAGACCCCGCAGCGGGAAGCGATGGGATAGAGCCGGGTGCTCTGCCCGGCCAGCCGGTCGAACTCCTCCAGAGGGATATCCATCAGGAGGGCCATGGATTCAATGAAGGCCCCCGTCCCGCCGGCGCAGTTGCCGTTCATGCGGATGTCGGGCTGGAACTGGTCGTCGAAGAAGGCGATCTTGGAATCCTCCCCGCCGATTTCGATCAGCGTCCGGACGTCCGGCCATCGCTGCCGGATCAGCCTTGCGGCGGCGGCCACCTCCTGGACAAAGGGGAACCCAAAGGCGTCGGCCACCCCCATGCCGGCCGAACCAGTCAGGACGGCGGCCAGGGTGCAGTCCCCCAGCGCCTGGCGGACATCGGCCAGCAGCATCCGGAGGGCGGCGAGTGTCTGGGCATGGTGCCGCCGATACCCGGAAAAACGGATTTGACCTTCCTGATCGCAGACGACCAGCTTAAGGGTGGTTGAACCGATGTCAATGCCGGCAGAATAAGAATAATCCATAGGAAGTTGTCCTGAAATGGCTTTATCCGGAGGATGGCTGTGACATTCTGTTCCTTTCTCACGCAATTTGTTATTGTAATCCAACAGACGGCGATGTCAACCCCCTATTGGCCGCTCGCCGAGAGGGTTCTGGACCACGCGATGCCTCTTTTGCAGAGAACGCCGAAAAGATCCGTGGTAGAATGGATACTCGCCGCAATGCTTCCGAAGCGGCGTGCCCGACCGCGCTTTCCGGGCCGGCAAAGGAAAAAGGCTCCGAAATTAGAGATTAAGAAAAATCTATGGGCGAACCCGTCATCCGGATGACGCAACCCGACAACCCGCCGGGAGATGCGGAGATGGAAACATGGATGGGCCCAAAAGCCCACCGATACTGGAAGCTTGTCATGCAGTTGATCGGGCAATGTTACCCGAATGTCTTTACCCCGGAGTGGCTTTTCGGCGGCAAAAAACACGGCTGGGCCCTCCGAAACAAGAAGGGCAGGTCTTTCTGCACGTTGATCCCGGAGAAGAATCGCTTTCAAGTGCTCATCGTTTTCGGCGCAGAGGAACGGGCCAAAGTTGAGGCCATGAAGAACCGTCTATCGACCAACACCCAAAGGAAATACGACGACGCCACAACCTATCACGACGGGAAATGGCTGCTTCTTGCAGTCGACACCGACGGGGACGTGGCAGATGTCATGCAGCTGCTGGCGGTAAAACGGAACCCGAAGCGTGAAAAATGAATTCCCGACATGGAGATCGGTCATGAAAAGATTCGGTAAGTTCTTGATACTCGCCTTGGCGGCAGGATGCTGGGGCATGCTTCCATCCGCCCAGGGGGCCGAGATCCGCCTGGCCAGCGGGGTCCGTCTCCACTACGAAACCTCGGGGGCCGGGGGCGTCCCCGTGGTCCTGGTGCACGGCTACGGCATGTCGTCGGCGGTTTGGGAAAAGGTGCTGCCGCTGTTTCCTGCTGACTGCCGGTTGTTCGCCCTGGACCTCCGCGGCTTTGGCCGCTCCGAAAAGCCCGAGACCGGCTATGGCTGCCCGGAACTGGCGGACGATATCGGGGCCTTCATGGACGCCCTGGGTCTGTCGCGGGCCGTTCTGGTCGGCCATTCCTTCGGCGGCCTGGTGCTCCAGCACTTCGCGGCTCGTCATCCCGAGCGCGTCCTGGCCCTGGTCCTCGCCAACACCTTCGCCGCCACAGCGCCGCCCAAGGGCCTGTCGTCCGCCGTGGAACAGCGCATCCAGGGCTACGGATCCGCCGAGGCCAACCGCAGGCTCTTTTCCGCGGTCATTCCGCGCTATTTCGATGCGGCCCATGTGACCCCGAAGGATATCGACCGTTTTGTCGAGGTCGGCCTGCAGGCAAGCAATACCGCCCTGCGTGAAACCTTGAGGGCGAACTACATCACCCCGGCCATACCGGTCCCGCGGCATGAGGCCGTCCGGGCCCCGGTCCTGATCGTCGTGACCACGCACGACCCTTTCGGCACCTTCGACCAGGCCGTCGCGATGAGCGATGCCCTGCCGAACAGCAGCATCGAGGTCATCGCCCGCTGCGGCCACAGCCCCATGTGGGAAAAGCCTTCGGAGTTTGCCGAGACTGTCGCGGCGTTTCTGAAGCGCGAACTTCGATAACCATGGTCGTGCTTGTCCATGCCGCCATGCGATGCTCGGCATGGGGCGGTCAGGATGGACGGGGCGAAGTCGTTGACATTCTAGGGCAGGCGCCCTTCCTGGCGGAGCCTGGCGAGGATCTCCTGGATCCGGGTCATGGCCTGGACGGCGGCCCTTTCCCCCTCGAGGATCGCTTCGTTGCGCCTCTCGAAGTCGCCCGAGGCGATATGGCCCACCTTCGGGGCGATGACCACATCGGCGTTCCGGATCTGTGCCGCGGCGATCTTGGCGTACATGATGTCGATCGACTGGAGGATCGTGTCCAGGGTCCCCTGGGGGACGGTCCCCCCGACGCCGCCGGAGATGTCCACGGCGATGACCACATCGGCCCCGGCCCTGCGGGCCGCCTCTACGGCGACGGGGCTCACCACACCGCCGTCCACGTAGGTCTTGTCCCCGATCCGGACAGGCTGGAAGACCCCGGGGACGGAACAGCTCGCACGGACGGCCTTCCCGGTGTTCCCCGTCACGAAGACCGTCTCCTCGCCGCTCTGGAGATTCGTTGCCACGGCCCTGAAGGGGATCCGGAGCTTTTCCAGGGGGGACTGTCGGACCATGCGGTTGACGTAGGTCTCCAGCTTCTCCCCGCGGATGAACCCATTGTCGGGAACGATCAGATCGACCACGTCGTCTTTCTGGAGCTCCAGGGCCATCCTCTGGAGCTGGAATGCGTCGAAGCCGTAGGCGTAGAGGCTCCCGACGAAGCTTCCCGCGCTCGTCCCGACGATGAGGTGGATCGGGACCTTATGGGTCTCCAGGACCTTCAGCACGCCCACATGGGCGAAGCCCTTGGAGGCCCCGGCCCCGAGGACGACGGCGACCTTCGCCGGCTTCGGCGGCGTGGGCGGGACGACCTCCTTCGGCATGCAGCCTGCCAGCAGGCAGAAGACCGCCGCCAGGCAGCAAATGACCGTGATCCCCCGGGCCCTGCTCATTGTCAAGCCTCTGTCGGATCCTCTTCTTCCACTTCCACCGCGTCCTCAGCCTCACCGGGCATCGTTGCCCCGTTGAGGGGGACCGGAGCGGAGCCGTTCTCCCGCTCCTCCTCACGCTCGGCCCGGGCGACGCCGACAAGCTTCTCGTTCTCGTCCAGGTCGATCAGGCGCACCCCCTGGGTGCTTCGGTGGATGACCCGCACCTCCTCGGCCTTCATCCGGACGATCCGGCCCGCGTCGCTGATCAGCATGATATCCTCACTGCCGGTGACCTGGAGGATTCCGGATACATCTCCTACCTTGGGGGCGGTCCTGATGTTGATCGTTCCCTTCCCGCCCCGGGTCTGGAGGCGGTACTCGGCGATATCGGTCCGCTTGCCGTAGCCCTTCTCGGAGACGGTAAGGATCGAGTTCCCCTCGCTGGGGATCTCCATCCCGACGACCCGGTCGTCCGGGGCCATCAGGATCCCGCGGACGCCGCGGGCGGTCCGGCCCATGTCGCGAACGTCGTCCTCCTTGAAGCGGATCGACTTGCCCTTCCGGGTCCCCAGGAAGATGTCCTGGCCACCCATGGTGAGCTGGACGTCGATCAGTTCGTCCCCCTCGTCAATGGAGATTGCGATGATCCCGCCCGCCCTGGGGTTCGAGAAAGCCGAAAGCTCCGTCTTCTTGATCGTCCCCAGGCGGGTCACCATGACCACGGACTTGTCCCCGGTGAATTCCCGGACGGCCTGGACCGCGGCGACCCGCTCCCCTTCGACCATGTTGATCAAGTTGACGATCGCCTTCCCCTTGGCGGCCCGTCCGGCCTGGGGGATCTGGTAGACCTTGAGCCAGTAGACCCGGCCCTTGGTGGTGAAGACCAGGACGTAGTGGTGGGTCGAGGCGATGAAGATCCTCTCGACGAAGTCTTCCTCCTTGGTCCCCATCCCGATCTTTCCCTTGCCGCCCCGGCGCTGGCTCTTATAGAGGCTGACGGGGTTCCGCTTGATGTAGCCGGCGTGGGAGACGGTGACGACCATGTCCTCCTCGACGATCAGGTCCTCGATGTCGATATCCTCGGAACTGTGGACGATCTCGGTGCGACGCTCGTCCCCGAAGCGGCCTTTGATCTCGGTAAGCTCCTCGACGATCACGTCCAGGACCTTCTGCGGGTCGTCGAGGATCCCCTGGAGTTTGTGGATCAGGGCGGAGATCTCGGCGTACTCGGCGTCGATCTTGTCCCGCTCGAGTCCGGTCAGGCGCTGGAGGCGCATGTCGAGAATTGCCTTGGCCTGGGCGTCGCTGAGGCCGAAGCGGCTGCAGAGGGCGGTTGCGGCCTCCTGGGGATTGGCGGCGGCCCTGATGACGGCGATGACCTCGTCGATCCGGTCCAGGGCGATGATCAGTCCTTCAAGGATATGGGCCCGCTCCCGTGCCTTGGCCAGATCGAAGGTCGTCCGGCGGACGACGACCTGTTTGCGGAACTCGACGAAGCTCTGGAGGACCTCCTTGAGGTTGAAGACCCGGGGTTGGCCGTTGTCGATGGCCAGCATGATGATCCCGAAGGTGGACTCCATCTGGGTGTGCTTGTAGAGCTGGTTCAGGATGATCGCCGAGGCCTCGTCCCTTTTGAGGTCCATGACGATGCGAATCCCCTCGCGGTCCGATTCGTCGCGCAGGTCCGCGATCCCCTCGATCTTCTTCTCCTTGACCAGCTCCGAGATCTTCTCGATAAGGTTCGCCTTGTTGACCTGGTAGGGAAGCTCCGTCACGACGATGCTCTCCCGGTCGTTCCGGGCGTTCTTCTCGATCAGGGCCCGGGCCCGCATCCGGATGATTCCCCGTCCCGTCCGGTAGGCCGAGAGGATCCCTTCCCGGCCGTTGATGAAGCCGGCCGTCGGGAAGTCCGGGCCCTTGATGTAGTGGATCAGGCCGTCAACGCTGATCTCTGGGTCGCGGATCATGGCGATGGTCCCGTCGATCACCTCCGAGAGGTTGTGGGGCGGGATGTTCGTGGCCACACCCACGGCGATCCCTGCGGAGCCGTTGAGCAAGAGGAGAGGGATCTTCGCCGGGAGGACCGTCGGCTCCTCCATGGACTCGTCATAGTTGGGCATGAAATCGACGGTGTTCTTCTCCAGGTCGGCCAGCATCTCCTCGGAGATCCTGGCCATCCGGACCTCCGTGTAACGCATGGCCGCCGGGGGGTCCCCGTCGACGGAGCCGAAGTTCCCCTGGCCGTCGACCAGCAGGTAGCGCATGGAAAAGTCCTGGGCCATCCGGACGATCGTGTCGTAGGCTGCGGCGTCCCCGTGGGGATGATACTTACCGATGATGTCCCCGACGATCCTCGCCGATTTCTTGTAGGGCTTGTTCCAGCGGTTCCCCATCTCGTTCATGGCGAAGAGAACCCGCCGGTGGACGGGCTTCAGGCCATCCCGGACGTCGGGGATGGCCCGGCCGATAATAACGCTCATCGCGTAGTCCATGTAAGACTTCTTCATCTCGTCTTCGATGTTCACCGCGATGTTCTTCTCGTAAAGCTGATCCATGAATCCTGGCTTCTCCTTGTCCTTGCCCCTCGGGCAAAACGCCCTCTTCCTGCCTCAGGCCGCAAGAGGGCTGGCTCCCGGCAATCGGGAGGCCCTACACGTCCAGATTCGAGGCATAGAGGGCGTTCTTGTAGATGAAATCGCGCCGGGGCTCCACCTGATCTCCCATGAGGGTCGTGAAGATCTCATCGGCAGCGACAGCGTCTTCGATGTGGACCTGCAGGAGCGTCCGCTTCTCCGGATTCATCGTCGTCTCCCAGAGCTGCTCGGGATTCATCTCGCCGAGGCCCTTGTAGCGCTGGACGGTGAACCCCTTCTTGCCGGCGCCGATCACTTTGTCGATCAGGGCGACCATGCTGTCGGCCGTCTCGAAGGCCTTGGCGGCGGTCTCCTCACCCTCTTCCAGGGAAATCCGGTAGGGGGGCTCGCCGAGGACGGCCACCTGGGTCAGGAGAGACTTGAGCTCCAGGAACTTCGGAAGCTTGAGGATGTCCCGGTCGATGCAGGTGGTCTGGGTATGGCCGTTGCGCCGGACGCGGAAGACCATCTTCCAGCGCCCGTGTTCCTGGTCCATCTCCGTGGTGTAACCCTCGATCCGTTCCCCCACCGCCACCGCCGTGCGGCTGGCCACCTTCGTCAGGGACTCCTCGGTCCGGAAGTCCTCCTCTGCCAGGGCCGGGTCGCCGGCCAGGATGCGGATCAGGTCCCGGTTCATCCCCTCCCGTTCGAAGCGGTCGAGGATCGTCTCGATCCGCATCGCCTTGCGGATGATCGCCAAAAGACGCGTGCCGGTGAAGGTCTGCGGGTTTCCGTTGCCCGTTGTCAGGCGGATGCGGTTAACGCCGTTGTCCAGGATGTGGTTCTTCATCGTCTCTTCGTTGTGGATGTAGATCTCCTGTTTGCGGTCGCTGATCTTGAAGAGGGGCGGCTGGGCGATGTAGAGGTAACCCCTTTCGATGACCTCCTTCATCTGGCGGAAGAAGAAAGTCAGAAGCAAAGTCCGGATATGCAAGCCGTCCACATCGGCATCGGTCATGATGATAACCTTGTGGTAGCGCAGCCGGCTGATGTCCTGGTCCTCCTGGCCAATCCCGGTCCCGAGGGCGGTGATGATCACCTTGAGCTCCTCGTTCTGAAGCATCTTGTCGAAGCGGGCCTTCTCCACATTGAGGACTTTGCCGCGCAGGGGCAGGATCGCCTGGTTCTTCCTGTCCCGACCCTGTTTGGCGGAGCCGCCGGCGGAGTCCCCCTCAACGAGGTAGAGCTCGCTGCGGGCGGGGTCCTTTTCCTGGCAGTCGGCGAGCTTTCCGGGCAGGGCGCCGACCTCCAAGGCTGTCTTGCGCCGCGTGAGTTCACGGGCACGCCGGGCCGCCTCCCTGGCCCGGGATGCCTCAAGGCATTTGCCCAGGAGCTGTTTGGCGATGCCGGGGTTCTCCTCGAGGTACGAACTGATCTTGTCGTAGACGATTCCCTCGACGAGCCCCTTGACCTCGCTGTTTCCAAGCTTCGTCTTGGTTTGTCCCTCGAACTGGGGGTTGCGGATCTTGATGCTGATGATGCAGGCCAGGCCCTCCCGGAGGTCCTCCCCTTTGAGAGACTCCTTGCCGTTCTTCAGGATGTTGCTCGTCGTGGCGTAGTTGTTGAAGGCCCTGGTGAGGGCGGAACGGAATCCGATCATGTGGGTCCCGCCCTCGGTCGTGTTGATGCTGTTGGCAAATGAGAAGATGTTTTCCGTATAGGTGTCGTTGTACTGGAGGGCCACCTCCACCTGGCAGTCCTCCTTTGAGCCGGTGATGTAAATCGGGTTCTTGTGGAGGACCTTCTTGTTGCGGTTGAGGTATTCGACGAATGAGACGATGCCCCCCTTGTAGAAGAATTCGCTCTGCCTGTCTTCCCGCTCGTCGATCAGGGTGATCTTGACCCCGGAGTTCAGGAAGGCCAGTTCCCGCAGACGGTTGGAGAGGGTATCGTAGCTGAACTCGATCTCCTCGAAAATGGTGTCGTCCGGTTTGAAGGTGATCTTTGTTCCCCGGCTCTTGGTCTTGCCGATCATCTCCAGGGGGGCCGTCGGAACGCCGCGGGTGTAGGACTGGGCATAGACACCGCCGTCCCTGCGGACCTCCAGTTCCAGATAGGTGGAGAGGGCGTTGACGCAGGAAACCCCCACCCCGTGGAGACCCCCGGAGATCTTGTAGCTGTCGTTGGAAAACTTCGCACCGGCATGGAGTTTCGTCAGGGCCACCTCGGCCGCCGAAACCCCTTCCGTCTTATGGATATCCACCGGAATGCCGCGACCGTTGTCCTCGACGGTGATGCTGTTGTCGATCCGAATCCGGACGCAGATCGTGTCACAGAATCCTGCGGAGGCTTCGTCAACACTGTTGTCCACCACTTCATAGACCAAGTGGTGGAGACCATCCTTCCCAGTGCTCCCGATATACATGGCCGGACGCTTCCGAACCGCCTCCAGCCCCTCGAGGACCTTGATACTGTCAGCCCCGTAACTTTCCGCTGTTTGCTCTTTTTGGTCCTTGCTCTCCGTATCTTCCATTAAAATTATACCTGTTTCATCCCTTCTACAATTTCAACGGCATGACGATGCAAAAGTAGTTGGCGTTTTCTGCCGCCCGGATCACTCCAGGCTTCATGCCAGCCCCGATCTCAAATTCCACTCGCTCCTCATCAACAACCTCAATGGCATCGGCAAGGTATGTGACGTTGTAACCGACGCTCCGTTCCTCCCCATGATAGTCCACATCAATCTCGTCCTTGGCCTCCCCCACATCGGGATTTGTGGAATTCAACTGGATCCCATTGTTTGAGAGCGTAATGATCACTCCGTTATACCGATCTGAGGATATGACACTCATCCGACGCAGGGCATGGATGAGCTTGTCCTTCTCCAATCCCACCACCACCCCTTTTTCCGATGGAATCACACGCCGGTAATCAGGATATTCCCCTTCGATCAGACTGACCTTCAAAAGGATGTGATCGGTCTTGATCACGCAGGTCCCTTTGCGGACACCCAGCATCACTTCCCCGGGCTCATCCTCTAGAAGCCTTCGGATCTCCACGAGCCCCTTCCTGGGGATGATCACTCCCTTCTCCAAGACCATAAAGTCCTGATCTCCCGTATCCATCTTCGACATGGCCAAACGGTGTCCATCCGTGGCCACCATACGGAGCCACACGTTTTCATCAATCTTTTCAGTTTCCAGAAGCACACCGTTCAGATTCTTTCTCATCTCATCGGTGGACATGGCAAAGGCCGTCTTGCGGATCATCTCCCTCAACAAATTCCCTTTAATCTTAGACATCGGCAGATCATCCCCATCGGTCACCGCAGGATACTCATCCGCCGGGATCCCGGGAATCCGATAGACAGCCTTGTTACAGGTCAAAACCACAACATCCCTTTCGTTCTTGGCCACATGGATCGTGTCCCCTTGAATCTCCCGAACCATTTCATGGAGTTTCCTGGCGGAAAGCGTGATGTCCCCCTCCCGGATGATCTCCGCCTCATAGTCCGCCACCAGGCCAATCTCCCGGTCCGTCGCCATGATCCTGATTCGGTTCGACAGCGTCCGAACCAGAAGGTTACTCAGGATCGGCATGGTCGTCTTCTTCTCTACAATCCCCAGCGTCTTCTGAATAGCCTCCAGAAACACATCCCTTTTGACATTAAATTCCATCTCAGCCCCCATCCTTTCCACTCCACAAACAGTTTATAGAGTTAAAAATTTTTCTATATTTATAAAAAACAGTAGTAATAGTAGAGCCTGTGTACACTGTTCATAGAGAACTTTCCTCCTTTAATATCCTGTCATTCTACAATCGAAGCGCTGTCGATGAATCGACTCTTCCGCCTTCAAGCCTTGTGAAGAAGCGTCTCCTGGAGATCCTCCACGATGTCCCGAACCGTCTTGTCTTTCTCTATCATCTTTCTGACCTTATTGTTGGCATAGATGACGGTTGAATGGTCCCTTCCTCCGGTCTTTTCCCCAATATCAGGGAACGATGCGCTGGTGATCTCCCGGGACAGGAACATGGAAATCTGCCGGGCCATGACGAGATTCTTGTTTTTTTTCTGAGACTTGATGTCGGAAATTTTGATGTTGAATTTAGAAGAGACAGCCTTGATGATCTCTTCAATCGAGACCTCCTTTTTTTCTTCCTGACGGAGGAGCTTTTTAAGGACCACCTTGACCAAGTCCATGTCGATTTCCTTCCCGGTCAGTGAGGAGTAGGCGGCAATCCGGACCAGGTAGCCTTCGATTTCACGGATGTTGGTCTCCGGCTGTGAAGCGATGTAAAGGGCCACATTGCTGGGAAGGGAAATATTGTTCTCATGGGCCTTTTTCTCAAGGATGGCGATCTTGGTTTCGATCTCCGGGGGCTGGATGTCGGCGATCAGGCCCCATTCGAACCTTGAGCGGAGCCTCTCTTCAAGATTTGGGATGTCCTTAGGAAATTTGTCGCTGGTTACAACGATCTGCTTGCCGGCGTCGTGGAGGGTGTTGAAGGTGTGGAAAAATTCCTCCTGGGTCCTTTCCTTGCCGGCGATAAACTGGATGTCGTCGATCAACATACAGTCGATGTTCCTGAATTTCTCACGGAACTTAGGCATCTTGTCATAGCGGATCGAGTTGATCAGCTCGTTCATGAACACCTCGGCCGAGACGTACACCACATTCATGTCCGGGAAGGACTTCTGTGTCTTGAGACCGATGGCGTTGAGCAAGTGGGTCTTCCCCAGGCCGACGCCGCCGTAGATGAACAGGGGGTTGTAGTTCTTCGCAGGCTGGTCGGCGACGGCCACGGAGGCGGCGTGGGCGAATTGGTTGCAACCCCCAACGACGAACCGATCGAAGCTGTAATTGGGGTTCAAGGTGGTGTTGGCCTTGGGCCTGGCCAGCCGGTTCGGCGACTCTTTCTTAAGGGCCTGTGCGGGCTCCTCCACGTTCACGGATGTCTCCTGCCGTGTCTCCTGGTCGACCAGGATATCCACGTGAAAATTAACGCCCGCCGCCACCCGCATCGATTCCCGAATCAGATCCAGGTAGTTTTCGATCAGCCAGTCCTTGAAGAAACGGTTGGGGACGGCCAACCGAACCTGATCCGCCTCCATGGCGGCGATCCGAATCGGACGGATCCAGGTTTCAAAATTCTGCTGGCTAAGCTTTTCCTTAATAATCTTTACGGTTTTATCCCAAAGTATGTCCAAAATTCACAACCCTATGAACAGATTTATCCACACCTGTGGACAATGTTTCAGAACATGGAACGCCTAGCTCCTGTCAAGCAGCGCCGTCACCAGACGGTTCAAGTCCTCCCCATTGTTGTAACGGATCTCGATCGATCCGCCTTTTTTTCCAGCGTGGATATGGACCGCCGTCAGCAGTTGGGAAGAGATTTCTTTTTCCAGATCCGACAGATAAGGATCCTTGGCCGGGGCCTTTTTTTGGGTGCTGGCCTTTTTGATGTTCTGAATGAGGCGCTCCGTTTCACGGACATTGAGTCCCTTCCGTTCAATGGTCTTCAGGACGCCGATCTGATCGGCGTCCGAGTCCAAGGCCAGGAGCGCCCGGGCATGTCCGGCCGTAATGGCCCTTCCGATGAGCGCCTTCTTGACGGCCTCGGGGAGCTTCAGCAGGCGGACCGTATTGGCGATGGTGGAACGGTCCTTTCCGACGCGCGAGGAGACCTCCTCCTGGGAGAGGGAAAACTGGGTCATCAGGGTCTGGTAGGCGTCGGCCTCTTCGATGGGATTGAGGGCCTCCCGCTGGATGTTCTCGATCAGCGACAACTCGGCGAGATCGCGGTCTTCTGCGGTACGGATGACGACGGGGACCTCTTTGAGTCCCGCCGCCTGCGCCGCCCGCCAACGCCGCTCTCCGGCGATGATCTCATAGCCCTTTTCCACCTTTCGGACAATGATCGGCTGGATGATGCCGCTCTTCTTCACCGAGGCGGTCAGTTCCCGTTGATCCTCGTCATTGAAGTCACGCCGGGGTTGAAACCGGTTCGGGGTCAATTCCTCGATTCCGCAGAGGATGAACGCCGGTCGGTCGCCGATATTGTTGAGAAGGTCCGGAAACATCGCCCCCAGACCTTTGCCGAGCGAATGCTTTGGCGGCATCATAACCTCCCGTTGTTCATGATCTCCTGGGCCAGTTCCATATAGGAAACCGCACCGCGCGATTTGATGTCATACAGGATGATGGGCAGTCCGTGACTGGGGCTCTCCGAAAGCCGCACATTCCTCGGGATGACCGTCTTGAAGACACGGTTCCCGAAATGGTTGCGTACATCCTCGCTGACCCGCCGTGACAGGAGGTTCCGCGAGTCGTACATGGTCAGGAGGATCCCCCCCAGGCTCAGGGTGGGATTCAGCCTCGCCTTCACCAGACCCATCGTGTTGAGCAGGTGGCCCAGTCCCTCCATGGCGAAGTACTCGCACTGCAGGGGGACGAGCAGGTAATCCGAGGCCACCAGGGCGTTGACCGTCAGAAAACCAAGAGACGGCGGACAGTCGATGATGATGTACTCATAGGCCGTCTCAAGGTTTCGCAGCAGGCTGCGGAGCCTTTTCTCTCGGTCCTCGAGGGAGATGAACTCCACCTCGATCCCAATCAGATCCTGATTGGCGGGGAGCAGGTCCAGATGGGGGATCTGGGTCTTGACGATCACATCCTTGAGAGGGACCTGGCCGATAAGGCTGTGGTAGAGGTTCCTCTCCTTGATGGCCTTGCCGTCGATTCCCATACCGCTGGTGGCGTTGCCCTGGGAGTCGCAGTCAACCAGAAGTGTCGGCCTCTCCGCCGCAGCCAGAGAGGCCGATAGGTTGATGGCCGTCGTGGTTTTGCCCACGCCCCCCTTTTGATTGGCCATGCATATGATTTTACGAATCATTTAATGATAGCGTCCCCGCCACAAAATCAGTGCCAAACCGCGGCTGAAAGTACCATAAAACCGGCTTTTTTAATATAGAAAAATTCAGCCCGAGAGGCGATCGTAAGCAATTATTTTTCTTGATAAATTAATTCCGGGAAGGGAGACGTCCCGGCAGGCCGCCTGGGACATGCCGGCCATCTTCAGGACCGCCTCGGCCTCCTCCATCTCCTCCTGCACATCGGCGCCCTTCATGGCGATCAGACGGCCGCCCGGTTTCAGGAAGAAGGAGGCCATCTTGAGAAGATCCGGTAGCTTGAAGGCGGCCCTGGAGATAACCGTATCGAAGCAGCCGGCACAGGCCTTCTCGCCGATCAGGACCTCGACCCGTTCCCGGATCACCGAGACTCCCTGAAGACCGAGGGTCCGGACGACATGGGAGAGAAAAGAGGTCTTCTTCCTTGAAGATTCCACAAGCCAGACCTGCAGGTCGGGCAGGACAATCCGCAGGGGGATGCCGGGAAACCCGCCCCCGCTCCCGATGTCGATCAGAAGCCCCGTCGGATTGGCGACCCAGGGCGCCGCCGTCAGGGAATCTAGAAAGTGGCGGACCATGATTTGGTGGGAGGATCTTTCCGAGACGAGGTTGATCCGCCGGTTCCAGAGGAGGAGTTCCCTCTGATAGGCATCAAAGAGGCTCGGCGCCTCCGCGCCCAGAGGGATGCCGATGGCCGACGCGCCGTCCAACAGGATATGCCGCAGCGATTCTTCCATTCCCGCTTTGTGTCAGAGAGCGGCGCTCCTGTCAACCCTTTCCTCCAGGCATGGCGCCAAGCCCGGCTTCAGGCCCAAAGTGAAACACCGCCCCCTGGACCGTCTCTGGAAAACCGGACCATTTTATCATTGCATCGCCGTGATGGAACATCTATATAAGGTCGGGTTAAGTCCCGACAGGGTGTTTCTTGACGAAGACGAACTTTTTTGACGGGTTGGACAATATGGGGACAGGACAACTTTTCGATGATTGGCCTGACCGTTACGACCACTGGTTCGAGACCCCGGTGGGCGAGGCGGTCCTGAGGCATGAGAGGGATCTGCTGATCGATCTGCTCGAACCCTCGGCAGGGGAGCGGCTTCTCGACGCCGGGAGCGGAACCGGGATCTTCACCCGGGAATTCGTCGCCCGGGGCGTGGAAGTGGTGGGGATCGACATCTCGGAGGCCATGCTCCGCCGGGCCGCGGAGAAAAGGGCGGTCCCTGCGGGCCGGGCCGTGGTGGCCGATATGCTGGCCCTTCCCTTTGCGGAAGGGTCCTTCGACAGGACCGTCTCCGTGGCGGCCCTCGAATTCATCACCGACGAGAAACAGGCCGTCGCCGAGCTCTTCCGGGTGACGCGGTCCGGCGGGGTCGTGGTGGTGGCGACGCTCAACAGCCTGAGCCCCTGGTCGGTCCGTCGGCGGGCAAAGGCCCGTCGAAACCCCGATTCCATCTTCAACCGCGTCTTTTTCCGTTCCCCTGAGCAACTGCTGGCCTCCAGCCCTGTCGACGGCATCTGCCGGACAGCGGTCCATTTCGGGGATGAGGACGATCCGGCGGACCTGGACCGGCTCGAACAGGAGGGCCGGGGGAGACCCTCCGGGGCCTTCGTGGCGGCCCGCTGGGTGAAACCCTGAAGGCGATGCAGGCGAATCTCAGCAACATCACAATCGTTCTGAAGGGCCCCAAATTTCCGGGCAATGTCGGCTCCGCGGCCCGTTGCGCCATGAACATGGGCCTCTCCAAGATGATCGTCGTGGGGAACCGCAACCTCGACGACGAGGCCGTCCGCCAGATGGCGACCCATGTTGCCAAGGACATCGTCAACGGGATCCGCCACTTCGACACCCTCGACGAGGCCCTGGCAGGCTTCACCTGGATCGTCGGAACGACAGCCAGACAGGGATCCGGCCGGGGACCCGTCGTCACCCCGCGCCGGATGGCCGAAACCATTGTGGGACTTTCCCAGGACAACGAGATCGCCCTTCTCTTCGGCCCGGAAGATACAGGGCTGACCAACGACGATCTTCGGTTCTGTCAGACGCTCGTGACGATTCCCACGGTAGGGTTCAAATCCCTGAACCTCTCCCATGCCGTGATGGTCCTCTGCTACGAGTTGCTCGTCGCCCGCATGGACCCATCGACGCCGGCCGTCGGCAAGCTCGCCAGTTCCCGGGAACTCGAGGGGATGTACATCCAGCTCAAGGCGACCCTCCAGGCGATCGGCTTCCTCAATCCGGAGAATCCCGACTACTGGATGATGCACATCCGCCGGCTCTTCGCGCGAACGACCCTCTTCGCCCGGGAGGTCAAGATCCTCCGGGGAATCTGCCGGCAGATCGAGTGGTACGGGGACCATAAGGTCCGCCGGAGCGATCCCCCAGGAGAAGAAGCTCCGGGGTCGTTGCGGGCGGGACGGTCCCAAGGCAAGGAGGCCTGAACGGTCGGGCCGGCTTTTGACGAAGTCGCCAAAAAGTCTTGACTTTCCGCCGTTGAGCTCGTATTGAACACCATGATTGACGGCCCTATCGTCCCCCTCGATGCGATCCGCCGGGCCGCAAAGCGGCAATGGGGATCGTCGGGAAGGGCCGCTCCCTTGGAGCGGGAGAACCGCAGAACCAGAAAGCACTGAACGGAGAACAGGCCATGAAGACATTTTCCTTTACCGGCGCCAACAAGATCGTTTTCGGACGGGGGGCCTTCGCCTCCCTCCCGGAGCAACTCAGGGACCTGAAGATCTCCCGGCCCTTGGTCGTGATCGACCGGAACCTTGCGGAGGCCGGATTCCGCGATAAGGTGTCCGCCGTCCTGGAAGGGACCCGGATCTCCTATGCCCTTTACGACAAGACGGAACCGGAGCCCCCCCTCGAACTGGCCGACGAGGGGACCCGGCTCGCCCTGAAGAAGCGGTGCGACGGGGTGGTCGGCATCGGAGGGGGGAGCGCCATGGACCTGGCCAAGGCCATCGCGGTCCTGGCGGCGAACAAGGCCAAGGCCGAGGATTTCCTGGGCTTGAACAAGGTCCCAGGCCCGGGGCTGCCCAAGATCATGATCCCCACGACTGCCGGTACGGGGAGCGAGGTGACCTTTACCGCCGTCTTCATCCGAAAAAAGCTGAAAAAGAAGGAGGGGATGAACAGCCCCTACCTCTATCCGGAGCTGGCCCTGCTTGATCCCGAGCTGACGCTCTCCCTGCCGCCCCATCCCACGGCGACGACAGGGATCGACGCCCTGTGCCACGCCATCGAATCCTACACCTCGATCAACGCCTCCCCCATGAGCGAGATGATGTCCCTCGACGCGATTCGGCTCATCTCCGAGAACCTGCGGACGGCGGTCCATGACGGCACGAACATCGAGGCGCGCGAGGCGATGCTCCTGGGGAGCCTCTATGCAGGACTGGGGCTGGCCAACGCCGGTGTGACGGCGGTCCACTCCCTCTCCTACCCGCTGGGGGGCAAGTACGGCGTTTCCCACGGCCTGGCCAACACGATCATGCTCCCGCGGGTCATGGCCTTCAATCTCCCCGGCGCCCTGGAGAAGTTCGTCAACATTGCCGAGGTGATGGGCGAGGTCGTGGACGACCTGCCCCTCCGGGAGGCGGCCTATCTGGCCGTGGAAGCCGTGGAGGCCCTGATTGAGGACTGCGGCGTCATGACGACACTCGAGGAACTGGAGATCCCTCAGGAGGAATTCGCCGAACTGGCGAAAGTGGCCCTGACGGTGGCCAGGCCCTTGGCCAATAACCCGTGCAAGATGACGGCCGAGGAGATGGTGGAGCTCTATCAGGAGGCCTATTCCTAGCACAAAAAGTTCCCCGGCGTCCGCTCCGCTTCGGGGCGGCAGGGGGCCACGAATAAAATGTCGATTCGCGCCTCCGGACTTCACCGTCCGGCGGCACGGTGTTTTCCAAGCGGTGGATCATCATTTTCCCGTCCCGTCTGGACGGTTGGAGAAGGAGGGTTTGAGGTTATGGCCGGTGCGGAACTGATCGGGAAGGAAGAACTGAAGGAACTTACGGTCCTCTTCAAGACCGGGATCCTGGCCCGTTATTCCCTTGACAAGGAACGGCAAGGGATCTGGAAAGTCCGGGATTTCGAGAAGGCCTTTGCCAGGTACTTCGGGTCCAGCTATGCCCAGGCGGTGAGTTCGGGCTCCTGCGCCCTCAAGGTCGCGTTGACGGCCCTCGACGTCGGGCCGGGCGACGAGGTGATCTGTCCGGCCTTCACCTTCATGGCCACCTACGAGGCCGTCCTCGAGGTCGGGGCGATACCGGTCATGGCCGATATCGACGACACGCTCAACCTCGACCCCGACGACATCCCCAACAAGATCACCCCTCGTACCAAGGCGATCATCCCAGTCCACATGTGCGGCGCGCCGGCACGGATGGACAAGATCATGAAGGTGGCCAAGAAGCACAAGCTCCTGGTCCTCGAGGACAACGCCCAGGCCTGCGGGGCGAGCATCAAGGGAAAGTATACGGGCACCTTCGGCCAGATGGGGATCTTCAGCTTCGACCACTACAAGACGATCGTGACCGGCGAGGGGGGGATGATCCTGACCGATGATCTGGACCTCTTCCATCGCGCCGAATGGTACCATGACCACGGCCACGACCACCTTTCCACGGTCAGCCGCGCCCTCGACGGCCGGACGATTCTCGGCTTCAACTACCGGATGAACGAACTCCAGGGGGCCATCGGCCTCGCCCAGCTCAGGAAGCTCAAGCGGGTCCTGTCCGCCCAGCGGAAGAACAAGGCAGCCATCGAGGCGATGCTGGCCCCGATCCCGGGCCTAAAATTCCGGGCCGTGCCCGACCCTGAGGGCGATTCGGCGACCCATCTGGCCTTCAACCTCCCGACGGAGAAACTGGCGAAGGCCTTCCAGAAGGCCCTTTCGGCCGAGGGGATCGGGACGACCTGCTTCAAGGAAAACTTTTGGCACTACGTCCCCAACTGGGAGCACTTCCTGGCCAAGTCCACGGCCCAGACAAAGAGTGCCTTCAACGATCCGCGCAACCGGAAGGTCACCTACAGCCGCAAAGCGATCCCGCGGGCGGAGGACCTCCTCGGACGGACACTCATCATGGGGATCAACGTGAAGATGCCGGCCGCGGCCCTCAAGAAGATCCGCAAGGGGATCGAGAAGGCGGCCAAGGCGCTGTAGGGTGCAGGGAGTGGCCAGGGAAACAGCATGGTCTAAGGGGTCGGCGTTATGATCGTTGTGACAGGCGGCGCCGGATTCATCGGGAGCGCCTTCGTTGCCAGACTCAACGACGAGGGAATCGAAGACATCGTCGTCGTCGATGAGTTGGGGACGTCCGAGAAGTGGAGAAACCTCGTCAAGAGGCGATATGCCGACTACCTGGACAAGGATGACTTCCTGTCGCTCGTGACCGGCGAGCGGGTTCCCTTCCCCTGCAAGGCGATCGTCCACATGGGGGCCTGCTCCTCCACGACGGAGCGCGACGCCGGCTATCTGATGGAGAATAACTTCCACTATTCCTGCCGTTTGGCCGAATGGGCGTTGTCGCATGGAGTCCGGTTCATCTACGCGAGCTCCGCAGCGACTTACGGCGACGGATCGCGGGGCTTCTCCGACGACGACGAGATGACCCGGGCGCTCAAGCCGATCAACATGTACGGCTATTCGAAACAGCTCTTCGACCTCTGGGTTCTCCGGAAGAGGATGGGCGACCGTGCCGTCGGGATCAAGTTCTTCAACGTCTTCGGCCCGAACGAGTACCACAAGGGGGAGATGTCGAGCGTGGTCTTCAAGGCCTTTCACCAGATCCGCGAGACCGGGAAGGTGCGGCTCTTCAAATCCTATAACCCCAAATACGCCGACGGCGGCCAGATGCGGGATTTCGTCCCCGTGAAGGAGTGCGCGGAGGTCCTCTTCTGGCTCCTGAATCACAGAGAGGTCAACGGCATCTTCAACCTCGGGACCGGCCAGGCCAGGACCTGGAACGATCTGATCGGGGCGGTCTTCGCCGCCATGGACCTTCCGGTCCGGATCGACTACATCGAGATGCCCGAAGCGATCCAGGGGCAGTACCAGTACTTCACCGAGGCGCGGATGGACAAGATCCGCGCCGCCGGCTGCCCGGTCGCCTTCCGCCCTCTGGAGGAGGCGGTCGGGGATTATGTGAAGAACCACCTCCTGAAGGACGATCCCTATCTATAAGGATTGAACATGTCCCTCCAGGTTGTCTGCATCATCCCCTCCCGCTACGAGTCGAGCCGCTTTCCGGGGAAACCGCTTGCCGATCTCTGCGGAAAGCCGATGATCCAGCACGTCTACGAGCGGGTCCTCCGGGCGAAGAGCGTCTCCTTTGCCGCTGTGGCGACGGATGACGAGCGGATCTTCCGTGCGGTCGGGGCCTTCGGCGGCCGCGCGGTGATGACGGCGGCCCGCCACCGTTCAGGGACGGACCGTATCGCCGAGGCCGTCGACGTACTGGGGCTTGCCGACGACGCCATCGTCGTCAATATCCAGGGCGACCAGCCCCTCTTCGAGCCGGCCCAGGTCGACGAGGTGGTCGGGCCGCTCGTCGAGGATCCCTCCATCCCCATGTCCACCCTGATTTACCGGATCGTCCGGGAAGAGGAGATCACCCATCCCAATGCCGTCAAAACGGTCTTCGACGAGCACGGCTTCGCCCTCTACTTCTCCCGGTCCTCGATCCCCTTTGTCCGCGACCGGGGAAAGAAGGCCGACTACTACAAGCATCACGGGATCTACGCTTACCGCCGCGCCTTTCTGCGCACCTTCACCTCGCTGCCCGAAGGGGTTCTGGAGCGCCTGGAGGCCCTCGAACAGCTCCGGGCGCTGGAGAGGGGGTACCGGATCCGGGTCGTGGTCACCCCCCACGATTCTGTCGAGGTTGACACCCCTGAGGAGCTCGAAAGGGTCCGGCGCTTGATCACCGGCCAGGAGAAGGGGTGAAGCGCTTGCTGTCGGGAGCGGTTTGAGGGAGTGACGAACCCCAAAATCCCTCTTTGACCGATGCCATGATCCCGCGGGTCGCCAGCCGCAGGTGAGATCTTGCGTCCTAGGCCCGCTCCCCCGCCTTCTTCAGGAGGATCTCCCAGTCGTCGTCCACCATCTTCTGTATCTCGTCGAGATCCCGGTCGGTCAGGTGCTGGAAGCGCCCCTGGAGGCGGAAGTACTCGCGGACGAGGTAGCCCCGGGGCTTGTGGTTGATGGTATAACGAACGCCCTCTTCCACCTCGTAGAGGGGGAAGATGTTCGTCTGGACGGCCATCCGGGCGATCTTCACGGACATCTCGGAGGGGATCCGCCATCCCGTGGGGCAGCTCGCGAAGATGTGGAGGAAGCGGGAGCCCTGGATGTCGCGGGCTTTCTGGGCCTTGCGGAGGAGATCCTCGGGGAAGGCGATGTTCGCCGTGGCGGCGTAGGGGATCCGGTGGGCCACCAGCGCCTCGACGATGTTTTTCTTCCGCATCTTTTTCCACTCCCGGCCCGGGGTGGTCGTTGTCCAGGCTCCGTAGGGAGTCGAAGAGCTGCGCTGGATCCCCGTGTTCATGTAGGCCTCGTTGTCATAACAGACGTAGAGGAAGTTCTCGTTGCGCTCCACCGCCCCGGAGAGGGACTGGAAGCCGATGTCGAAGGTGCCGCCGTCGCCTGCCCAGGTGACGACGGTCGTTTCCCGGTCCCCCAGCATGTCGAGGGCGGCCCGGACGCCGCTTGCCGTGGCGCCGCCCGTCTCGAAGGCGGCGTGGATGACGGGGATGGAAAGGGTCGACTGCGGATAGGGGCCGGCAATCACCGACCAGCAGCAGGCCGGCACGACCATGACCGTCTTCTCGCCCAGGGCCTTGAGGAGGAAGCGCATGGCAATGGTCGCCCCGCACCCCGGGCAGCCCACGTGGCCCGAGTGCATGTATTCCCGTTCCGTTATTTCAGCGTCCATGAGGGGCCTCCTCCCTGAGCCCGATCCAAAGCCCGTCGTCCGAGGGCCGATCGGTCTCTTGGGTCCGCCGGTAGATGTCCTCGATGGTCCCCGGCGTCACGTCGCGGCCGCCGATCCCGGCAATGTAGCCGTAAACGAGCGGGCAGGGATCGAGGTTGCACAGGGCCGCCTTCAGCTCCTGGGCGAAGATCCCTCCTGCGCCGAAGGAGCAGTTCCGGTCGATGACGGCGATCTTCTTTGCGGTCTTCAGGGCTTCACGGAGCAGGGCGCCGGGAAAGGGTCTGAAGAGGCGGATCTTCAGGAGTCCAACCCGCTCCCCTCGTTCCCTGAGGGCCTTGACGACGAGGCGGGCGGTGCTCGTGATCGTCCCCGAGGTGACCAGGACGATCTCGGCGTCTTGGCAATGGATCGCTTCGATGGCGCCGTGGTTCCGTTCGAAGACGCCGGCAAACGCCGCCTCGATCCTGCCCAGTTCATCCAGGGCGTCCTCCATGGCGAGGGCCATGTCGTGGCGCATCTCCATGTAGTCATTGGGCGTGACCAGGGAGCCGAAGCTGCAGGCGACGGTCTTGTCCATCCGGAACCGCGGCGCATAAGGGGCCAGGAAGCGATCCGCCGCCTCCACGGCCGGGACGTCCACGGGCTCGTAGGTGTGGGAGAGGTAGAAGGCGTCCAGGACGACCATGACGGGGAGGCTGACCGTTTCGGCCAGGCGAAAGGCGATGAGCGTCGAGTCCAGGACCTCCTGTGCGTCCTCGCAATAGAGCTGCAGCCAGCCCGTGTCCCGCTGGGAAAGGCTGTCTCCCTGGTCGGTCCAGATGTTCCACCCGGGGGCGAGCGCCCGGTTCACCTCGGCCATAACGATGGGGAGGCGGGCGCCGGCCGTCCAGTGCAGAAGTTCATGCATGTAGGCCAGTCCCTGGGAGGAGGTGGCCGTGAAGGTCCTGACGCCCATCATCTGCGCCCCGATCAGCGCGGCGAGGCAGGAGTGTTCGCTCTCCATCCTGAGGAAACGGGCCGGGAGCGTCCCCTTCTCGCAGTACTCCGAGAGGATCTCCACGATGTGGGTCTGCGGCGTGATCGGATAGGCCGAGATCACCTGGACCCGCGCCAGCCTCACCGCCTCCGCGACCGCCTGGCTTCCCTCGATGACCCGCCTCATCTCCCCTCCTCTTCAAGAAACATGGCGTCCCTGGGGCATTCCACGACGCAGAGGCCGCACCCCTTGCAGTAGTCGTAGGCGATCCGTCTCGTCTCCCCTTCCCGGATCACGGCGACATCGGGGCAGTACAGCCGGCAGTTGTCGCAGCCGTTGCAGAGCCCGCAGTTGAAGCAGCGTTCCGCCTCCTTCATCGCCAGGCCAGCGGAGATCTTGAGGTCGATCTCGGTGAAGCCCCTGACGCGCTCCTCGATGAGCAGGCGCGGCTGGGTGAGACGCGGGGCGAAGCGGAAGTGGTCGGTGTTGATCTCGGCGTAACCGACCACATGGGGGCTCCGGAGGCGCCGCTCGCCTCCCAGAAGGATCTCCAGGGAAAGGGCCGTCCCGTCGCCCACGGTGCAGTCCCGGAGCCGCGGGAGGATCGCCTCCCGGCCTTCGCTGAAGAAGGCGTCCAGGGCGATGGCCGCCTCTTTTCCTGAGGCGATGGCGTGGGCGACGCTCTTTGTTCCGTTGACCATGTCTCCGACGAAAGCAACCGCCGGTTGGCGCTCCGGAAAGGCGAGGCGGCAATGGCTGAGCGTCAGGATGCCCGCGGCGTCCGCCTCCGGAGACATCCAGGCGGCCTCAGGCACGGCACCGATCGCCCGGACGATCCGCCGGACGCGCAGGTCGTTCGTCTTTCCCCCGTCGGGAACGACGCGTCCCCGGCCGTCATGCTCCTCGCCGGACACGATCATCCGCCGGAGGGTGAGGACGATTTCCTCGCCGTCCCGAACCGCGGCGGCCGGGGCCACAAGCTCTTCGAGGATGACCCCTTCCTCCAAGGCCATCCGGACCTCGTCCTGGAAGGCGGGCATGTCCTGGCGCCGCCTGCGGTAAAGGATCACGGCCTTCCCGCCCAGACGGACGACGCTTCGGGCCGCATCAACGGCGGTGTTTCCGCCTCCGATCACGGCGGTCAGACCGTCGCAGGGGTCCCCTTTCCCTTCCCGGATGCCCCTGAGGAAATCGAGCCCCTCGACGATGCCGGTTTCGGTTTCGCCGGGGATTGCCATGGCCTGGCCACGGCCGTGACCGCAGGCCACGACGACGGCGGCATAGGGCCCTGCGGCGTCGGTGAGGAAGGCGCGGTCGATCCGGCGGCCCGTGAAGATCTGCACCCCTTCCCTTTCCAGACGGCGAATATCCTGACGGAGGGCCTCTCCGGGGAGGCGATAGGCGGGGATTCCCCAGCGGAGCACGCCTCCCGCCTCCGGGGCGGCCTCGAAGACGTCGCTCCGATGGCCGAGGAGGGTCAGGAACCGGGCGGCGGCCAATCCCGCCGGTCCCGCCCCGACCACGGCGATCCGTTCCTCCCGGGTGCGGACGGGTTCCATGGGGGACCGGAAATCGCAGCGGGCGGCGGTATCGGCGAGGAAACGCTCCAGGGTATGGACGGCGACGGCCGCGTCATATTCGCCCCGGTTGCAGAGGCCTTCGCAGGGGTGGAAGCAGACCCTGCCGCAGACGGCAGGGAAAGGATTCTCTCTGAGAATCGTCTCCCAGGCCTCCTTGAAGAGCCCCCGGGAGGTGAGCATCTCGATTCGGGGGATATCCTCTCCGGCAGGGCAGCCTGCCGCACAGGGGGCCGTC
>JAJFUM010000459.1 GCA_021372415.1 Deltaproteobacteria bacterium
TAGTAGAAAATGTAGGCGTCCATGTTAAGGACATGGGGCTGTTTCTCGAACCGGTAGCCCCCGATGAAAGGAAGCTGCCAGTTACTGCCCTGGTAATAGAATGCCTCCTTCTGGCGAGTGTGGAAGGAGATCGCCCGGGCCGTGGCGTCACCCGCCAGCGCGGCCTCGGTGAGGATCTTCTTCATCCTTGCATCCGGCGCGAAGGGCTTCCCCTTCTCGATGCCGATGGAGGCGTAAAAACCCAGCCGGATCGGATCGAGGGATTCGCTGGGTTCTTCCTGCACCACCTGGTTCAACAGCTCCCAGAAGGCATAGTCAGCCGGGGCCACCGTGCCGAAGTCCCTGCCGGACACGTTGACGAACTTCATGGGCAGGGGATTGGCGGCTTCGGAGAGGCGATAGACCCGCGTGTGCTTCTTCACGAGATCCACGCCCGGCTTCGGGTCGCCATGCACGACAAAGCTGCGCCAGGGGGCCCAGAGGCTGAAGGTCGGCGACTTCACCACGAAGTAGCCCTGCGGGATGTCGCCCTTATAGCCCGGGGGCAGGATCAGGAACTTGCCGCCGGCCCCCTTGTCGGGGCCCGTGAACCCGATGTCCACGACCCACCGGAACCACAAGTCGTTCAGCGCCCCCAATACCTTCGGCGGTGCCTCGAGCACCACCGGGCCTCCGCGCAGATCGATCCACATCCAGCTGTAGGGGGTTTCCGTGTTGGGCGTCAGGAAGACCGACTTCGAGTCCATCCGGTTCTCGAAGATCGGGACCGTCGTGTTGGCGGGACCCAGCTTGAGGATCTCGTTGCGGTTGTACGCCTGGCTCACCGCGGGGATGGCCAGCAGGTAGGCCTGGACGGCCCGCTGGAAGTCCAGATTGTCATAAAGCTTATCGACGGTTGCCTTGTCCGGGAAGCCTTCAAAGAACCTCAGCGTCCCGAGACGTGACTCCACCTTGTCCGGCATCGCAATGCCCGGCGCCGGGGTCGTAGTCATTTTCATTTTGGGAGACGCTGCCCACCCCGGCAGCGCAACAACGACGATCATCGCGATTACGAGAACCGCTTTGAGCCTCCAGGTACTTCCCATCGTGTACGCCCCCTATCCTGTTCAGTTGTCATCGTAAACGTCCATGCGACCTTTCTCTGTGGAAGCGACCGGGAAGGAAAGGGCGTTGCGCCTTCTCCTTCCTCGGGGTTTCATTCTGCTCAGTCCGACATCGCTTTTTTATGCGCTGCCACAGCACGGGCCTTGTCTTCCTCCACTTTGTCGGCTTTCTTCGTCTCCTTCACGTCAATGGTAACTCTATGGATCTTGCCTGTGAATCTGTATGGCACCGGGATGCCATAGTCGGCCACCGGGGTCTCCCCGTCCTCGCCCACATCGGTTCCTTCGTCAGCCGAGAAAATGAAGGGTTGCGTGCGGTCGATGCGCCCCTCGGCCACTTTCTTGTCATTGACAAAGATCGTGCCCGTTCCTCCCTTGCCGAGACCGCCGCCGTCATAGGCGAACTCGAACCGGACCGTTGACTTGCCGGGAGGGAGAGCCTTTTTTGCCGCGATGGTGGTGCTCTTCAACCCGAGGAAATTGTAGGTATACGCCGGCTTGCCGTTCTTGAGGTACAGGCTCCATCCGCCGAAACGGCCAGCCTGGGAGATGATCACGCCCCTGGCGCCGCCCTTGGGAACGGTGACCTCGGCGGTCACCGTGTGGGACCGGTTCTTCATATTGATCATTACGTTCTCGGTCATGCCGGCCATCCCCTCGTAGACGGTGAGCGAAGTCCGACCGGCCATCAGGTCGGGCCGGCCGACCATGGCGGGGATGATTCGCTCGAGGAACCGATCGTCCAGGGGCAGCACGTTGTACTTCACCGCCTCCTTCATGAAGAGCTCCTGCAGCTCCTTGAGCTTGTCGGGATTCTGTCTCGACAGATCCTGCGCGAGACTGAAGTCGGCTCTCGTGTCGTAGAGCTCCCAGGTGTCCTTTTCGAAGGCAGCGCGGGGCTGGCTTTCCCATGGCGCCTTGTGGACGGTGCCGGCGAGCCAGCCGTCGTGGTAGATGGCGCGATTGCCGAAGATCTCGAAGTACTGGGTCCGGCGGCGGTCCTTTGCCCTGGCTTCGTTGAAGCTGTAGAGCATGCTCACCCCCTCGATGGGGGTCTGGGCAACGCCGTTCACCGCCTTGGGCTCCGGCAGACCCGCGGCCTCCAGGACCGTGGGGGCGATATCGATGACGTGGTGCCACTGCGACCGGATCTCACCCTTGCCCTTGATGGCCTTCGGCCAGTGGATGACCATGCCGTTGCGTGTTCCGCCGTAACTCCCCGCGACCTGCTTGGTCCAGGTGAACGGCGTATCTCCTGCGACGGCCCATCCCGCGGCATAGTGGCTGTAGGTTGAAGGACTGCCGAACTCGTTATAACGCTTCAACAGCTCCGGAACCGTTTCCTCCACCCCATTGAAGTAGGTCATCTCGTTGAACATGCCGTTCATGCCGCCTTCGGCGCTCGCCCCATTGTCCCCGAGGATGTAGAAGATGAGCGTGTTGTCGAGCTGACCCATGTCCGCGATCGCGTCGACGAGCCGCCCGGCCTCATAGTCGGTGTGCTCGGCAAAGCCTGCGAAGACCTCCATCTGGCGGGCAAAGAGCTTTTTTTCATCGGCGCTCAGACTGTCCCAGTCCTTGATGGCCGCCGGCTTGGGGGCAAGCTTCGTCCCTGCGGGCACGACGCTCAGCTTGATCTGGCGGGCAAGCGTTTCTTCCCGCAGCCTGTCCCAGCCCCGGTCGAACTTGCCCTTGTACCTGGCGATCCACTCCTTGGATACCTGGTGGGGCGCGTGGGTGGCGCCCGGCGCGAAGTAGATGAAGAAGGGCTTGTCCGGCGTCAGGGCCTTCACGGACCGCATCCATTTGATGGCCTGGTTGGCCATGTCGGTCGTGAAGTGATAGTTCGGGTCCCTGGGAACCTCCACTTTGACCAACCCGTCATAGACGGTCGGCGCCCACTGGTTCGTCTCCCCGCCCATGAAGCCGTAGAACTTGTCGAAGCCGTTGCGCGTCGGCCAGCGATCCGTCGGTCCGGAGGGACTGACCTCCCAGGCGGCGGTCTCGTGATTCTTGCCGAAATGAGCGGTCGAGTAACCGTTGTACCGCAGCGTCATCGCCAGCGGCGCCACGCTCTCGGGACGCTGACCGGTGTTGCCCGGAAAGGCCGTCGAGGTTTCCATGATCGAGCCCGTGTTGTTCGTATGGTGATTGCGACCCGTCAGGAGGGCCGCCCGTGTCGGCGAACTCAGGGCCGTCGTGTGGAACTGATTATACTTCAGGCCGCTCTTGGCCAAACGTTCCGCCGTCGGCATGCTGATGGGCCCGCCGAAGGCGCCGGACTGTCCGAACCCCATGTCGTCAATGAGGATGATGAGGACGTTCGGGGCCTGTGCCGGCGCCTTCACCTCGAACCGCGGCGGCGGCGCGGCATTCCGGACATCCAGCACGCTGCTTTGCGGGTACTTCGGCTCAGGGATCGGAAGCGTTGTGCGATCCATCGCCGGCTGCGCCGCGGCTGAGCCTGCGCAGAACGCCGACAGGGCAACGCCGATTGCCTTGTTTACAGCGTTCCGTTTCATCGGTACTCCTTCCTGCCCTGTGAAATGCATTCTTGAAAGCGTTCGACCCTGCTCTTTTCCTCGCGTGAAACCGTACTGCATTCGCATCGATACATGGATACGGGACCTCAAGGAGGCCTTCAATCTCCTGCACCTTTAAACCACGATAGAAGCCGCATGAAAATGGGACTTTGGTCCAATAGGTACTGGACCTTGGTCCATGGGGCGTAAACGGTTTATTCGGGCCATGCAGACGCGAGGGATAAAAGAATGCCGACGCACGAAACCACAGCCTACCTGATGGGCACCGTCACCAGGGGAGCCTGCGGCGGCTGGTTCCCCCGAGGCTCTGCGAATTTGCGTTGGGCGGGAAGGACCATCCCGCCGACGCGTTGACCGTGTGCTGGGCGCCGCTCAGATTGATCACGGAGGTCACGTCCATGAAGACCGGCGTGTCGGCGTAGCGGATCTTCACGATGTTGAGCAG
>JAJFUM010000008.1 GCA_021372415.1 Deltaproteobacteria bacterium
CGGCAGGGGGGCTGGCGATCTACAACCTGCCCATATCCCAGTATCCCCCCATCGCGCCTCCGTCCATCGCCATCACCTCCTTCTACCCGGGGGCTTCGGCGGAGACTGTCGAAAACAGCGTGACTCAGATCATCGAGCAGAAGATGACCGGCTTCGACAAGATGCTGTACCTGTCCGCGACGAGCGATTCGTCCGGATCATCCCGCATCGAGTTGACCTTCGCCCCGGGCACCGATCCGGACCTCGCCTGGGCGCAGGTGCAGAACAAGCTCCAGCTCGCCATGGCGAGCCTGCCGGAGGTGGTGCAGAGCCAGGGCATCAAGGTCAGCAAATCCACCCGCAACTGGCTGTTGATCGTGGGCCTGACTTCGGAAGACGGGAGCATGGACGGCAACGACTTGAGGGACTATGCCCAATCCAACCTGGAGAAGGTGCTCTCAAGGGTGCCGGGGGTGGGCGAGGTGGAGATTTTCGGCAGCCAGTATGCCATGCGCGTATGGCTCAACCCCAACAAGTTGACCGATTACCAGATGACGGTCCAGGACGTCGTCACGGCGCTTCAGGCCTACAACGTCGAGGTCTCCGCCGGGCAGTTCGGCGGGGCGCCGGCGGTGAAGGGCCAGCGCCTCAATGCCGCCATCATCGTCCAGAGCATGCTCAAGACGCCCGAGGAGTTTGCGGCGATCCCTCTGCGTACCAACCCCGACGGCTCCATCGTGCGGGTCAGGGATGTGGGACGGACGGAACTCGGGACCGAGTTCTACGACATCCAGGGCTTCTTCAACGACAAGCCCTCCGCCGCGCTGGCCATCCGGCAGGCCGCCGGCGCCAATGCCCTGGATACGGCCGATGCGGTCAGGGCCAAGTTGGAGGAGATGAGTCGTTTTTTCCCCGCCGGCATGAAGGTTGTTTACCCCTACGACACCACCCCCTTCGTCAGGGTGGCCATCAATGAGGTGGTCATCACACTCATCGAGGCGATCGTGCTGGTGTTCCTGGTGATGTATCTGTTCATGGGAAACATGCGGGCAACCCTGATCCCGACTATCGCCGTGCCGGTGGTGATCTTAGGAACCTTTGCGGTGCTGGGGCTTTTCGGGTTTTCCATTAACATGCTGACCATGTTTGCCATGGTGCTGGCCATCGGCCTGCTGGTCGACGATGCCATCGTGGTCGTGGAGAATGTGGAGCGGATCATGACCGAGGAAGGACTCTCCCCCAAAGAGGCCACCCGCAAGTCCATGGATCAGATCACGAGCGCCCTGATCGGCATCGGGCTCGTGCTCTCGGCGGTCTTCGGCCCCATGGCGTTCTTCCCCGGCTCCACCGGCGTCATCTACCGCCAGTTCTCCGTGACCATCATCGCCTCCATGCTCCTTTCGGTGGCGGTGGCCCTGATCCTGACGCCGGTTCTCTGCGCGTCGCTCCTCAAGCCGGTGCTTCAGGGGCACGAGCCGGCGGAAAACGCCGTCTACTTCCTGCGACCGTTTTTCCGATGGTTCGATCTCAAGTTCTTTCGAACCCGGGACCTGTATTTGGGGCTGGTCCGTCATTCTCTTTCTAAAAAACTGCGCTACCTTGTCGTTTTCCTGTTGATTGTGGCGACCATGGGGTTTTTGTTCCTTCGCATGCCCACGGCCTATCTTCCCGATGAGGATCAGGGAATCCTGCTGGTGCAGGCCATGCTTCCGGCCAGCGCGACCCTGGAGCAGACCGATGAGGTCATGAAGGGCGTCAGGGACTATTTTCTGGAGCACGAGAAAGAGGCGGTCGAATCCATCATGACGGTCTCCGGCACAAGCCTTTCCGGACGGGGACAAAACTCCGGCCTGGCATTCGCCAAGCTGAAGGACTGGAAACTCCGGGACCGGCCGGAACTGAAGGTCGGCGCCGTGGCGGGAAGGGCCATGGGGGAATTTTCCAGGATTCGAAACGCCATGGTGTTTGCCTTTGCGCCGCCGGCGGTGATCGAACTGGGCCAAGCCAAAGGGTTCGACTTCCAGCTGCTGGACCGGGGCGGTCTGGGACATGCCGAGCTGATGGCAGCCCGCAACCAACTCCTCGGCATGGCGGCACAGGACACGGCATTGACGAAGGTCCGGCCCAACGGCCTGGAAGATGTGCCCGAATACCGGATCGACGTGGACTGGGAGAAGGCCGGTGCCCAGGGAGTGCCCATCACCTCGATCCACAATACGATATCGGCGGCTTTCGGCAGCGCCTATGTCAACGACTTCATCCAGGCCGGGCGTGTCAAGAGGGTATATGTCCAGGCCGACTCCCCCTACCGAATGTTGCCCAATGATCTGGAAAGGCTCCATGTGCGCAGCAATGCAGGCAAGATGGTCCCTTTCTCTTCCTTTGCATCCGGCCACTGGACGTCCGGTTCCCCGAAGCTGGAGCGCTTCAACGGCTTCCCGTCCATAAACATCCTGGGCGAGTCGGCGTCGGGCAGGAGTTCCGGAGAGGCCATGCAGGCTATGGAAGGGTTTGTCAGGCAGTTGCCGCAGGGGATCGGCTTTGACTGGACGGGGCTCTCTTACCAGGAGCGGATGTCGAGCTCCCAGGCGCCGATGCTGTACGCCTTCTCCATCTTCGTGATCTTCCTGTGCCTGGCGGCGCTCTACGAGAGCTGGCCCATCCCGATCTCGATCCTGCTTGTGTTGCCTCTGGGGGTCATCGGCGGCGTCATCGCCTCGAGCGCACGGGGACTGCCCAACGACGTCTATTTTCAGATCGGTCTTTTGACTACCCTGGGTTTGGCCACCAAGAACGCCATCCTGATCGTCCAGTTCGCCAAGGCCGGGGTGGAAAGTGGAATGGATCTGATCGATGCCACCCTGGAGGGGGCGAAACTGCGATTTCGTCCGATCGTCATGACCTCTCTGGCCTTTGGTTTTGGCGTCCTGCCCCTTGCCGTGACAACCGGCGCAGGGGCGGGAGCCCAGAATGCCATTGGAACCGGTGTGCTGGGAGGGATGGTGACCGCCACAGTTCTGGTGGTTATTTTTGCGCCCCTCTTCTACGTGCTGATCGAAAAGCTCTTCGGTAAACGCAGGCAGCGCGAAGCAGCCAAAACAGATGATGTAATTCCATCAGAGGATCGATGATATGAACAGGACCATATTCCTTCTACTGGCTGTGATTGTCACGCTCCTGGGGGGATGCTCCCTGGCGCCGACGTACACCCGTCCGGAGGCCCCCGTCCCTGCCGAGTGGCCGGGCGGTCCCGCATACAGTCAACCGGCGGCTGGGCCGGGGACGACCGTCACCGATATCCCGTGGCGGGATTTCTTCGTCGACGAGAGGCTGCAGCAGGTCATCGACCTGGCGCTCGCCAACAACCGCGACCTGCGCGTGGCCGCGCTGAACATCGAACGGACGCGGGCCCTGTACCGCATCCAGCGAGCCGAACTGTTTCCGGTCATTGACGCGCAGGGCACCTTCAGCAAGGAGCGGGTGCCCGGCATCCTCTCGCAGAGCGGTCAACCCGCCACGGTCGAGCTGTACAACGTCAACCTGGGCATCAGCTCCTGGGAGCTGGACCTGTTCGGCCGCATCCGGAACCTGAAGGATGCGGCGCTCGAGCAGTATCTTGCCACGGAGCAGGCCCGCGTGAGCGCGCAGATCTCGCTCGTGGCCGAAGTGGCCAACACCTACCTGACCCTTGCCGCCGACCGCGAGAATCTGAAGCTCGCCCAATCGACCCTCGAGACCCAGCAGGCGACCTACGAAATGATCCGGCGACGCGCCGAAGTGGGCGCTTCCTCCGATCTCGATCTCCGCCAGGCCCAGACCCGGGTGGATGCGGCGAGGGTGGATATCGCCCGATACACGGGCCAGGTGGCCCTCGATGAAAACGCGCTGACCCTCCTGGTCGGCTCCCCGGTTCCGTCCGGGCTGTTGCCCGTCGAACTGGGCGAGGTTGCGGCGCTCAAGGATTTCACCCCCGGCCTGCCCTCCGAGGTGCTGCAGCATCGCCCCGACATCCACCAGGCCGAAAGTCAGCTCAGGGCGGCCCACGCGAACATCGGCGCGGCACGGGCGGCCTTGTTTCCCCGCATCACGCTCACCACGAGCATCGGCACCACGAGCGACCAGTTGTCCGGTCTTTTCACGTCCGGCTCGGGGACCTGGGCTTTCGTGCCGCAGATCGTCGTACCGATTTTCGATGCCCGCACGTGGGCAGCCTATGATGTGACGAAAGTGGACCGGGCAATCAGTTTGGCCCAGTACGAGAAGGCGATCCAGGCGGCCTTCCGGGAAGTGGCCGACGCCCTGGCCCAGCGGGGGACCCTGGGGGATCAGATGGAAGCCCAACAGTCGCTGGTGGACGCCTCGGCAGATGGTTATCGCCTCTCCGATGCCCGCTACACGAGGGGGATCGACAGCTATCTGCGCGTTCTGGATGCGCAGCGCTCGCTCTATGGCGCGCAACAGGGCCTCATCGCCATCCGCCTGGCACGGCTCACCAACCTGGTGACGCTCTACAAGGTGCTGGGAGGAGGCGCGTGAGACGGATTTAGCGATCCAACGTCCCCTGTTTGTGGTGAAAAATAAGCCTTCACAAACGCCTCGCTGATGTGTATGATAAGAGCTAACCATACACATGGGAGGCAGGAAATGAGAACGAATGTCGTCGTTGATGACGATCTGATGAAATCCGCCCTCAAGGTGACCGGTCTGAAAACAAAGAAGGACGCCATCGAAGAGGCGTTGAAATTGCTGGTGCAGGTGAGGGGCCGGAAAGAAATCAAGGGTTTTCGGGGAAAACTCAAGTGGTCGGGCAGTCTCGATGAGATGAGGCTGGACAAATGATCCTCATCGATTCATCCGTCTGGATCGACTATTTCAACGGCAACAAAACGGCGCAGACGGACTGGCTGGATTCCGCGCTCGGAGAGACACCCATCGTCATCGGCGATCTGATCCTGACCGAAGTGCTTCAGGGATTCCAAAGCGACAAGGATTTCAAGATTGCGAGGGATCTTCTCCTGCGCATCCCCTTTGTGCCGA
>JAJFUM010000345.1 GCA_021372415.1 Deltaproteobacteria bacterium
GACTGGGAGGCGATCCCGATCCGCCCGCTGTCGAGGGCGGCCATCGCGATCTTGAAGCCGATCCCCTCCCTCCCCAGGAGGTTCTCCTTCGGGATCCGGCAGTCCTCGAAGATCAATTCGACTGTGTCGGAGGCCCGAAGCCCCATCTTCTCCTCGGCGCGGCCGATCCTGAAGCCCGGCGTCCCCTTGGTAAGCAAAAAGGCGCTCAGGCCGCGATTCGCCTTCTCCGAGCCGGTCCGGGCAATCAGGACGATCACGTCGGCGCGGCTCCCGTTGGTGATGAACACCTTGGCCCCGTTGACCCGGTAGTGATCGCCGCAATCCTCGGCGCGGGTCGTCATGCTCCCGGGGTCGGAACCGGCCGCGGGCTCCGTGACGGCGAAGGCCCCGAGCATCTCCCCCCGGGCGAGGGGGACCAGGTAGCGGTGCTTTTGCTCCTCGGTGCCGAACTGGAGGATGGGGTCGGAACAGAGGTTCGTCACCGACATCGTCACCGCCGTGGAGGCACAGGCGTAGGCGATTTCCTGAAGGGCCAGGGAATAGCTGAGGGCACCTGCCCCGGCTCCGCCGTACTCGGCGGGGATCATCATCCCCATGAGCCCGAGGGCCCCCATCTTCCGGACAGCCTCTTCGGGGAATCGTGCCTCCTGGTCCCAGTTCGAAGCGAAAGGCTCCAGTTCCGTCTTTGCGAAGTCCTGGGCCATCAGGCGGATCATCTCCTGTTCCTGGGTCAGCTGAAAGGACATCGTATCCTCCTCAGGGCACGTAGACGACAACCAGGAGTTCCGCGATCTCCGGATGGGGGTTGCTCAGCCTGTGGTGGAGGGCGGAATTGAAATGGAGGCTTTCCCCTTTGGACAGCCGGGAAACGTTCTCCCCGATCTGGATCGTGATCCCCCCCCGGATCACATAGATGAATTCCTCTCCCTCATGGTGGTACTCGACCCCCTTGTGCTGGGTGAGGGGATCGATGGTCACCCGGTAACCGCGCAGGTGTTTGTCCGGCCCCGGTTTGCTCAGGGGTGTATAGGCGTAGGAATCGACGCGCTTCTTGTGGCTCCTGGAGCGGCGCCTCGTGGCCTGGCTGGCCTCTTCAGTCTCGAGATCGTCCATGTTCAGTTTCAGGACACGGCTGATCTGGAGGACCAGGGAAACGGGCGGCACGCTCAGCCCTCCCTCCACAGATTCGAGGACCTCCGGGAGGTAGCCGGTCTCCAGGGCCAGATCCTCGATGCTCATGCCCATCTTCTCCCGTCCGGCCCGCATCCTCTGGCCGACGGACTGCTTTCCGCTCTTTTTTCGGATCATGGAGGGCCTCCCGACGCTATTGAAAAGGACCTTCACCTGCAAAAAGGGCTTTGACATGCCGTGGAGAGCAACCTATACTATGTCGTCCCTTTTGTAAAGCCCTCCGGGGTCCGCCGTGAAAGGTCTTTTGGCTCCTCACGGTTTCTCCCACAACCGAGCGGTAAAGCGGCGTTCTGTTCCCTCAGAATCGGTCATCAGCGCATCCCCTGCGGGGTGGGCCGGCGATGAGGTGCGTTGGCCGTTCGTGATAAGGGCGGAAATCGCCGGGTTGGCAGTTGCGGAAAATTTTAAACGCGGTATCTGAACAGGGAGGTCCTTATGGCCCCATTTCACCTGGCAAGGGAGTTGAACGAACGGATCCTGAAGTACGGCGACAGGACCGCCATGCGCTACCGTCATGACGGCCACTGGCGGGAGCTTTCCTGGACCGATCTTGGCAGGCAGATCCGGATGGCAGCCCAGGGGCTCCTCGCCCTGGGCGTCCGGGAAGGGGAAAGGGTCGGCATCTTTTCCTCCAACCGGCCGGAGTGGACGATCGCCGACTGTGCGATCTTCTCCCTGAGGGCCGTCAGTGTCCCCTTTTACGCCACCAGCACCGCAAAGCAGGTCCAATACATCGTCGATGAGGCCGAGATCGGCGCCATCTTCGTCGGAGGGCAGGAACCGTACGACACCCTCTGCAACCTTGCTCCCTCGGCGAAGGCGAAAAGGATCATCGTCTTCGATGACGGGGTGGATCTCAGGGGAGGGGCCGACGCCGTCCGTTTCAGGGATTTCCTTGAATCAGGACGAAGCGCAGGCGGGGATGAGGAGCTCGACCAGCGGCTTGCCGCGGCCTCTCCGGAGGATCTGGCCACCCTGATCTACACCTCGGGGACGACCGGGGAACCCAAGGGGGTGATCCTCCACCACCGGACCTTTCAACACTGCTTCGAGGGCCACGTGAAGCGGCTGGAGGTGAGCGACCGGGACGTCTCGCTCTGCTTCCTCCCGCTTTCCCACATCTTCGAGAGGGCATGGACTCACTTCGCCCTGAACCAGGGCATGGTGGTCGCCTACTGCGACGACACGGCCAGGATCGTCGAATGTCTCCAGGAGGTGAGACCCACGATCATGTGCGCAGTCCCCCGCTTCTATGAGAAGATCTATGCCACGATCTTCGAGAAGCTCGAAGGGGCGACGGCCTCGAAAAGGAGACTCTTCCACTGGGCGATCGGCACCGGCTGGCAGGTCTTTCTCCTGAGGAACGGCCGGAGGCCGATTCCGCCCCTGCTGAAATTCAGGCACAGAATCGCCGAGGCCCTGGTCCTCAAGAAACTCCGCGGGATCGTCGGCGGCCGGATCCGCTTCTTCCCCTGCGCCGGGGCACCCCTCTCGCAGAAGATCGAAGAGTTCTTCCATGCAGCAGGAATTCCCATAGCCTACGGCTACGGCCTCACCGAGACCTGCGCCACCGTCACCTGCCACGAATCGTTCCACGCGAGACCGGGAACGGTGGGGAAACCGATCCCCGGCGTCGAGGTGAGGATCGCCCAAGACGACGAGATCCTCGTCAGGGGAGAAACGGTGACCAAGGGTTATTACAGGAAGCCCGAGGCCACGGCGGAGGCATTCACTGCCGACGGCTGGTTCAGGACCGGCGATGCGGGCGTCCTCGATGACGGCTATCTGACGATCACCGACCGGATCAAGGACCTGATGAAGACATCAGGCGGAAAGTACATCGCCCCGCAGCTCATCGAAACCCTGATCGGGAACGACTACTATGTCGAGCAGGTCTCGGTCATCGGCGACCAGCGACAGTACGTAACGGCCCTGATCGTCCCGTCATTCACGGCCCTGGAGGAATATGCCCGCAAGAAAGGCATCCCCTTTGCCTCCTGTGAGGAACTGATCCGCCATCCCGAGGTCATCCGTCTATACGAGGAGCGGATCCGGGAGAATACCCTGGATCTAGCCCCCTACGAAATGGTCAGGAAGTTCACCCTCCTCCCCCGTCCCTTCACCCAGGAGGCCGGGGAGATGACCCCCACGATGAAGCTCAAACGAAAGGTCATCAACCAGCACTACGGCGACCTCATCGAGACCATGTACCGGTAGGAAATGAGCTGAGGGATCCTTCCCGGAAACCAGTGCGGCCAGATCTGCGTGGCGGGCTTTTTCATTTTATCTTACTGAGTGGATGGTCTCTGCAGATACCGGGGAGTCGAACCGGAACTTCTAGGTGAGCGTCATCTCCCGGCGGGGGATGACGTGGACCGCCGTGGCCTTGAAGGAGGCCACCACCGGCATCCCCTCCCTTAGATCCAATTCCGTCAGAGACTGGCTGGTCACATAGGCCACCAGATCGAAGCCGCAATTCAGTCGGACACGATGGAAGAGGCCCAGCGGCGTCATCTGGCGGATCGTTGCCGAAAAGACGTTCCGGGCGCTCGTTCCGGAAGGGGCGGGGGGAATCGAGAGGGTCACGCTCTCGGGCCGGATACAGCACAGGACGTCAGTCCCGACCTCCACCTGCCCGACTGCCTCGATCTCCCGGTCTCCCGCTACCGCAGCCGTGATAACACCGCCCGAGGTCCGGACGACCCGGCCCGGAAGGACCGTCTCCACACCCACGAATCCGGCGACGAATTCGTCCGCCGGCCGGTTCATCACCTCAGCGACGGGCCCGATCTGGGCGATCCTCCCCCCGTTGACCACGGCGATCCGGTCGGCGAGCCGCAGGGCCTCTGTCTGGTCGTGGGTGGAGGCGATCGCCGTCGTGTGCGTCTGGCGGAGGATCCGCTCCAGGTCGCCCATCAGGACCTCCCTCGTGGGCGGGTCGAGCGAGGAGAAAGGCTCGTCGAGAAAGACGATCTCCGGTTCCGTCACGAAGGCCCGGGCGAGGCTCGTCCGCTGCGCCTCACCGCCGGAGAGTTTCCGGGCGGACCGCTTGGCCAGGTGACCAATGCCGAACCGCTCCAGGTATTCGGGAACCCTCCGCCCGATCTCCTGGCGGCCCATACCGCGGATCTTCAGCCCCGAAGCCACATTCTCGAAAACAGTCGTATCGAAGAGCAGGGAATCCTGAAAGACCATCGCAATGTGGCGACGGTAGGAGAACCCGCCGTCGGCGATCGGCTCGCCCCGGAAGAGGAGGTTCCCACGGGCAGGTTTCAGGAGACCCGCCAGGGTCAGCATCAGGGTCGATTTGCCTGCGCCGTTCGGTCCGATCAGTGAGAGGACCTGCCCCTGAAAGACCGCAAGGGAAGGGATCTCCAGGACCGTGGTCCCCCCGCGTCGCACCAGGAGGTCTTCGATCTTCAGCAGGATATCCGATCGGGCTTCAACCATCATCGCGGCCTCTCCCGCTGCTGGATCTGAGTCAGAACGGCGTTGACCAGAAAGGCGACAAGCATCAGAATGACCGACAGGGCGATGGCAATGTCGAAATTCCCGCGGCCCGTCTCCATGACCGTCGCCGTCGTCAGGACTCGGGAGTAGCCCTTGATGTTCCCGCCGACCATGATCGACGCGCCTACCTCTGAGATGACGCCGCCGAACCCGGCCATCACCGCCGCCAGGAGCGGCAGGCGCGCCTCCTTGACAAGGATCCAGACCATCTGGACCCGCGTCGCCCCCAGGGCGAGGATCTGGAGACGCAGATTCGCCGGCAGGTGCTGGATCGACGCCAGGGTGATCCCCGTCACGATCGGAGTGGCAATGACGGCCTGGGCCAGGATGATCGCCGTCGGGGTGTAGAGGATCTCCAGGAAACCGAGCGGCCCGTTCCTCCAGAGGAAGATGGTCACGAAGAGGCCCACGACGACCGGCGGGAGCCCCATCCCCGTGTTGATCAGGCTCACGACGAACTGCCTGCCCGGAAAACGGGTCAGGGCGACGACCGTGCCGGTGGTGATCCCGATGAAGAGACTCATCAGGGTCGCTGTCCCGGAAATCTGGAGCGACAGGAGCGTGATCCCGAGGACCTCCCGGTCCAGCGTGACGAGAAGATGGAATGCTTTCTGGATGCCTTCGAAGATCAGATCCATGAATACCACGCCCGCTTCCCGGTGAGGCAAACGCCTGCGGGGGCAAGCACGATCCCCGCCCCCGCTTCGGCCGATACCGGAGCCCTCTGTAAACGTTCTCCAGCGCCATCGAGGGAAGAACCAGCCCTCCCCTTATTTGCCCAGTTCATCCTCCTTCTTTCCTGCATCGGGAAAGAAGAGCGCCCCTCCGAACTTTTCCACGCCGAAGGTCTTGACGACCCCCTGGGCCTCGGCAGAGACCATGAAGGCGGAAAAGGCCTTCGCCCCATCGGTGTTGACCTTCGGGAACTTCGCCGGATTGACGCAGATCACGTGATAGACGTTCAGGAGGATCGGATCGCCCTCCTTGAGGATGTCCAGTTTCAGGTCCTTCTTCCGGGAGAGATAGGTCCCGCGGTCGGCCAGGGTGTACCCCCGCTTTTCATTGGTAACGTTCAGGGTCTGCCCCATCCCGAGCCCCGTCTCCTGGTACCACTTCTGTCCCACGGGATTGACGCCCGCGGCCTTCCAGACGTCCTTCTCCTTGACATGGGTCCCGGAATTGTCGCCCCGGGACAGGAAGAGAGCACCGGCGTCGGCGATCTTTTTGAAAGCCTCCGGCGTGGTCTTGGCCCCCTTGATCCCCGCCGGATCGGCGGACGGACCGATGACAATGAAGTCGTTGTGCATGACGATCAGACGATCGACGCCGAACCCGTCCGCTACAAATTTTTTCTCCGCGGCAGGCGAATGGACCAGAAGGACGTCCGCCTCGCCCTTCTGCCCCATAGCCATCGCCTGGCCGGAGCCGACAGCGATCGTCTTGACGAAATAGCCCGTCTTCTTCTCGAAGATCGGGATCAGGACGTCCAGCAATCCCGAATCCTGCGTGCTGGTCGTCGTGGCCAGGATCAGATTCTTCTGGGCCGGTGCCGCCGCTGCGGGAGATACCATGCCGATCAGGAAAACCGCGGCCAATATCAGCGCCGCAAACCCCACCTTCCAATACCGTTTCTTCATCACATCCTCCTCATCTCAAAGAATCCCGGCATCCGCCGGTAGAGGCGAACCGCCCATGATCACGGCATGCCCGTCACTTCCCCTGGTTCTTCCGTCAGGCGTCGGAATTGGGAAAGAACAGGGCGAGCCGCACCTGTCCCTGCCGAAGTCGTAATTCCCCAGATGCTCGACCTTGCCCCTGAAGGAATTTCCAGTGAGGACTCCCATCAGGGCCCGGACTCCCCCCTGCAAGAAGACCGACCGGTCCAGGATCATGTCGAACCGATCCAGCGTGATGGGGATTGAAGATGCCCGTATACCTGTCAACCTCTTGGGTGCTTATCAGCCCAGACATGACCTTCTTCATGATGCGGTGGCAGGATAAACAATCCCGGGTCAAGTTTCAAGGCAAAAAGCAACGAAAACATAACTAAAATAACCTTTTCATCCCCCGCCTATTCTCACCGCCCTTCCCGATGGATCCTCTCCACTGACTCGTCGAAGCGGAGAACGTTTTTTGGTTGCAATCCCCGGCCTGATGTCTTATGCAATACAGGTGTTTCCTCGAAATCGAGAGGGCAGTTTTCGGAACCCTCAGAAGCCAGAGGGCTGCGGCGTCCGGACCGGCCGCCCGATCCGGCGGATCCCGACAGGCGACAAGGGCATGGAAAAGGAACCGACAGCGATCCCACCCAAGGATCTCGAAGAGACGATCACCCGGGACCCTCAGGGCCGGGTCCGGGAGCGGAAGTTCACCCGCCAGGGCAAGACCGAAGGGACATACACTTCCTTCTATGCCAGCGGTCAGCCCATGGTCCGGATGGCCTTTCGCAACGGTATCAGGGAAGGAGAGGCCCTTTCCTGGTATCCCGACGGAACGCCCCGGGAACAGGGCGCCTTCAGGAAGGACAAGCTGGAGGGGGAATACCGCTCCTATTACGAGAACGGCCAGATCCATGAGGAGGAATATTACCGCGACGGCCTCTTGGAGGGACCGTACCGCTTCTATTACCGTAACGGCCAGATCCGCGACGAAGAGTCTTTCCGGGGGGGAAAATTCGATGGGTCCTACCGATCCTATTACAAAAGCGGCCAGCTCCGTGAATCCGGTTGCTTTCTCAATGACCAACGGGACGGGCAGTACGTGGCCTACGATCGGCAGGGGCGCATGCGGGAAAAGGCCCTCTACCGGAAGGGCAAACTGGTCGGAAAATTCGAAATCTTCACCATGGACCCGGCCGGCGAAGGGGCCGGGCATGGTTCCCCGGTCGACGAGGAGAGCGATCTTCGGGAAGATCGGGAACAGGCGGCAGACAACCTGCTGAAGAACCTGCGTGACATCGAGAGAAAGTGACGTTTCCCTCAACAAGGAGGCATCATGGTCAAGAATATCCTGATTCCCACTGACGGCTCTGAATACGGCAAGACGGCCATCGCCTACGGCATCTCTATCGCTAAGCGGCTCAAGGCGGGGCTGACGGGTCTCCACGTCGTGGACATCCGGCTGCTTCAGGGCCCCCTTTTTACCGACATCTCCGGATCGGTCGGGCTTCCCCCTTACCAGGAATTCCTCCCGGCGATCGAAAGCACGCTGGAGGCCAAGGCCGATTCGATCCTCAAAGAATTCCGGGACCAGTGTCAGGCCGCAGGGATCCATCCAGACACGAAGGAGGTCAAGGGGGTGATCGACGAGGCGATCATTGAGGAGGGCCGGAAGTGCTGCGACTGGATCCTCCTGGCCCAACGGGGGGAACACTTCCACATCGGAAGCGGGGCCATCCTCGGCTCCACCGCCCAGGCCGTTGTCCGGCGTTCCGGGAAACCGGTCCTGGTCACCCCGGAGACATTCCGGGAGATCGAAAGCATGGCTCTGGCCTACGACGGAAGCGCTCCGTCCCACAACGCCCTGAAGCTGGCCGCCGAACTCTCGGAGCGCGCCTCCTGGCCCCTGTCGGTCGTGGTCGTCACGGACGATCAGACCCTCGGTGCGAGGATCTCCCGGAAAGCCGAAGACTTCCTCTCGTGGCTCAAGATCGACCACACCACCCTTATCCTCAAGGGAAAGGAGGACAAGACGCTCCTGAGCTTCATCCGTGAGGGTTCGGTCGAACTGATCGTCATGGGGGCTTACGGCCACAACCGTTTCCGGCAGCTTCTCCTGGGAAGCACCACCTCTTTCATCATCCGCAAGAGCACGATCCCGGTCCTGCTCACTCGCTGAGGTCACCCGATGCATTTAGACGCACAGGGCCAGCCGGCCCTTTTCGACAGGAGGTGACGGCCATGACGGATCGCTTCCTATGGATGAACCCGGTCATCGGCCGGATGGCCGGCGACGACTATCCTACCCTTCTGGGGAGGCTCGCGAGGCGAGGCTACAGGATCGCTACCTGTCCCGAGGCCCGCGACGAGATTCGCGGGACCTACCTTTCCCATCTTGAGCGGTCGCCGGTCAGGCCGCTGATCGACGCCCGTTGCCCCCGGATCGTCTCCCTGATCCGCGAAAGGTTCCCCACGCTCTTGGAGCGGATCGCTCCGATCCCGCCGATCCTGATTCTCTGTGCCGAGCGCCTCTATCGGTGCCATTGCGCCCCGGATCCCCAAAAGGCGAGTCTGACGATCATCACCCCCTGTTCAGAGCTGGTCGATTATGGTAAGAGCCTCTTCGGGGAGCGGATCCGCTTCCGGACCTGGAAGGACTTTCAACTGGAAGAGTCCCTTCTGCCTCTCTATCCGCGGACGGATGCCTCTCCGGTCCCGCCGGGGTTTTTCGATTTCCCCGGGATCCAGGTCCTGGAGGGGAGCGGCCCCGAAGCGGTGACCGACCTCCTCGGTCGCGCCGAGGCCGGCCGGATTGACCCGGAGGTCGCGATTCTGGAACTGCTCTACTGCCGGGACGGCTGCCACAACGGCGACGGCGTTTAGCGGTCCCCACGGAACGGAATCAGAAGGAAGGGGGCCGAAAAATCGTCCCCCGAACCATGACAAATACGAGGTTTGGGTGCCTGTGCTCTCGATGGTTCAAAGGTTGAAGGCCCTGTATATCCCCCTGTTTATTCTGATCGCCTGGATCATCGGGTCGGGATTCGGCTTCTGGAATCCCTACATCATCCCGCCACCGGCAAAGGTCCTGGCGAGCGGCAAACAGCTCATCGTCAGCGGGATCCTCTTCAAACACGCGGCGGTGAGCCTCTACCGCGTCTTCGCTGGATTCGCCATCGCGTTGCTGCTGGCGCTCCCCCTGGGAATCCTGATCGGCATGAACCGGCGATGGGTCCGCTACACGGAGCCGATGCTGGAGTTCATCCGCCACATCCCGCCTCTGGCGACGATCCCGATGCTGATCCTCTGGTTCGGGATCGACGAAACCTCAAAGCTGACGATCATCGTCCTGGCCACTTTCTTTCCGATCTATCTGAACACGGTCAACGGGATCATCCACTGCGACCCTAAACTCCTGGAGGTGGGGCGCTCCTTCGGATTCAGCCGCGGCAGGCTGTTCTGGCGGATCATCCTGCCGGCAATCCTCCCCTACATCCTCATCGGGATGCGTCTCGGCCTTGGCTACAGCTGGCGCTCCCTGATCGGCGCGGAGCTCATCGCCGCTGCCGCCGGGATCGGATACATGATCCTCGATGCGGAACAGCTCTCCCGGCCCGACATCATCGTCGTGGGGATCCTCACGATCGGGATCCTGGGCTCGGTCATCGACCACGCCTTTTTCAGACTGACCAGGCATTTCACCCCCTGGGGGGGAGACGAGGCGAAGCATGGCTGGGGTTAACCTGACGCAACTGACCAAGCGCTACACGATCGGCAGCCGGACCTTCGCCGCCCTAGACACCGTCGACCTTACGATCGCCGACGGGAGTTTCACCACGATCGTCGGCCGGAGCGGCTGTGGAAAGACGACCCTGCTGCGCCTCCTCTGCGGCCTGGAGGAGGCCACCTCGGGACGGATCGAATTCACCTACCGGGCTGGCGAGGAGGAAACGCACCAGAGACATATCGGGATCGTTTTTCAGGAACCGCGGCTGATGCCCTGGCTGACCGTTGCCCAGAACATCGCCTTCTCCCGCTTCGGCGATCCGGACCGGGACCGGACGCGAGCCATGGTCGAGTCCCTGCTGAAGATGCTCGGCCTGGAGAGATTCCGGAACGCCTATCCCTCCCAGATCTCGGGCGGAATGGCCCAAAGGGTTGCGTTGGGCCGGACACTCTGCTACGATCCCGACGTGATCCTGATGGACGAACCCTTCGGCGCCCTGGACTACTTCACCCGCAAGAAGCTCCAGAACGAGATGGTCGAACTGTTCCTCTCCCAGGGAAAAACCTTCATCCTGGTCACCCACGACGTGGAGGAGGCCCTCACCCTCGGGCAGAAGGTGATTGTCCTGGAGGCTGGCCGGCTGATCCGGGAGTTTCCCGTCGATCTTCCCTACCGGCGCAAGAGGACGGCGCCCGAGTTTTTGTCCCTCCAGGAGGCGATCTTCGAGATGATCCTGGAGACGAACCACGAAACGGGGAACAGCGAAGGTTCGTGAAGGTTCCGGGGCACCGCGCAGGCCCGCGAAGGGCCGCCTGCTGCCGGGCCTCCGGGCACTCTGACCCACTATGACGACTTGAGGAGGTTGAGAATCATTTCCATGCGAATCATCCGTTTCATCCTGGCTGCGTTGCTGGCTTCCTTTCTGGTAACGGGAATCTCGGTCCTGCCGGCTTTTGCGGCGGAAAAGCCCAAAGCCATCTACATTACCTACGTCAAGGCCCCGCTCAACATCCCCTCCATTGTCGAGAAGAGGATGGGGCTCTTCGAGAAGGAGTTCGGCCCGGACGGGATCCGGGTGAACCATCCCGAGATCACCTCGGGATCGAAACAGACCGAAGCGATCGCCGCGGGATCCCTGGACATCTGCAACGCCATCGGCGGGACCTCCGTCATCCTGGCGGCGGCCAACGGCGTCGATCTCAAGATCATCGGGATCTACAGCAGGGCGCCGAAGGCCTTCACGATCATCACGAAGTCCCCGGCCATCCGGACCGTGGCGGACCTCAAGGGCAAGAAGATCGGCGGTCCCAAGGGGACGATCCTCCACCAACTCCTCCTGACGGCACTTCTCAAGAACAACCTGAAGCCCGATCAGATCCAGTACCTCTCCATGGACATCGCCAAGGCCACGGCGGCCCTGATCAACGGGAGCATCGACGCGGCCCTCTGCGCCGGTCCGGACCTCCTCCGGGCCCAGGCCGCCGGGGCGCGGATCCTGACCACCGGAGAGGGGCTCATCGAGGCAACGATCACGATCGCCGTCCGGGGTGAATTCCTCAGGCAGCAGCCGGACCTGGTCCGGCGATTCCTCAAGGTCCATCGGGAGAGCATTGCCCTGATGAAGAATCAGCCCCAGAAGGCCTACGAGATGACGACCGAGGAAACGGGGCTGCCCCTGGAGGCGGTCAAACAGATGGCCGGCTGGTACGACTTCGATCCCCGGATCAAGCCCTCCGACATCCGGGAACTCAAGGAGACCCAGGATTTTCTCCTTGGAAACGGTATGCTCGAGAAGGGTGTGGCGGTCGAGGGACTGATCGTCAGGGTGGAGTAGCACCCGACCCTCGTGACTGGCCACTGAAAACAGCGGGACGGATGAACCGGCCAGAGAGCGACGGCCATTGATCCGGGACTATCAGGACATCAGCATGAACGATCGGATTGCGGTTCGTGACGGGGAGGACCTCCTCGAAATCAGCTATGAAGATATGGTTAAGTACCATGGCCGTTTCCATATCGGCGGCGTTGCCCTGGCCTTCAAGGTCCTGCAGATGGCCTTTTCGATCCTGACGCCGCAGCACCCCCCTGAACGGGACAAGATCGGCTTTCTCTCCGGCCTTGGAGCGAACGGCCGGGGGATCATCGACGGGGTGGAGATGGTCACGCGTGCCCGGTCCCGGGGGAAGATGGTCTTGGACCTGGAAGCGGTCCGGGACAAAGAGGGCCCCGAGGCCCCAAACGGCGGGCGTTATTACTTCGAGGTCGAATACGACGGTCGGAAGGTCGGTCTCGCCATGAAGCCGGGACTCACCTCGCCCGAATTCGCGGCCCTCTCCCGGAAGGCCAAGGCCCTCACCCTCACCCAGGATGAGGCCAGGCGCCTGCGCCTGCTCAGGGAGGAACTGGCGGCGTCGATCCTGTCGACGGAACCCGGAGAACTGTTCACCGTCGTGCGGCGTCCCGCCTAGGTGCGCAGGTACCCGGGCGCCCCCGGGCCCTGCACCCCGCCGATGCACGGTCCGGCCAGGGATGCCGGGAACAGAGGACCGATCCTCCATGGATGTCGTCAAAAGGCACTCGACTCACCTCAAGACCCTTTTCTTTCTTTTCTTCATCGGACTGGGGATCTGCTCGCCCTACTTCGGTATCTTCTACAAACATGTGATCGTCCACGCCGACGGAACGCCCGCCATCGGTCTGATCGGCCTGATCTTCTTCGTGATGCCGCTGGTGAGCCTGATCGCCAACATCCCGGCGGGGATTCTGGCCGACAAATTCCGGTCTGGACAGCACCTGATCACCGTCTTCTGTCTGGGTGTCGCCCTCTTCGCGGCCCTGATCGGACTGGCTGGCGAGGATTTCGCGCATCCCCTGGGGATGGGCGGCCGGTTCGTCCTCATCTTCGCACTGCTCTTTTTGCTTCACGGCTGCTTCTATCCGATCAGCCCCATGATCGATGCGGAGACCCTCCTGTTTCTCAACCGCCACTCCCGGAGGGAACTTTACGGGACCTATCGGCTCTGGGGCACCTACGGCTGGAGCCTCTCTACGATCCTGATGGGGGGCTGCCTCTTCCTCTTCCCCCACGATCCCCTGATCTTCTACGGCGCCTCCCTGGCTTTCGCCCTGATGGGAATCGCTGCCTGGTTTGGCATCGAAGGCAAACCAGCGGCGCAGCCGATCCGGATCCCCTGGAACCACCTTAGAAGAGACCGACTCTTCCAGGGTTTTCTGATCTTCATCTTCCTGGTCGGCGTGGTCTCCAACGCCGCCTATCTCTACACCGGCTACTTCTTCGACGACGTCATGAAGACGCCCCTGGAGATCGGGATCATCCTGGGGACCTGGACGATCTTCGAGGTGCCGGTCATGTTCTTCTCCCGAAGGCTGATCGACACCTTGGGAAACCGGTGGCTGATCGTCTCGGGCCTGTTCCTGAACGGAATCCGCATGATCCTCTTCTCCCTGTTCACCCTGGAGACGCCCTACCTCTGGAAATGGGGGGCGGCGCTCCTCCAGGGTCCGGGCTTCGGCATGTTGCAGCTGGGGATCATCGATTTCGTCGATCGGCGGGCACATCCGGAGATGCGGGCCACATACATGAATATCGCCAACGTGGCCCGCTCGTCGCTGGCCTCCGCCGTGGGCGGCGTGATGGGAAGCTGGCTGATCGGGAAATGGGGCGGAGCCTCCCTGATGCTCGCCTGCGGCTGCGGGTCCGTCGTCCTGATCCTCTGGTTCGGGCTCCTGATCAGCCGCCACGGCCGCCGAGGGGAACGCTTTAGGGAACCCTGAGGGAACAGCCGGAGCCTTCTCCGATCATCCAGGACGGACGCTTACGGAGCGGGCTCGCCCGGGGTGCTGATCTCGGGATAATAGGTGATCCGCGTCCGCGGGGAGAGGTAATCGAAGATCTCCTGCGGCAAGGCCGCGGGCCGGATCGTTTGGACAATCCGCAATTCCGGATCGTCCTGCATGTCGATGATCAGGGCGTCCTTGGGAGGGATCTCCGGGTCGTAGAGCACAATGTTGGGGTGAAGCTGGTCCCCAGGTTTTACCGCGATGACCATGCCGATGCTGCCGTTATTGAGCTGAACCACCGTCCCGGGAGGATAGACGCTCAGACAGCGGATGAACGAGGAGAGCAGTTTCTCGCCCAGGGCGGCCTTCTGGCGGGAATACATGTAGGAGAGGGCCTCGGACGGCGTCAGCGAGTCCGAAGGGTTGCGCTTGTTGCAGTGGTTGTCGTAGACATTGGCGATGGCGACGATCTTGCTCAACTGATGGATCTGCGAGGCCGCGATTCCTCTGGGATAGCCCGAACCGTCAGAACATTCGTGGTGCTGGTAGATGATGATGAGCCCGAGCTTCGGAAAGGTCTCCGAGTAGGCCAGGAGATCCACGCCGTACTTGGGATGCAGTTGGATGAGTTCGGTCTCCGCCCGGGTCAGCGCCGTCTCTTTCGTCAGGATCTTCCGATCGATCTTGCTTTTGCCGATGTCGTGGAACAGGGCGCCCTGACAGAGGACCGTCATCATTTCGGCCGGGACCCCGGCCTCCCGGCCGAGCATCATGGCCAGGACCGCCACGTTCAGGGAGTGGTAATGGGTGGTTTCGTCGTTGGCTGTGAAACGCATCAGGTGAAGGGTCGATTCGGCGTCCTCCAAAAAATTCTGCGAAAAACCCTCGGCAAATGCCGCGGCATCTTCTACTGACGACGGATCGGCGGCCGTGACCCCGGCCATGATCTTACCGACCCGCTCCTGAGAGGCGATATAGCTCTTCTCGCATTGTACGATCGTCTCCTGCCGCCTCTTCAGTTCTTCGGACCTCTCCTGTTTGATGTGCCACAACTGCTCGACAGAGGCCTTTGGGTCAGGCGACTCGGGCTTCTCATCGGAAACAGCCGCCGTCTCATGCTCGCCGAGGGGTTGGGCCGTGCTCTTGCTGGGGACGCAGATCACCTGTTTGATCCCCATGGTCTTGAGGGTCTGGATCTGGTCGTTGCTGGAAATTTTGAAGCTCTTGAAGAGAAAGGGGTGCTCGTGCCACTTGAGCCCCTCAAGGCGGATGAAGACCCCGATCCTCAGGCGGTCCGTGGAGATGCGATATTCTGGAATGACAATGGACATGAGACACAATCCTTGTGAGCCTGTCCACGATGGACCGCGGCACATGCCGGGCGGTCCGACCGACGCGACCGCTCCAAGCGGCCAGCCGTTTCATCTGGACCATCGGGGAATCGGAAGTCCGCCCACCCCACGGTCGAATTCAGTCGGCGTTTTTATAAGGAGATCCAGCCTGTCTGTCAACAATATTTTGCCCGGACTCAGGAATTCCCCAATCGGGCTGTCATCTTCCCCTGGTTGGGGCTCTTTCGCTTCGATCCGCATCCATCTTAGCATCAATTTATTTTGACATCACGGGGTGTCCCTGTATATTGAATACGAGCATTCATGTCATGAGCCGACCTTGCCGGGGTATGGAACCCCGTTCGGACAAAGGGGGCCGGCCGCTTTCAAAACGAAGGGAGTCCCGCCATGTATGTCCTGAACGATGCAGTCAACGGCCTGACCGTGGCCCCCGGCGTGCAGAGGAAGATCCTCGCCTCCGACGGAAAACTGATGACGGTGGAGGTCCGATTCAAGAAAGGGGCCGTCGGTGCCATTCACAGCCACCCCCACGAACAGATCAGCTACATCGTCTCCGGAAGCTTTGCCTGCAATCTCGACGGAGACAAAAAGACCCTCCGGGCCGGCGACACCTACTACGTCCGGCCGAATTTGCCCCATGGGGTGGAGGCCCTGGAGGATTCCGTGATCCTGGATGTCTTCACGCCGCAGCGGGAGGACTTTCTGAAATAGAAACCTTTTCGGGAGGCCAGCGTTTCCGGGGGAGGAGATTCTCTTGACGCCGAACAACGTCTGATCATCTGCCCCTTTGATTCCCGGAATCTCCATAAAAATTCATTGACAGAGGAGATAGGTTTTGTTATAAGAAAGATCATTCCGCATTGTGGAACATGCTTTTTCACGCCAAAGGGAACTGTTGTGTTCAGGGATTGAAGGAACTTTCCCGCCGTCTGGATGGTTGGACCCATGCCACCGACAATGATCAAAAGCCCCTTCTCTCAGGCGCGTCGTTTTCTTCGGGGATCCGGTTTTAGCCGTTCCCTTTTTCTTTCCTCTCCCTGCCTCTGGGAATCTTTCAGCCACCCATCCCCTTCATCCATCCCCGGGCTTTCCGTTCTTCTCGGCCGGGACTTCATCGGATGGGCGATGGCATGCTCCGTACCGCGAACTATTCCAAGCGATTCAGGGAACATCCCGCGACCATCCCCGATCCCGGGGCCCGGCAGATGCCTTAACCAAGACGACAAGGAGGATCGAGATTGAAAGAAACGACTTCAGTGGCCGGTGGCCCCCCGACCCGAAACTCGGCCGGTCTCGGAAAAGCGCTTGAAAAGGGCCTTGACTTCCTGATGAACATCATCGAGACGGCCGGGGCCTTCCTCTTGGCCGTCATGACCCTCATCATCCTCTGGCAGATCATCGCCCGCTTCCGGATCATCCACGTCATCTCCCCATGGACCGAGGAAGTCGCCATGATCCTCCTGGTCTGGTTCGGGCTGACCGGCGCCGCGATCGGCATCCGCAAGCACCTGCATATCGGTGTGGAATTCGTGGCCACCCTCTTTCCTGCCAGGATCCAGAAGATCCTCATGATCATCGTCAACTGCCTGCTGGCCCTCTTCTCGCTCTTTCTCCTGGTCAAGGGGGCGGAGCTCGCCTGGGCCCTCAAGGATACCGATACACCAGCCACCCTCGTCTCGCGGGGCCTGGTCATCTATTCGGCCGCACCGGTGGCCGCCTTTCTGATGCTCCTCTACTCCCTGGAGTTGATCATCAAGCAGGTCATTGAAATCGTAGGAGGGAAGAGGCCATGATCCAGGACCCCATCGCCATCGTCATCCTCCTGGGCTCATTCGTTGTCCTGATCCTGATGCGGACGCCCATCGCCTTCGCCCTCGGCTTCTCCTCCATCTTCACGGCCCTTTACGGCGACATCGACCTGATGATCATCGCCCAGAGGATGGTCAACGGAATGGAGTCGATTCCCCTGATCGCCATCCCCTTCTTCATCCTGGCCGGCCAGATCATGAGCGAGGGGCAAATCGCCGAGCGCTTGGTCAACCTGGCAAGCCTCTTCGTCGGCCAGATCCGTGGGGGGCTGGCGATGATCAACTGCGTGGACAGCATGTTCTTCGGCGGGATCTCCGGCTCGGCTGTCGCCGACGTCTCTTCCCTGGGGTCGGTCATGATCCCGGCCATGGAGAAGAAGGGTTACACCAGGCAGTTTGCCATCGCCCTGACAGTCACGACGGCCGTCCAGGCGGTCCTCATCCCGCCGAGCCACAACATGATCATCTACTCCATGGCCTCGGGGGGAACGTCGATCGGGAGGCTCTTCCTGGCCGGCGCCCTGCCGGGGATCCTCCTGGGACTTTCGCTGATGGTCACCAGCTACATCCTGGCCGTCAAGTACGACTTCCCCCGGGAGAAATGGCCCGGCTGGAAGAAGGCCGTCACCATCTTCTTCGAGGGGTTCCTCTCGCTGGGCGTTGCAATCCTCATTATGGGCGGGATCATCTCGGGGATCTTCACTGCCTCCGAATCGGCGGCGGTCGCCGTGATCTACGCCTTCTTCCTGACCTTCTTCCTCTACCGCGACATCCCCCTCATCCGCTTCGGGAAGATCCTTAAGGATTCGGTCAACACGGTCTCCATGGTCTTCCTGCTCATCGCCACCTCGACGGCCTTCGCCTGGATCATGACCTCCCAGCAGGTGCCCCAGGCCATCGCCGGATGGCTCCTGTCGCTGTCCACCAACAAGTACGCTATCCTGACCCTGGTCAACATCTTTCTGCTCTTCGTGGGGATGGTCATGGACATGGCCCCGGCCATCGTAATCTGCACGCCGATCCTGCTGCCGGTCATGAAGAGCATCGGCATCGATCCGGTCCACTTCGGCGTGATCCTGATGTTCAACCTGGGGATCGGCCTGTGCACCCCGCCGGTGGGCAACGCCCTCTTCGTGGGCTGCGCCGTCGGCAAGTCCACGATCGAGGAGGTGATGCCCTCGCTCTTGATCTGCTATGTCCCGATGGTCGTCATTCTCTTCATCATCACCTTCTTCCCGGAGATCGCGATGCTGCTACCGTACTGGATCATGAAGTGATGAGAAACGGAGGGATGTCCTCCGAAAGTGCGTTTCTTGTCCCGTGTCTCTAAACTTCAAAAGGAGGAATCGCAATGAAAAAGATGGGAATCCTTTTATTGATCGCGGTATTTGTCGGGGTGACCTTTGGAGCCGCCCCGCTCTTCGCCGCGGCAAAAGTCCTCAAACTCGCCGAGGTCCACCCGAAGAGCTATCCGACCGAGATGGGCGATCAGAAGTTCTCGGAGCTCTTCGAGAAGTT
>JAJFUM010000051.1 GCA_021372415.1 Deltaproteobacteria bacterium
TCTTAACCCCCCATGTACATTTTCTTCGGGTCGATCTCCTCGCGTATGATGCGAAGCTGCTCCTTCTCAGGTGGTTCCGTAAACGGCACCTGCTTGGGAACGACCGGGGCAAAGCCCATGGTTCCCACCACGTCTTCGATCGTATTGCCCGGATGGATGGACAGGACCATCATCTGCTTCGTTTCCGGATGGAACCCGAAGATCGCCTTGTCCGTGATGACCCGGCTTGGCCCGCCGCTCAGACCAGCCTTGGCGCGGCTGTCGCCGCCGGAGACATAACCTGGACTGGTCACGAAAGAGATGGCCTTCTTAAGCTTGCGGGCATCGTGGCGCATGATGAGGATGTTTCGTTTCGCGGAAGAAGCGATGTCGTTGGCCCCTCCGCTGCCCACCATGTGGCGGAACTTTCCACGTGGATCCCCGACCAGGGTGGTGTTGAGATTCCCGTACTGGTCCGTTTCGAGGCCGCCCAGGAACCCCACGTCCACTCGACCCTTATGGAGGATCGAGCCCAGGATGTCCACAAAGCTGCTCAAGACCTTGGCCCGGTACCAGACCCGCGGATCCGCCAGACCGACGGCAGGGTCAATCGGTTCCGGATCGATGACGCCCAGTTCAAAAAGCATGGTCATATTGGGTGCATGCGTCTTCTTGGCCAGTAAAGAAGCGACGACAGGCAAACCCAGCCCGACCGCTACGACCTCGCGATCCTTGACTTCCCGAGCTCCAGCGGTCGCCATCAGTTCAGACGGTGTATAGTCAAAATCCATGGCTCGTCCTTCTCCTTTTTAATATCCCAAGATCGGATCTGCTTTGAGGGTATTGAGGTGTTTCATCCCACCGATCTTCTGGAGATACTCCCAGTGGTCCTTCACACCATACACGTATTCATCGAGGTAGGCCTTCAGCGACTCGGGAGTGCTGGTCGCCTTGACGTACCTCTCGATCTCTCCGGCATCGTAGTCGTACTCGCGATAGACGGAAGTGGGATGCGCGGAAAAGGGAAGCTCCACCACATGAGAAACCAACAGACCAGGAATCACCGTCCGCTCCGGCTGCTGGCGGATCGTCTCGGTCGAAACGACGCGCTCCGCAATGACGATCGTACGCTTGCTGGCCTTGGCCTGTTCCACGTTATCCCAGCGGGGCCCCATGATCCAGGCGTTGCCCTCCGCATCGGCGGTATGGACCAACTGGATGGACACATCCGGCAGGAGCGGTTTCAGGACCAGCCAGTTTTCGCCTGTGAACGGATCGTTGATTCTCGCGACGTCCGAACCGGTCCGCTCTTCGATTTGCCTGATCAGATCAGAACCCTGCAGAGATTTAATCGGCATGAAGGGCATTCCCAGCGATCCTGCCAGATAGCGGAAGGCAACCGACAGGCTGCTGTACTCCTCGGCCTGCAGGGTCCCCTCCTCGATTCCCCGGTTCACGCAGTTCAGCCGTCCGAAACGGTCGAGCGAACCGCCCCCGTAGATCATGCGTTCCACCGCACCGCCCCCCACCAGCATATCCCCATCCATGGCGCCAACACACGAGGAGATGGTCAGGCCCTTGATGCCCTGACGGATGACTTCCCGCGCAAACGCCATGGCACAACGGGTGATCGGAAATCCCGGAAGGGCCACGTGCGAACCGGAAGGTATGGACGCAACCGCTTCGGCAAGTGTCGTTATTTTTTCCACGTCCACCTCCTTTAAAAAGGCTTCTTTTCAAAAAGGACGATCAGAACTTCACAGGCGCCATCCACCAGCTTGATCTCAGCCACTTCGCTGGGGCGGTTGAGTTTCCTGTCGATCGCCAGCGTGATCATGTTGGCAGGCAGGCAGGCCAGGGGTTTGGTGTCGAATGTCGCCAGTCGGTCTTCTACCGGCCGGTGCACGCACCCTTCGATCCGCACACGCAACAGCCGGCCATCGATCACAACGGACATCCCCATTACAATCCCGCTCTCCTTCAGGACCCCTTCAATCGCTGCCACCATGTCGGGTATCTCAGGGGAAGAGACCCGGGGAAGGCATTTGCTGTTGAAAAAATCGCGTCCGAGCGTGGTCAGGCGAAATTTGGCCCCCTTGCCCCGCTCGTCCCAGAAGGCCTTCTGGAGCTCGAAGATCATGTCATTGGCATAGTCTTTGGCAATCGTCTGCTCGTTCATACGTTCTCCTTGTAGTAGGGTTCGCCCCATTTTTCTGAAAAGACAAGTTGGTTGATGGGAATACGGGGGCGCTGCCGATGGGGCCGCGTCGGATGGCCGACAGAGATGAGGCTGACCACTTTAAATCCTTCGGGGACGCCCAGCAATTCCTTGTTGCGCTCCTCTTCGCGCACGTCAAAGGAAACCGCAATGACCCAGCAAGCCCCAAGTCCCAGGGCCGTGATCATCAGCAGCATGTTCTCAATGGCCGCCGAGGTGTCGTATGGCATGTCCCAGACATCTTTCTTGCCGCAGACAATAATGGTCAGCGGGGCATTCTCGGAAAAGGCGGACACCTGACCCGTGGTCAGTTTTTCGAAGGCGGCCTTTTTCTTGGCTTCATCCTGCAGGGTCGCAAACCGCGCCTGCATCTGGTTGGTCACGTATTCCGCCGTAAAGCGGCGTCCACTTCCACCCCCTGCCAATCCCGCCAGTTTTTTGCGCATCGCAGGGTCTTTCACGACGATAAAGCGCCAGGGCTGTGCGTTCTCGCCCGAAGGCGCCTGCCGGCCCGCCTCCAGGATCATCGCCAGGTCTTCTTCGGACACCGGCTCCTCGGTCCACTCCCGGATGCTGCGGCGATCCTGAATGACCTTCATGGTCGCTTCAGCCAAGCTATAGGTTTCCGACATCTTTTCTCCTCCTTGTTGAAATCAAAGGTTTATCAAGTATCCTCCGGATCCTCGCACGCATATATGGCAATGGCCTTAATGGGAACAGGCCGATTGATAGAGATTTCAAGGGCGCTTATGAGAGGAGCACTTCTTATTAATAAGTAAATAAGTCGAAATAACAAAACCACATCGAGACGATCATCTCGATGGCCATGTCATGACTGTGACTTGCAGAGAGTTGTTTCATACGGTGAAATATTGTTCCGTATGCCGTTGATTTTACCATGGAGCAGGAGAAGTGAATTGTCAAGAAATAATTTCTAGGGGACGATATCTCTTTCAAGTCAGGGACATAAGACCTATTCG
>JAJFUM010000057.1 GCA_021372415.1 Deltaproteobacteria bacterium
GAAAAGGAGTACCGAATCGCCGACAACCGCAAGGGGAAGGAACTCCTCGGGTCCCTCCAGCGTCAGGTGGAGGTGACAGGCCTTCTGGGGATCGATCAAAAGGGCAGGGCGGTCATGACGGTCAGACGGTACATCGTCAAATAAAAAGGATTGGTTAGGGGATAAATTATCTATTGACAGCCTTTTTCAAAAGGAGTAAAGCGACGAAGAAAATTGGGGAGATGAGGCAGGCGTGGTATTTCCTTTCCACATACAGGGGACGGAGAAACGTTGAAGGTCTTGTCTGAAAAGAGAGGTCTTGTCCTCTCTTTTTGTGTATTGGGAAACAGTGAATTAAAGTTATCGACCGACGATGCCGAAACAGGGATCGGATCGTGCGGACAGGACAAGGGATGTTCCATAACGGTTAAGGAGGCCCATTAGGATGGAAAGTGAATCGCTTTTCGTAGAGGAGGCGGAACCTCCAGGTAGATTGACCGGCATCGTCGGTCCGAACCCAAGCACAAGCAGCAACCATGAAGAAATCTCGCTGACTCCTTTTCGACTTCCCGCCACCGCCCCGGCTAGAGCGGTTCAGAAATGGGCTGGCTCAGCGGACAGTCGGGCGCGGGACTTCCGGAAGCGTTTTTTCCCGAACATCACCCTCAAGGAATGGCAGGATTGGCGCTGGCAGCTCCGCAACCGCATCCACGATGTGGAAACGCTGGGCAGGATGATTCATCTTTCTGAAGATGAACGCCATGCGATGAGCGGCTCTGCAGCCTGCCTCCCTTTGGCGATCACCCCCTATTACCTGAGTCTGCTCGATCCGAGGAATCCGCGGCAGGCCCTGCGCCGAACCGTCGTCCCCACCGTGCACGAACATTTCCGTAGCAACGGCGAAGCGGATGATCCGCTCCACGAGGACGAGGACAGCCCGGTCCCCGGCATCGTCCACCGCTATCCGGACCGCGTCCTGTTCCTTGTGACGGGCACCTGCTCGACCTACTGTCGTTACTGCACCCGCTCCCGGATGGTCGGGCATCACGGCAACCACTGCCTGAGCACCGAGCAGTGGGAAAAGGGAATCGCCTATGTTGCATCGCACCCGGAGGTGAGGGACGTCCTGCTCTCCGGCGGCGACCCCCTGACCCTGGCGGACGACCAGTTGGAATGGCTGCTCTCACAGCTGCGGCAGATCCCTCACGTGGAGTTCATCCGGATCGGCACCAAGACGCCGGCTGTCCTTCCCCAGCGGATCACCCCCGCCCTGGTTCGGATGCTCAGGCGTTACCATCCCCTCTGGATCAGCATCCATGCGGCCCATCCGGATGAATTGACCCCGGAAATGGCCAGGGCCTGCACACGGCTGGCCGACGCGGGGATCCCACTGGGAAGTCAGACGGTCCTGCTGTCCGGCATCAACGACGACGTCGAGACGATGAAACGACTCGTCCATGGCCTTCTGAAAATCCGGGTCAAGCCGTACTACCTCTACCAGTGCGATCCGATCCCGGGCTCTTCCCATTTCCGGACACTGGTTTCAAAGGGGCTGGAGATCATCCGAGGGCTGAGAGGCTTCACCACCGGCTATGCCGTACCGACCTACGTCATCGATGCGCCGGGGGGCGGAGGGAAGATTCCCCTGTTGCCCGATTACGTCGCAGGCCGGGAAGACGGGGATCTTCTCCTGCAGAATTATGAGGGGAAGGTATTCCGGTATCCGGACCGTCCGTCTGCGGAAGGCGTTATCCATTGATAAGTCCACCCCCGTTCCCCTTTCGGAACGGGGGGTGAATTTCAACGGCTGTTGCCAGGCCATGAGGGGTCTCCATAAGTCCCGCCATGGCAGGACGCACTTGCGCAATGCGGCCCAAACCTCACCCGGGGCAGACACATCGCGGGAACCCTTGACCATAACCGGGCCGTCGGGCGGAAAACGATGGGGGTTTCCCCATGGAATCGCCCCATCAACGAGGCGACAGAGGAACCGAATGTGAAAATCGGCATGACTTACGACCTTCGGGACGATTACCTCGCCGAAGGGTATGGGGAAGAGGAAACAGCGGAATTCGACCATCCGATGACGATTGCGGCGATCGAGGGGGCCCTCGTCGGTCTCGGACATGCCGTGGAAAGGATCGGACATATCCGCGAGCTGGCCAAACGCCTCGTCGCAGGCCAGAGGTGGGAGATGGTCTTCAACATCGCCGAAGGCCTCCGGGGATTCGGTCGGGAAGCCCAGGTGCCCGCACTCCTGGAGGCCTACGACGTCCCATACACCTTCTCTGATCCGCTTCTCCTGTCCCTGACCCTCCACAAGGGGATGACCAAAAGGGTCGTCCGCGACCTCGGGATCCCCACACCGGATTTTGCCGTCGTCGAATCTCCGGAGGAGATTGAGGCGATCGGCCTGCCCTTCCCCCTTTTCGCCAAGCCGGTCGCAGAGGGAACGGGAAAGGGGGTAACGGCCGCATCGAAGATCACCGACCGGTCGGAATTGGAACGGGTCTGCCGCACCCTTCTGGAGACCTTTTGCCAGCCCGTCCTCGTCGAAACCTTCCTCCCGGGGCGGGAATTCACCGTCGGAATCATCGGAACCGGCCGGGACGCCTTCGCGCCCGGGGTCATGGAAGTCCATTTGACCGAGAAGGCCGAAAAAGGGGCTTACTCTTACGTCAACAAGGAGGACTGGCACGGCCGGATCGAGTACCGTCTCGCTTCAGACGCCATGGCCCGCGCGGCCGAGAAGACGGCCCTGTCCGCCTGGCGGGGTCTCGGCTGTCGAGACGGGGGAAGGATCGATCTGCGGGCCGATGCCGATGGGATCCCCCAGTTCATGGAGGTCAATCCACTCGCCGGGCTCAGGCCCGACCACTCGGATCTCCCCATCCTATGCGATCTTGCCGGAATGCCCTACCGGGAGATGATCGCAGCGATCGTCCAGTCCGCAATCAAGAGATACAAGGCGTGAATCCATGGGGCATGGGCAGACCGTCTTACGACACCGAGAGGGAATTTCACGCCGCATCAACCGAAGGTTCTGAGGGAGACCCGCGCCACCGCGGGTTTGGGAACGATCGACGAGGGCGGGTGAAACCCTTGCGTTATTGAAAGGGGCGTCATGAAGGTCGCCGTCATTCACGGCAGAGTCGCCGGAGATGCGGGACGGGATGAGCAGGACGTCCTGGCGCAGGCCGATTTTGTCTCCCAGGGCCTTGCCGAAATGGGGCATGACCCCTTCACCGTCGCCGTCTCCCTGGATCTCGAGGAGATGGTCGAACAACTCTCATCCCCCCGTCCGGCCTTTGCCTTCAACCTCGCGGAAAGCCTCTGGGGCCGCGGGAGTCTGATCCATGTCGTCCCGTCCTTCCTCGATGCCCTGGGGATTCCATACACCGGGTCCGGGACAGAGGCCATGATCCTGACCTCGAACAAAATCCTGGCAAAAAGGTGGCTCGAGGCCGCAGGACTTCCCACGCCACAGTGGTTCACAAGATCGCACTGGCCGCAAGGGCTCGTGGTCTCGGGTCCCTGGCTGGTCAAATCGGCCTGGGAACATGCCTCGATCGGTCTTGACGAGGATTCGGTCATCCCCGCTGCGGACAGGGAGGGACTCCTCCAGAGGATCGCGGAGAGCGGCAACAAACTGGGTGGAGAATCTCTGGCCGAGGCCTTTATCGACGGCCGGGAGTTCAACTTGTCCCTTCTGGCGGGCGACAGAGGACCGGAACCTTTGCCGCCCGCAGAGATCCGTTTCGATGCCTATCCAGAGGGGAAGGTCCGCGTTGTCGGCTATCGGGCCAAATGGGAGGAAGACTCTTTCGAGTTCCATCACACACCCCGGTCCTTCGATTTTCCGGAGGCAGACGCGCCGCTCCTCGCCCGTCTGGGGGAGCTTTCGATGCGCTGCTGGGAACACTTCAACCTCAGGGGATATGCCCGCATCGACTTCCGGATTGACCGGGACGGGAACCCCTGGATCCTCGAGGTGAATGCCAATCCCTGCCTCTCGCCGGATGCGGGCTTTTATGCGGCGGCGCTCCGGGCGGGCCTGGGGATTCGGGAATTGCTCACCCGGATCATCGGAGACATTCCCGAGCGACCCGCCTAGAAGGCCGAGGCGAGACGCTCTATCGATATCGGTTCATTGAATTACTGAAACGAGGTAAGATTAACGTGTTAAAGCCTTTCATCCTGTTGACCCTGTCAAACATATTCATGACCTTTGCCTGGTACGGTCACCTGAAAAACATGAACGGAAAGCCCCTCCTCCTGATTATCCTGATCAGCTGGGGGATCGCCTTTTTCGAATATCTTCTCCAGGTACCGGCAAACCGGATCGGAATCCGGTACTTCAATCTCGGACAGTTGAAGGTGATCCAGGAGATCATCACGATGTCCGTCTTTGCGGCATTCGCCTTCTTCTACATGAGGCAGCCGCTGAAACTGGACTATCTCTGGGCGGGGCTCTGCCTCGTCGGAGCGGCCTATTTCATGTTCCGAGAGGATCTCCCCAATGCCTGAAAACACCCAGACAGTGTACCGACAGGAGCTGAAGCCCGGCGACCGGGAAGAGGTCGGGAGGATCGTCCGGGCCACGGGATTCTTCTCCGAAGAGGAGGCGGGAATCGCCGTTGAACTTGTGGACGAGCGGCTCGCCAGAGGGGAGGCCAGCGGCTATCATTTCCTGTTCGCCGAGAAAGGGGAAAGCCTTCTGGGGTACACCTGTTTCGGGCCGATCCCCGGCTCCGCCCACAGTTACGATCTTTACTGGATTGTCGTGGATCCCGCCCTGCAGGGGAGGGGCATGGGACGAATGCTCCTAGCGGAATCGGAACGGATCATGGCCCAAAGGGGAGCCAGGCGTATCTACGCGGACACCTCATCGCGGTCCCAGTATGAGTCGACCCGCGCCTTCTACCGGGCCTGCGGTTACCGGCAGGAGGCATTTCTGGAAGACTTCTATGCCGAGGGCGACGGAAAGGTGATCTTCGTCAAGGCCCTCCCCGCCTCAGGTTCTCGATCCTAGCCCTGTCAGGGGAAAACCCTTCCGGCGTGTTGGGATTGTGTTCGCGGAAAACTTCCGGCAGGATGGCTCCGCAGTCATGACAATCCCCCTTTCCGCCCTCCATCGCGGCAGGGCTCTTCAGGCTCTTGACGATCATCACCGGTTGAAAAGCCCTGTTACCCCTGCGCCAGGTCCTTTCGGTAGAATTCGTCGTACATCTGCCAGATAGCGATCAAGAGTGACGTGACGATCGGGCCGATGACGAACCCGGAAAAGCCGAACAGGGCGATCCCTCCCAACGTGGAGAAGAAGATCAGCAGGGGATGCATCTCCACGTCCTTCCCGATGAGAACGGGACGAAGCAGATTGTCCACCATGCTGATCACCAGGACCCCGGCGGCCAGGATCAGGATCCCTTCCCAGACGTGGCCGGTCAGAAGCATCAACAATCCCGCGGGAGCCCAGACGATGGAGCAGCCGACGACCGGGATAACGGCCGTCAGAATCATCAGGATCCCCCAGATCATCGCCCCCTCGATCCCGGTGATGAAAAAGAGGATCCCCCCGATTGCCCCCTGGATGCCGCCGATGATCAGCGTCACCTTGAGCGTCGAGCGTGCCGTGATGAGAAATCGTTCGTAGAGAAGCCTCTCCCGACCCATCCCCAATGGGAGGATCCGCATCGCCGCCCCGAGGAAACGCTCCCCGTCCCGGATGAAGAAGAACAGGGCATAGAGCATGATCGACAACTTGACCAGCATGCCCAGGGTGTTCTGCGTCAGTGCCGCCAGGTGCGTGAAAAGATAGTTCGTCACGCTCCTTATCACCTCGGCGATCTTTTCGTTCAGGGTGCGCCTGTTGATGTTCAGGCGATGGACGATGGGGTTATCGGCGATCGCACCGGTGATCTTCTGGAACCCCTTGTCGATGGCCTTCGTATCCGGACTCAGTTTCTCGTAGAGCTGGACCGATTCATTGAAAACGAGCTTACCCACCATTCCCGCCGGCAGGAGGATGATCAAAGCGATCACGGCAAAAACCACCAATGTGCTGAGATTGGGGCGGTTCAACCGCCGCTCGACCCATCGGTAGAGGGGCCGGAAGATCCCGGCGATGACCACGGCCCAGAAGATCGGGAAGAAGAAGGGCTTGAGCAGATAAAGAAACAGGAGGGTCACCGCCCCCAGCAGAGTGAAAAAAAGGATACTGTGATTGTTCAATCGATCCATGCCCGGAACCTCCAAACCATCGGTGTGAATGGGATTATTCTCAAGACCTGTTAAAATATGCGCCGCTCAGGCAAGAGGGGCCGTTGGAGATTCATCCTCACCCCCCTGAAGGTACTGCCGCACCTTCCCCCGGATCGATTCGGGAAGCTTGATGCCGATGGCGTTCAGGCGCGATTCGTACTTGCTGAACGACCGGACATGCTGCGAAGTGGTCAGGAAGATTTTGAAATAGGAGCGGATGCTGCCCTCCACCTCCCGGCGGTATTCCAAATCCTCATTGAGCAGGTCCTCGATCGGGGCGATGACCCGGTAGTTGATGGGGCGGCAGAGCGACCGGTAGGCCACGAACCGCTGCGTGATCTCGCATTCGTAATTCTTCTCACGGATGCTCTTCTCCACCCGGTTGAGGTCGATGCAGTCGAGGATCTCCACCCTGCACTTCGTTCCGAGGATATCGCGGATCATCGCCTCTGCCTTCCGGTAGCGCTCGCATTGGGTGAAATCCTCTCCGCAACGGGAGTCACACCGCAGGTAGAGGATGAAATCGATGTCGGAACTTTCCTCGGAAAGACCGACGTTCACCGACCCCACCACATCCATCGCGATGTCGTCCCGGAGCTTGTCCTCGATGAGAAGGACGACCTGCTCGAGCATCCCCAGGCGCTCCTCTGTCTCGTGGGTCTGGAACATCCGGTAGAACTGTTTGATCTCGTTGTAGAGCTGGATTTCGGGGATATGGGAATACTTCACGACCTTCATGTCCACGTTCTGCCGTCGCTGGAAGGCGTCGAACCGCTCCGGATCGATGACCTGCTCGATCCACCGGCCGTCGCGAAGGAAGTAGTCGGCGATATCGTAGATCCGCTGGTCGACCAGTTTCTTGAGGATCACCTTGACGAGGCGGATTCCCTCGATCTCGATGGCGTAGAAGAATCCTCCCTCGTAGACCTCTGCGGTGATCTCCGTGACCTCTCCGAAGTTGGACGGATTGAGGAAGACCGTATCCTCCTCGACCTGAAATCCGCAGGCCGCATGGATGTGGCCGGAGAGGGAGAGGATCACGGGGTTGTTGTCGCAGAAGGAGCGCAGCGTTGGGGAACCGGAAGGTCCCGTCGACTGGACGCCGTCATGGATGCCATGGGGAGGCTGGTGGGTGACGATGATGTCGGGTTTGACCGCCTTGAAGAAGCGGTACATCTCGTTGTGTTTTTCATCCACGCCGATCCCCGCCCGGTAGTTGACGATATAGCGTTCCGGGATTCCGGCCGTCCAGACGTCGGCGCCACCATAGCCCGCGATCCGCAGTTGGTCGATCTGGTACCAGTGGAGATGGAGGTCCTGTTCGTGCAGGGAGGTGTATTTCAGGTCCATGTCGTAGTTTCCCGGCAGGCAAAAGACGCGGGACTTCTGCTTCAGGGAGATGATGTTCTCCAAGACCTTGTACTTCTGCTGCATGACCCGCCGGGCGCGAATCGTGTACTGCTGGTAGGTTGTCCCCTGGCTCTGGACTTCCTCCGGGATGTCGGGGACCTCGAGGAGTTCGTCGACGAAATCCTCGAGGATGACACCGGCCTTCCCCATGCGGCCTCGCAGCCCATGGAAATAGGTCTGGAGCTCGTGGTAACGGATCGCCGAATCCATATTGTAGAAAGGGATGTCGATCAGATCTCCGGAAATGACGTAGACGTCAGCCACCGTTTCATACAGCAGAGTCTTGACCCTCTCAAAGGCGCCGTGGATGTCCGCTGCATAGATCAGCTTCATCGGCCCTCTCACCGTCTGGCAGGGATGATCTCCACCCAGTAATCGTCGGGATCGTGGATGAAATAGATCCCCATCTTCTTGTTTTCATAACAGATGCAGCCCATCTTCTCGTGGAGGGCGTGCGCGGCGGCAAAGTCGTCCACGACCAGCGCCAGATGAAACTCGTTGTCTCCGAGGTTGTAGGGCTCCTTCCTGTCCCTGAGCCAGGTGAGTTCAAGCAGGTGTTCACTCTGCCCATCGCCAAGAAACAGGAGGATGAAACTCCCGTCTTCGGCCTCCTTCCTGCGGACCTCCTTGAGTTGGAGGGCCTCCTGATAGAAGCGGAGGCTCTTCTCCAGATCGAGAACATTGAAATTATTGTGCACAAAACGGAACTTCATAACCATACCTCCCGATCGTTGTGTCTGGCACCCTTGAAGTTTCTCCCCCCCCGGGGGGAACCACCTACCGTTTACGCCCGACAGGGATTCCCCGGATGACTTCCCGATCACCGTAGGCCAGAAGGCTGGCGGCAACCGGACAAGCGCCCCCTCCCTATTCGATGCTCATCAGCGATTGCCAGCGCTCCCATTCCGTCCGGCGGGGAAGCCCCCTCTGTTTCAGAAGATCTACGATGCCCGGCTCGTTGAACCGGAAATAGGGGTTGATCTTTCTCTCCTCGGCAAGGGTGGAAAAGACGTGGTCCGGGTCGTAGTGCCTGAGAAATTCACCGATGGATCTGTTTTCCGGTTCAAGGCGTTGGGCAAAGGCCATCGAATCCCGGACATAATCGTGGCCCGCATAGACCAACGTTTCATCGGGGAGGGCCATCAACCTGCAGATGGAGCGAAAGAATCCCTGCAGATCCCCTGAAAAACAGTTCCCGATCGTCCCGTTGAAAAGGGTATCTCCTGCGATCAGGGCCTTGCCGGTATAAAAGCAGAGGGAGTCCTTCGTATGACCGGGTGTGTGGAGAATCTGGACAGTTTCGGAGTCCAGGGCGATCTTTCCGTCGTCGGGGAGGTCCTCCCGGGTCAGAAGTCTGGCCGGTGATCTGGACAGAAGGGCCTCACGACCGCTGGTATGATCGGAATGGCTGTGGGTATGGGCCACGTAGCGGAGGCAAAGGCCCTGCTTTTCGATAAAGGCGAGGATCGCCTCGGTCGCCCCGCCGTCGACGGCCATGCCGCTGTCCGTCCCGTAAAGGAGATAACCCAGATTGTCTGCACCGTAGCGAAACTGCTTCACCTTCAGCATGAATCCCCTCCTGGGCCCTCCCCGACCGGCATTCGCACCCATTTCATTATTCAACCAATCCGGACTCCTGTCAAGTCCGGCTGATGGAACCGGATCCCGCAAAAAGAAACGGGGCAGACCCTGCCCCGTTTCGAGAACCACCCACCCTGCAAGAGGTTTCTTTTAAGCGCCCTATGCTCTCATTTTTGATGACTCCTGCCTGAATACTCGAGAATGGAGCCGATGATGGTGATCAGAAAGGCCTGAACAACGGTCAGGATCCCGTCGATGGGACGGGCATTGCGCAGGGTAATGGCACTGATCCCGAGGGTGGCGCAGAGGGAAAAGATGAAGAAGACCACCTTTCTCCTGTCACCGAAAACGGCCAGGAGACGGTGGTGCATGTGGTCGGTCCCCACATAATCGATCCAGTCCCGGAAGCTCTTCACCTTCCCGGTAAAGATTCTCTCCACGGTGATGTAGGCCATATCAAAAATCAGGACCCAGAAGATCAGGACCGGGGTGGCAAAGGAAACGATGGGGTTGTTGTCCGCCCAAGTGGCCTTGATGGCCAGAGCCGCCAGGATGAAGCCGAAGAAGGTGCTCCCGGCATCGCCCAGGAAGATCATCGCCTGCCGGTCCTTCCGCAGGCTGAGGTTGTACGGAAGGAAACCGAGGCAGCTGCCCAGCATGGCGATGGCGATCCATCCCATGAAGGGTTGGTAGGTCTGGAAGGCCACAAGCCCCATGAACAGGGAGATGATCGCGCTGACCCCGGCGGCCAGGCCATCCATTCCGTCGATGAAGTTCATCGCATTGGTCAGGCCCACGATCCAGAGGATGGAGAAAATGGCGTTCAGTGCATAACCCCAGTTCGTTTTTGTGGGGAACAGATCGAGGATGATCCCCGAACGGATCAGGAAGATCACGACGACGACCTGGACGATCAGCTTGTAGCGGGCCGGGACGTTCTTCCAGTCATCGACCAGTCCCACAAGGGCTACAAGGGTACCGCCGGCGACCAGGGCGATATCCCTTTCGTCGAGGATCATGTTGGCCACCAAGGCGGAAATAAAGGAGACCATGATGGCCACGCCGCCGAGCAGGGGGGTGACCCGGACGTGGATCTTCCGGCCGCCTGGGGTATCGACGATTCCGGCGCGGACCGCCAAGGCAGCCAGGAGCGGCGTCAGGAGGGCGGAGGTGGCGGTGGCGAAAAGCAGGATGTAAAGCCAACGCCCCAGGACCGCGAAAAAGAGTTGACGAACGGCAGGGACCAGCAGCAGGCCGAACAGGACCACCGACAGCATCCAGAAGATCCTCCGGAAGGAAACCTTCCACCAAATGTCCCTGGAGAACATGACAATCACCTCATTATTTCAGAACAGCCCGGAGATGGCAGAGGATCGCATCGACCTCTGCATCACCGAGTGCGGGGTAAAGGGGAATGGAAAGGCATTCCCGGAAGGCCCTTTCCGTTTGAGGATAACCGGTCAATCCGAGGTCATGATGGAGGGGCCTGAAAACGGGCCTGCGATAGGCAATCCCCTCCTTCCGGCCCGCCTCGAGGAGTTCCGCCTGACGCTCCGTCCGGATGACATAGCGATAGTAGATGTGGTCGCGATCCCCGGGACAGCAGGGAACGGGCAGACCTTGTTCCCGGAAGGATCCGTCGTACTTCCCGGCAATGGCCCGACGTCGGCCGATGAAATCCGGCAGCTTTCGGAGCTGGCTCAGCCCCAGGGCCGCCTGCAGATCGGTCAGTTTGTAGTTGTAGCGCAGGGCGCCGTCATCTTTTCCGTCATAATCCCGCAGGTCCCTGATCCTCGCAAGCAGGGAGGCATCGTGGGCCGCGATCATCCCCCCCTCGCCGGTGCAGATGACCTTGGTGGCATAGAAGGAAAACACGGACAGCACCCCGAACGATCCCGTGTATGCCGCCCGGTAACGGCTCCCCAGGGATTGGGCGCAATCCTCGACCACGGGGACCCCCAACGCGACGATCTCCCCGATGTCCGCCGGCAGGCCGAACAGGTGGGGAACGATGATGGCCTTCGTCCTGGCCGTCAGGCGCCGCTTGAGATCCTGGACATCCATATTGAACGTCTCCGGATCGATGTCGACCAGGACCGGCACGGCACGGCAATAGCGGATGGCGTTGAGCAGGGCCGTACAGACGAAACTGGGGATGGCGACCTCGTCACCCTCCCCGATCTCCAGGGCCAGCAGGCCCAGGTGCAGGGCGGCTGTGCCGGAACTGACCGCCACGGCGCCGTTTAAACCGATCAGGGAGGCCAGGGCCGCCTCAAACTGGCATACCCGTTCACCTTGGGAGATCTGACCGGACTCCAGAACAGCGGCGGCGGCGGCGATCTCTTCGCTGCCGATGGCGGGGCGGGAGTGGGGAATGGCCTTCATAAAAGGGGATCACCTGATATGCTGGGAGACATTGATGAAGAGGCGCAGGGGAACAAAACCTTCCGCAAACTGCACCCTCCCCTGGATGCCGCGAAAAACGGCGGTCGAACGGACGATGTCCGTGATGGAAAGCCCCTCGATGTTGGTCTTCTGCACCTGGGAATGATGGGCCAGGAGCATGGCCAGCTTGGTCTCGAGGGTGTCCTTGATGTCCACGAAGATCGTGGGAGAGAAATTCTGGGTCGTCGGTCCCTCGTAGAAGAGGACATTCCGGATGTAACGCGTGGCGGAGACCGTTGCCTTGGAAAGGGAACGGTGATCCTGGTGGGTGTCGTCCTCGTGGTGGACCAGGATAAAGTCAGGGGCGATCTTCTTCAGAACGGCCTCGATCTCGTGGACCATCTGGTTCATATGGGGCGTGAGCAGCGTATCCTTGTAGCCCCCCCAGAGCACCTTGCAGGGCTTGAGGACTTTGGCCGACCGGAGCTGCTCTTTCCTGCGGATGGACCGCTCTCCGCCCATATCTCCTTCCGTCATGATGAGCAGGTAAACGTCGTGGCCGTGTTGGGCGTATTTGGCCAGTGTCCCGGCACAACCAGCCTCGATATCGTCCGGATGGGCCCCGATGGCTAAGATCTTCATCCTTGTCCTCCCTGACCTCTGAGAATCTCCAGGCTCTCCCTGCCGTGGTTGAAAATCAGATCCACGACCGACATAAAGGGCTCAAAGGGACCGAACCGCTGTTCGTAGACCGGATGGTGGTAATCCTGAAAGACGACCCGGATGCCCTCCTGTTCATACCGCGGCAGGTCCATATAGTCCCGCCCCCCGCTCCCGGCCATATAGGTATCCGCCCCGAAATGCTTCGTGATGGCGATCAGGCGCCCGTCCGGGTCATCAGGAAAGGCGGGGAGCTCTGAGGCCACGTACAGAGGGGTCCCGATCCCCAGGATCTCCGCCAGTCTCCGCACCCCGAAAATGTTCAGAGGGGCGAGGAGATCCCAATCGGGCGACAGGATCTCTTCAACAAAAGGGGCAAGGTCATCCCAGAAGGGGGTTTTCCGGTAGTTGGACAAAAGGGCCTGCCGCTGTTTATGCCGCCAGTTGTCCCGTCGGTTGATGGCCACCTCGCTGATCCGCTGCGGGAAGGTGTAGGTGACCGGAACGGTCAGCCACTGGGGACCCGAGGCCGTTTTGATCCGATTGCGGTTCTGCCACTCGTTCTTCTTGAACTGAACATTGTCGAGCAGCACGAAGACATCGGCACGGTCGATCTTATCGAAATAGCCAAGCCAGGGCAGGTACTGGGGCTGATGGACGGCGACGATCATTTGGCAAAGGTCACGAAGATCGGGTTGGAAACGATGGTCCCATACCCTGTCATGTCCATCCGGTAGTAGACCTTTTCTCCCGGCGTTTCCAAGATATCCGTGTGGTCTATGCTCAGGGGGAGTTTCCCCTTGAAGGTTTTGATGAGAGTCCCGGAACGGATCAGGCGTACCTCGACATCCCCCTGGGCCCCTTCGGGTCCGGAGACGGTGATCCGGATTCGCGGATTGCGTTCCAGGAGGATTTCTCCTCCGGAGATCATCCGGGGCGCCGTCTCCGGTTGGGCGGCCGAGACGGTGAATTCGTCCAGTCTCGGGATCTGGGGATATCTCCCCTGACAGGCGTACATCCGGCCGTTCCTGAGGGCCGCCATGACAGTCGCCTGGGATTTCTCTGCAAGCAGCAGGACGGTCTGAAAGTCCCCCAGGTTCTGACCGGCCCCGCCCTCCTTGTGGAAGTCCGCGGTGGCGATCCCCCAGGGTGGACGCTCTCGGAAGCCGTGGCAATATTCATTCAGGCTGATATCCCATATGTTTCCCGGTTCCGTGATCGTGATCGTATCCCCGTAGAGAGCGGCAAAGCCGGTATAATTCTTCGTTTCTATAAGGACTTCCGGATAGGGGAGGGTCTTGAGCTGGACAGGGCCCAGGGTCCTCACGCCAGAACGGGTCTCAGGATAATTCCAGAAGGTGAGGCCCCCCTTCTGGCTGACCGAGTCGAGAAAAAGCTGGTAGGGTGCCATTCCCTGCTTGCCGTGATAGGGATCGAAGGGAGACGGCTGGACAAGCAGGGTGTTGACGAAGAAACCTGCATTGACCAATGCCAGCACCACCCCAACCAGGCGCCAGATACCTGTTTTGAAGAGGAAGAAGAGGGAGACCAGGAAGGAAAGGCCGAAAGCCAATAGCGCCGGCACCACGGCCTTCAGATCGATCCGACCGTAGGGGCTGTGCAGGACCGGCAGGCTCTTGTAATCCTCGGCCTTTTCCAGCCCCATCGTCAGGATCCGCCGCTCATGGTCGTTGGCGGTCAGGCTCCCGGTGAGCGGGCTGCCCGTCCAGTAATAAAAAGGGGCGCTCTCAGTGCCGGGGATCACGATCACGTCGGGATACTTCTTTCGGATCCCGGCAATGGCCGCAAGATAGGCCTCCGCCCCCGATTTGTTGATGGCGTTTCTCTCTTCCCTCTTCTTGATCAGGTTCCGGAGGGGAGGCAGGCCATATTCCATGACCATCTGATCGTGATCGTTCAGAAAGATGACGCTGAACCCCTTCTGGACGGCCATCTGGACGAGGGTTTCGGGATCGTACATACCGTCGCTGTAAGTGGTACGCAGGTCCACCAGGGCCGGCACCTGATCGTAAGCCCAGGCCGACGGCCCCCCCGGGAGCCCCATCACCGCAATGACCGTCAGGATAATGGCAAACAGGTGGCTTAGAAAAAAGCGGGGGGCTTCCATCCGGTTCCTTGGTTTCTTCATGGACCTATCTCCGAATCTGTCATCCAAGCGCTTCGCGCGGAATCGCCCCGTCCTGGATCGAGGGCCCCTGTGCGGAGCCGGATTCCCCTGCGGGAATGAGCGACCGGAACGGCCGGACGGAAGGCCTTTACGAACCCACCGTGCGGTATTCATTTAGCAATGTTCCATACAGCTGGTCAATCTTTTTTATCATGGCTTCCGAACTGTAGCGGGTCGCCATCCGCCGTCCGGCACTGCCCATCCTTTGGCACGCCTCGGGGTCACGGGACAGGCGGGCAATCGCTCCGGCCCAGGCCCCGACGTCCCCGACCGGAACGAGCAGCCCGTTTTCCCCGGGGCTTACAAGATCCCGGATCCCCCCGATGTCGCTGGCCACGATCGGCCTTCCCATCGCCATCGCCTCCACAAGGGCCTTGCCCATCCCCTCGTTACGGGAGGGAAAACCGAAGAGGTCGCAGGCAGCCAGGAGGGGGGCCACATCGGGGCGCCATCCCAGAAAGCGGACCTGCCCGGCGATGCCCAGTTGACCAGCCAGAGCCTCCAGATCCTGCCGCAGTTCCCCTGCGCCCTGAACGACGAGGAAGATCCGTTCCCCCCTCGCGATGAGTTCGGACACCGCCCGGATGAGCACCTCCTGCCCTTTGACGACGGCCAGGCGTCCCACGGTGGCGACGATGGTGTCCCCGGGGGGAAGGCCCAGGAGGTGCCTCGCCTCTGCCCGGGACGGGCCGGCGAGAAAGGGCTTCAGGTCAACGCCGCTGTGGATGACGGTGAACTTGGCCTCCGGGGCGATGCGGAACCGGAGGTGGTCCTCCTTTTCCTGGGCCGTGAGGGTGACAATGGCGTCGGTGATCCGGGCCGTCCACCGCTCGAAGAGGATGAAGAGCCGGGTCTGGAACGGGCCGAAATAGGCCCAGAAGACATGGCCGTGAGGAGTATGGACGACAATGGGGACGCGGCAGAGCCATGCCGCCCACCTTCCCAGGATGCCCGCTTTGGAGGTGTGGGTGTGGATGATCCGGGGCCGTTCGAGCCGGATGATCCGAATCAGGCTGAGAAAGGCGCTCAAGTCGGAAAGGGGCCTGAGGTTCCGCACCAGCCGGTCGACGGACAGCAGCCGTACGCCGGCACGACCGGCGGCGGCGATGTTGGCCTCTGCCGCCTCGTCCTCTGGTCCGTCCTTGCCGGTCCCAGAAGATCCCTTGACAAGCAGGACCTCATAGCGCCCCGGGTCCAGCCCGCAGATGGTGAGAAAGGTGTTCTCTGCAGAGCCGCCCTTGTCGAACCGGGTGATGATATGCAGGACCTTGATCCTATCGGATGACGGATTCATACCAGGTCTGAAAGGCGATGAGATTCCAGATCTGCCAGGCCGTGTCCCTCCGGCCCTGCCGCAGGTCGGCCACGAGAGCCTTGACGGCCCCGTGACGGAAGAGGCCCTGTCTCTCAATCCTTTCCTGCGACAGACAGTGGTCGATGAGGTGGCCAAGATCGGTCTTGAGCCATCGGCTGACGGGCATCTCGAATCCCCATTTGGGCCGGTTGTGCAGAAGCTTGGGCAGGATCGACCGGAAGGTTTCGACGAAGAGGTATTTGCCGCGGCCGTGCCGGATCTTCCATTCCCCGCCGATCCGGAAGGCCAGTTCGCAGAGCCGCTGATCGAGCAGTGGGACGCGGACCTCCAGGCCGTGGCGCATGCTCATCGTATCCACCTTCCAGAGCATGTCTGCGGGCAGGGAGATCTTGAGATCGGCGTAGAGCATCCGGTTGATCGGATCGGCCGGCAGTTGCTCCAGGGCCGCCGCGAACAGTCCCGGCGCCGGGTGGCACTGCGACCGGTAGGGCAAGGCCAGGAGGGCCTCCTTGGCGTCACGGCTGAAGAGCTCGTTCAAAGCGAAGACCCTTTCGGCGAAGCCCTCCTTGGCAGAACGGACGAATTTCTTGATCCGCCGGACCCTCTCCGAAAAGGGGTTGTCCCGGGAGTCGGGAAGGGCCAGGAGCGCCGGCTCCAGGAGTCCTTTCCGGATCAGACGGGGGATAAGGAAATACCGGCGGTACCACGCCTCGCCCCGATACATCCGATAACCCGCAAAGAGCTCGTCTCCGCCGTCGCCGGAGAGGGCCACCGTGACATCCCGGGCAGTCTCCCGGGCGACCATGAAGGTGGGCACGGCGGAGGAGTCGCCGAATGGTTCGTCCAGGGAGGCCAGGACATCGGGGATCTGGCCCATGATCTCCCGGGAATCCAAGACGATCTCATGGTGGTCGGTCTGATGGAAAGCGGCTACCTCGCGGGCGTAGGCCCTCTCGTCGTACATCGGCATGTCCTGGTAACCGATGGCGTAGGTCTTCACCGGCCGGGGACTGTTTCGCGCCATGAGGCCAACGATGACACTCGAATCGATCCCCCCGCTCAGGAAGGCCCCCAGCGGGACATCGGCCACCATCTGACTCCGGACCGCCTCTTCCAGGGTCTTGAAGAGGGCCGCCTTCATCCCGTCCAAATCGCGGAGATCCTGACCGTCTCCTGGACAGGGACGGATGTCCCAGTATTTTTCCTCCTTGATCTGGCCGTCGTGAACCGTCAGGAGGTGCCCGGGCCGGAGTTTGTGCACCTTCCTGAAGATCGTCCAGGGCGCGGGGATGTAATTGAGGCTGAGGTACAGATCCAGGGCCTCCAGGTCAATCTCCCGGCTGAGCGCTGGTTCGGCAAGGAGGGCCTTGATCTCCGAGGCAAAGCAAAAATGCTTCCCGTCCCAGAAATAGACCAGCGGCTTGATGCCCACAGGGTCGCGGGCCAGGACCAGGGTCCGGGTCTCTACGGACCAGATGGCCACCGCGAACATCCCGCTCAGTCTGGCGATGCCGGCCCGGCCCTCCTCTTCGAAGAGATGGAGGATCACCTCGCTGTCGGTCCGGGATCGGAATCGATGGCCCTTCCCTTCCAGTTCCTGCCTCAGGGAGACGAAATTGTAGATCTCCCCGTTGAAGACCATCCAGAGGGTCCCCTCCTCGTTGGACATGGGCTGTCGGCCGGCCTCGCTCAGGTCGATGATGCTCAGCCTCCGGTGGCCGAGGCCTAAACCGACGCCGTCCCGATGGGCCCGATAGAGACCGGAATCGTCCGGTCCCCGGTGGTCCAGGGAATCGGTCATCCACCGCAGAAGATCCTCGGAAACCGGGGCGCCTGTGAAATCAATCTTTCCGCAAATGCCGCACATTCGTCACGATCCTTGGCCCGGGGTCAAAAGAGAGGAGGGGGTCGGAAGGTCCATCGGTTATATCCTTCGGCTAAGGAGATCCATGCAAGCCGCCAGGACCTCGTCAACGGTAATCAAATCCAAACAGGACGGGGAGGGGCACCTCTCGTCGTCCCTACAGGGACGGCAGGGCAGATCCTTGTGGATGACCCGATACAGTCCGGGATCCGTATAGGGGCCGAAGAGTCCAGGATCCTCCGGACCGAAGAGGGCCACCAGGGGGGTCTTCGTCGCGGCGGCGATATGCATGGGGCCGCTGTCGTTGGTGATCAGCAGGTCCATCCGGCTGACGAGATAGGGAAGGGCCTCCACCGGGGTCTTCCCGGTGAGATCCAAGAGGCCGGGGCCGATCCGGGCCGCGATCCGGGCCGCGATGGGGACCTCCGCCCGGCCGCCCACGAGGACCACTGCGGCGTTGTACCGTCCGACCATCGCCTCGGCCACAGACGCGAAGCGGTCCTGGGCCCAGCGCCGGTTCGCCCGGTCACCGCCCGGATGGATCCCCACGATGGGCCTTCCCTGGAAGGGGCCAAAGAAGCCTTCCCATTTCACAGGGATATCGGCATTCCAGAAGACCTCGATCCCCTCCCCGTCCGGCAGACCTCCCGCCTGCCCGGCGATCTCCAGCATCGCCTCGGCCACATGCCGTCCGGTAAAGGTCCCGGCGGAGACCCCCTCTGAGAGAAACCGGCCAAAACCATACCGGTCATGGCCGATCTTCCGGTCTCCCCGGAGCAGCGAAAAGAGGATCCCCATCTTGAACGCCCCGGCCAGAGAACTGACCCGATAGAGGTTCAGGATCACGCCGAAGGCGGTCTGCCGAAGGTTCATGGCGATCTTCGCCATCTCCAGGAGGGACCCTTTATCGGTGCGCAACTCCCGGATCGGAAAGGAATGGACCTGATCCAGATAGGGACAGCTTCGGGCCAGGGGAGCGGCCTCGGTGCTGGTGAGGAGGTGGATCCTGGAGCCGGGATGACCCCGCCTCAGGGCCCGGATGGCCTTCGAGGCCAGGACCATGTCACCGATCCCCGCGATCAGCACGATCAGGATCGGCTTGGATTCGGATGCGGCGGTGCTCATCGTTGCCCCTTGCATGCGATGCGATTACCCCGGTGTATAATCGGGATGCCGTCCCATCCGCCCCCTGATGCCGTCGAAGACCCCCAGGACGAGGGCCCGGATCGGCCTCTTCCCGGTCCATCCCTCGGAGGCTCCAATCATCAGGAGGATCTTCAGGGCATACAGGAAAGTGCGAAGCAGAGCCGCCCTGCGGCCATACCGGATGAAGATGGAGACTTCATTCCGGAAGGCGTAGTAGAGGCGGAAGGGGGACTGATAACGGACGAGCCTCCTGCCGAACAGCGTGGCTCTGGCCTTGCCGTCCCGTTCCCGAACGGCCTCCAGGCAACGGCTCGTGGGGATCCAGTAGAAACGATACCCCCTCTTGGCGATCCGCAGGGAATACTCGAGATCTTCGCCGTAGAGAAAATAGTCGGGCGAAGGGAGCCCCACCTCCCGGATGATCGCCGTCTTGAACAGGGTCCCCCGCCAGGGGACGACCTCCAGGGGGGTCGGCGCCGCTTGGGGATGGCTCGCACCGACGCTCCGGACGGCGGCAATCTGGCCGGGCATGGCCCCTTCCAGGGCATGGAACCCCGCGACGATCTGCTGGAGCGTATCGGGGTTCAGCCGGACGTCATCATCGAGCGTGTAGATGAAATCAGAGGATCGGGCAGCCCGGCGGATCCCTTCGTAATACCCGCCCGCACTGCCCAGGTTCTCCCCGAGCCGGACATGGTCCGCCTCAGGGTAGACGCCCCTGACCAGGGCCTGCGTGTCGTCCCGGCTGGCGTTGTCGATCACGATGACCTCGTCGGGCAGCCGCCGCTGATGGCCAAGGTCCACCAGGAGGTTCGCCAGCATCGGGGCGTTGTTGAAGGTCACAATGACGACGGAAACCCTGTCGCTCTCCATATCCGGTCCTGCCTCCCCGGCAAGGGTCACGGGAGGATCCTATAACCCCGGACCGTCAAAGAGCCCCCTGTTCCGGCCGACCCAGTCGTAAAGGCGCTTTACCCCTTCGACCGCCGGGATCTGCGGTGTCCATCCCAGCTCCGTTTCGGCCTTGCGGATATTGCTGACGTAGATCTTCTGGTCCCCCGGTCGCCAGTCGTCGTACCGGATCGGGATCTTCCGGCCCTTGAGGACCTCCAACTGGGCGAGAAGTTCGTGGAGGGAAAGGGTGGAATCGGGACCGCCGCCGACATTATAGATCTTCCCCGCCGTACGGTCGATCTCCCGGTAGGCCCTCTCGTAGAGGCTCACGAGGTCATCCACGAACAGGACATCGCGGACCTGCTTTCCGTCGCCGTAAAGGGTAATCGGCCGGTCCAGATGCGCGGCGATGCAGAACCAGGCCACCCAACCCTGATCCTCGATCCCGAACTGGCGGTAGCCGTAGATGCAGGACTGGCGCATCACGACGGTCTTCAGGCCATAGATCCGGTGGTAGTCCCGGCAGTACTGGTCCGCCGCCCCCTTGGAACAGCCGTAGGGGGAATGGAAGTCCAGCGGCCGCCCCTCGTCGATCCCTTCGGGTTGGTCCAGATAGGCGTAGCGGCCGGCGACCTCTCCGATCCGGAGATCCTCCATGCCGCCGTAGACCTTGTTGGTCGAGGCATAGATGACCGCTGCCCGGGGATTGAAGAGCCGGACTGCCTCCAGAAGATTGAAGGTCCCCTGGGCGTTGATCTCGAAATCCTCCCGGGGATGGGTCACCGAGGTGGTCACGGCCACCTGGGCCGCCATGTGCAGGACCAGGTCGAAGGGACCTTCCTGTTGGAACAGCCGGGCCAGCTCGTCCACGTTGCGGACATCGCCCCTGACCAGACGGCAGGGATGCTCGGACGCCAGCCAGGAGGCGTTCTGCTCGGTCCCCCGCCGGGAGAGGTTGTCGAAGAGGACCACCTGGTCGCCGCGGCTGGAAAAACGGGCGGCACAGTTCGCCCCGATGAACCCCGCCCCGCCAGTGATGAGTACTTTCATAGTTTCGTCTCCATAATCTCGATGATATGCTTGTAAAGCCTTCCGGCCGTCTGTTCGGCCCGAAAGCCTTCAGCCCGTTTCAATCCCTTGAGCGCGTACCGCTTACGCAGGGGCTCGTCGCCGAGGAGCGACGCGATGGCCTCCTCCAGGGCCCGGATATCCAAGGGATCGACGGAAAGCCCTGCATCCCCGACGACCTCAGGAATGGCCGTCCGGTTCGAGGCCACCACGGCCACGCCGCAGGCCATCGCCTCCAGGGGGGGGATGCCGAATCCCTCGTATAGGGAGGGGAAGACAAAGAGCTCCGCCATGGACAGGAGGGCCTCGGGCTGATCCTCCTCACGGATCGCGCCGGTAAAGACCACATCCCCGGCCAGACCGGCAGCCTCGACCTGGGCCTGGATCGCCTGCCCGTGGGCGTCCAGGGGTCCCGCCAGGACCAGTTTGCAGCCTTCGAACGCCTTCCTCAGGCCGGCGAAGGCGCGGACAAGGGAAACGACGTTCTTGTGGGGCTTGAAATTCCCCAGATACAGGAGGTACCGGTCGGGCAGCCCGAAGCGCTGCCGGACCGCTGCGAGGACCTCCTTGTCCGTCACCGGCCGGTACCGGTCCGCCAACCCCAGGGGAATGACGGTGATCTTCTCCGGCCGGATCCCCCAGAGGCGGATGATGTCGCCCCTGGCATGATCGGAGTCGGTGACGACAGCGATCGCCTTGAGGGCGCAGGCCCGGCCGACGGTGGCGTAATAGAGCCGGCCCAGGGGCCCCAGGGCCTGCACGTAGGGGGGGAAGACCAGATACATCAGGTCCAGGACCTGGCCGACTGCCGGAATCGGCGAGAAGAGCGGCAGCTTGTAATAGGGAGAATAGAACAGATCGATCCGTTCCCCCTTCAGGCGCAGGGGAAGCCTCCACTGATCCCACAGGAAAGTCGGCCAGGCGGGGATGACCACCTCCCGGCAACGGGGTCCCAGGGGGATCGGAAGTTTCTTCTCGGCAAAGAGGGCCAGTTCGTGGGAGGCATCGTGGGCCCCGAAATAGGCAATGAAGTTCGCCAGGGAACGGCCGATGCCGGTGACGACCCCGTCCTGAATCTCCCGGGCGTCAACGCCGAGGCGCACGGTCCCCCTCCAGGAGTTCCAGATAGACCCTCTGCGTCTTTTCCATGTAGCGATCGATGGTGAAATGCTCCTCCACCCGCCGGCGGCCGGCGGCGCCCATACGGGCCATCTCCGCAGGCTGCTCGAGGAGGCGGGTGATCCTCTCGGACAGGGTGGCGGCGTCCCCGTAGGGAAAGAGGAGTCCTGTCACGCCGTCGACGACGATCTCGGGGGTCCCGCCGTTGTCCGTGCCGATCACCGGCCGGGCCATGGCCATGGCCTCGAAGAGGACCCGGCCGCAGGGCTCGGCGTCGGTGGCCAGGATGAAGATGTCCATGGCCCCGTAAAGGCGGGGGACGTCCCGCCGGAACCCCGTGAAGAGGACCCTTTCGGAGATCCCCAGACGATCGGCCATCTCGCGGAGGGAGCGGGGGACGTCCTCATCTTCGGTAAAGATGGAATCCCCGACCAGGAGCACGTACAGATCGGGGAAGCGTCCCTTGAGCAGGGCAACCGCCTCCAGGAGGGTCTGCTGTCCCTTTTCCCGGCTAAGGCGGCTGGTCATCCCCAGGACCTTGGACGCCACCGGAATGCCGAGTTCCTGCCGGAGCGAGGGCCCGCGGAACTCGGGGTCGAAATCGGCCAGATCGACGCTGTTGAGGATCGTCAGAGATTTCTTCTCCGTGAGACCGCCCAGGAAGCGGGACCGGATCGCATCGGAATTGCAGATGATGCGGTCGGGGAGGAAGCCCGTCATCCGGTCGATGTCGACCATCCCCGGCCGCAGGCAGTTGCGGGCATGCCAGACGACGGGAACGCCCAGGAGGCGCCCGACGATCCCGGCGGGGACATTGGTCTGGGGACCGTTGGCGTGTAGGAGTGCGATCTGCCGCTCCCGGATGACCCTGCGGATCTTGGCCAGGCTTTGCACCAAACGAAGGGGTTGCGAGTTGGACCCGAATTCGTGGTGGATCACCGGCACTCCCCGCGAGGCCAGCCTGTCCGGGAATTCACCTACGGACGGACAGAGGAACAGGGGGCTGAACCGCGATCGGTCCAGATGGGTCGCCAGATGCAGGAGGCTGTTCTCAGCCCCGGCGAAGCGGCCGGTATGATGCAGGTAAAGGATGGGATAGGCCCTACTCTGCATGGAATTCATCCGATCCCCTTTTCAGCAAGAAGGTCTCGATAGAGGGCCTCGATCTGGCCGATCATGATCGACGCGCTGAACTGCGCCTCATACCGTTTCCGGCCGGCCGACCCCATGGCCCTGCGCAACGTCCCGTCCCGGACGAGACTCTCCAGCTTCGCCGCCAGGTCGGAGGCGTCCCCGGGAGCCACGAGGAAACCGTTCACGCCGTCCTCGACCAGCTCCCGGTTTCCTCCGACGTAGGTGGTCACCACGGGCCTCTCCCGGCTCATGGCCTCGACGATGGAGAGGCTCAGGCCTTCACGGTAGAGGCTGGGCAAAACGACGATGTCCGACTGGTCCAGGAGCTCCCGAACGTCGTCCCTCTGCCCCAGGAAGGCGACCCGCTCCCCGAGACCCAATGCCGCGGCCTGTCCCTCCAGGGCGTCCCGCAGGGGGCCGTGGCCAACGATCCAGAGCTCCAGATCGGGGTGGCTGGGGGTAAGGCGAGCCAGGGCCTCCAGCAGAACGGCGTGGCCCTTGTTTTCGACCAGCGAGGCCACCACGGCGATGCGGATCGCTCTTCGGCCCTCCTGCACCTTGGGACCGACGCAGCCCGCGGGGGGCGCGTCATGTACCCCGTTGTAGACGGTGACCGCCCTGGCAGGATCGATCCCCTCCTGCTCCACGACAAAATTCCTCACGAAATCGGAGCAGCAGACGATCCGCGCCGTGACAGTGCTGAGAATCCTCTCGATCAGGATGTTCCTCGCCTTGAAGTCCCAGTAGGTCGTATGGACATGATGGATGACGACGGGCGTCCCGGCCAGGACGGCCGCGATGCGTCCCATTGTCCCGGCAAAATAGGCGTGGGTGTGGACGATGGAGAACGCCCCGCGGCGGATAAAGCGGACCAGCCTGAGGATGTTGGCCGGATTGTGGTAGGTCGGGAGGCCGAGGACCTTCAGGGACCTCCCCTCCCGAAGAAGGCGATCGGCCAGGCTCCCTCCGGCGGCGATGCACCCGATCCAGGGCTCGTAGAGGCCCCGGTTCAGGCCGCAGGTAATCGTCTCGACGACCCGTTCGAGTCCCCCGACCTTGAAGTCCTCGACCAGATGAAGGACCTTAACCGGCATCGCGGTCTTTGACGGCCTGCACAAAAATGAGCGGCGTAAGGATTCGGGGTGCGACGAATCCCTGATACTGCATCATCTTGGTGATCCATAAAAAGATGACCCTTGAGATGATGCCCTCCAGCTTGGACTTCAGGGTGAGCGGGTGAACCAGGGGGAAGGGCAGAACCCGGATGGTCCTGAACCCCCCGAGCCACAGGACCTGCCACAGGCTGTGTTCCGTGAAACCGACCTCGTGGGTAAAATCCGTATAGCGGAGACGGATTGCAAAGGGGTTGCCGAGATTCGGCACCTTGGCCAGAAAGGCCCCGCCCTTCTTCAACGCCGAACGGATGGCGGCCATCAGATCGACCGTCCTGTCCTTGGGGACATGCTCCAGGACATCGTTGGCAACGATGGCGTCAAAGTTCTCCTGATGGGAAAGGAGATAGTCGAAGGCATCGGCAACCTCGGCGTGGACGCCCGGAAAGTTGGCCTTGCAGATACCGATCATCTGCGGGGACAGGTCGATCCCCTGGATGTTCGAATATCCCCTGGACTTGAGAAAATGGAGGAAATATCCGACGCCACATCCGATATCCAGGATGCTCGCGTCGCGATTCCCTGGAAGAAACGGCTCATACCCTCTATACTTTTCGATTCCCTGGGACAATCGTTCGGGGGTCAGCACTTCGGGGGCCTGGAAGGCCGCCTCATTGTATGCATCATAGAGTCGACTCATTTTCCCTCAGATTTTGGCCGGTCCCGACCACAAGGTGCAGGAGCGATCCGGCCAGGAGCACCCCAGCGGCCATGTCGATGATCCCGAACCGGTCATCGACGCTCATCACGATCATCCCCAGGAACCAGATCAAGCCCAGAAGCATGGAAAGCCGCCGGGTCCATCTCCCGGACAGGCTGAGGGCATTCCACAGCATGACGATGGGGAAGCCCAGGGCAAAGCCGGCCGAAAAGGACAGGCCCATCCCGTACAGGAGGGCCAGGACGACGAGCGGCCAGCTCCCCGGCCCGTTGCAGTAATACAAACGGGAAAGACGCTCAACGAGCGAGGTCTGCCGGAAGAAGCTCAAGAAGACCGCGGTCTTCGAAAACCAGGCGTCCAGGAGGACCCTCTCTCTGAAATAGCCGGCGTGGCGCAGGGCCACGTTTCCCAGGGTATCGACCTCGATGTTGCCGTGACGCCGAATCGTCTGGATCAGCCGTGTCGCCTTGCCGAAATAGTCGTCCGATCGATAGATCGCCTCCATGTAGGAATGGTAATAGACGACGAAGATGGACAGATCGCCTCCGTGACCGCTCGCCAGCTCGACGTAGGACGCAGGATCGGTCAGAAGGAAGTTCAGATTGGCCACCTGGAGGGGATAGGGATTGGGAACCTGGAAAAAGTGCGAGGAACTCAGGACCTTGATTCCCTCCTGCGAGCAGGCGCGGAGCGTATTGGAGTCATAGCTGTTGAAGGGAGGGATGAAGGTGACCACCTCCCGCTGGAAGATCCTCTCCAGATGCGCCTTCCCGGAACGGATTTTCCCCGCCTGCTCCTCGAAGGGCCGGCCGGCAAACTCGGACTTCCCCTTTCGCGCGAGGTTCTGGTGGGCATAGCCGTGCAGGGCGATCTCGGCCAGCCCGCGGGCCTGCTGCTCCTTGAGTAGCGACACCAGTTCCCCCCCAAGCGCCTTCTTGAAGGGGACCAGGGCGTAGGTCTGGGGAATCCCGTTGTCGGCGAAAAGCTTCAAAAAGCGGTGATCCATCGCAGATCCGGAAAATTCCTGAATGTCGTCGTTTCTAAAGACGACCACCACCTTCTTGGCCGGGTTGGGGGAAGGATCGAAATAGGACGAGGCGATAAAAAGCCGCAGGGAAACCAGGATCAATACGAGGCAGGACAGGATTATCCAGAGCCTCCTGCGCCGGTCCCGGGTCATGCCGCCCCTCCGATATGATCCAGGATCGCCTGCAGACGGTGGCGGTAGGTGTGCCGTCCGATCACCTCCAGGTAGCCGGCCGCAGCGATCTGCCGTCGTTCCCCATCCCGATCCAGGTAATGGTCGATCTTCGCCTTGAGGTCCTGGATGTCGTCAAAACCGACGAGTTCTTTGCCGGATGAAAAGAGTTTGAAGACATCCCTCTGTGAGTCCACCAGGACGAAGCTTCGACAGGCCAGGGCCTCGAAGACCTTCGGGCTCGCCTGGAAGCAGGGGATGATCCCGTCCTGATAGTGGATGATCAGGACGATCTTGGCGGCGTTGAACATCCTGACCCACTGGGAATGGTGAAGGGGGGCGGCATGGAGACAATGGCCGTTTTTCTTGTCCGCCACCTGCTCCCAGCCGGGACCCCAAATCCCCACATCATAGGCCCCCACCAAGTGCCTCAGGATCTCCCATCGGTTGGGATAGTAGGCCCCGACGAAGATCAGGTCCCTGCCGTATCGCCTTCGGTCCTCCTCGGTGAGGTCGACGGGCCGGTGAAAATCCGGGTCGCAGGCGAAGGGAAGCCAGACGGCACCCTCTATGCCCGCCTGCGCCAGGACCTCCATTGCCTCTGTCCCGGCGCAGAAGATATGATCGTACAGGGGGGCGGTCTCCACCACATGCCGGAATTCGGGGCGGGGGATATCCATCGTCCGCAGGACGGTTTTCACCCCCATCCGCTTCAATCGCTTCAGGGTATCGGCAGTGATCCGGTACCCCCCGACGGCCAGACACAGATCCGGCTTTGTCCTTTCAGCCACCTCGATCATCCGACAGTTGAGTCGCCGCAAGTCCCAATCCTGGAGGAAGGCGACCTTCTGCCGGATCCTCCCCGGCAGAACGAAATCCCGATCCTCGAAGAAGATGGGTTCGTGCCCGAGTTCCTGGATGGCCTTCAGACGATAGGTGTTCGTGTTATCGAAATGGGGGTTCAGGTTGCTGACGAAAAGGATCTTCATAGCCTCATTCTTGCTGGTATCTCTTGAATCGCATCTCCCTCGAGGAGAGCTTGACCATCGGCAGTTCCCAAAGGCACCAGGCGACGATCTTGAAGATCTCCAGGGGAGCGATCTTGAGGGCCTCGCCAAACCAGTGGATCGCCTCCCGCCAGGTTCCGTTGATGCAGTGCATCTTTCCCAGGCGCTTCAGATGGATCACCAGGATCTCGGGGTGGCGGCTGAATTCCGCCAGATGCTTCTCCACCATCCGGGTGCGTCCCGGGATCATGGAGGAGAAGTCCGACGAGATCTGCCGTTCGTGCTGATAGACGATCGCCAGCACGTCCGGGACGTAATCGAATTCGTAGCGATCGGAGATCCGTTTCCACATGTCCCAGTCCTGACAGCTCTTCAGGGTCTCATCGAAGAGCCCGACAGCCTGAAAACAGACCCGGCGGATCAGGGGGGTGGGGGATCCGATCGTCGTCCCCACAAGAAGACGCAACCGCACGTCTCCCCGATCCTCAGGAAGGTAGGTCCTCACCAGGCCGCCGTCTTCGCGGCGGAGCTCGTGGCCGCAGTAGATCAGGCCGACCGTTTCAGGGACCCGGGTGAACTTCGAGACCTGCTCCTCCAGTTTCCTGGGATACCATTGATCGTCGTCGTCCAGAAGCGCAATGTAATCGCCGACCGCGTTCGATATCCCCGTATTGCGGGCGGCCGGCGCGCCAAGGTTTGAATCGTGCCGCAGGTAACGGATCCGTGCATCGCCGAAACCGCGGATCACCCCTGCCGTATCATCTGTCGAGGCGTCGTCGACCACGATCAGTTCCAGATCCGGATAGGTCTGTCCCAGGACACTTGCCACCGCCCTCCCCACCAGATGGGACCGGTTGTGCGTGGGGATGACCACGCTTACAAGAGGGGCTTTGTGATTCACGAGACGCCACCTGCCGAGACATGATCGAGGATCTTCCGAATGCGGTGACGGTAGGTGTGCTTCTCCAGAACCTCGCGGCATCCCTCCAGGGCGATGGCCGTCCGCTGGTCATCCCTCTGAAGATAGTGGCGCAGTTTCTCCTTGAGATCATCCACATCGGAAAAGGCGACCAGGTGCCTTCCGGATTGGAAGAGGTCCGCGACGTCCCTCTGCTGATCGACCAAGACGAAGCTCCGGCAGGCCATTGCCTCGTAAACCTTCGGACTGGCCTGATAACAAGGCGTTCTCCCATCCTGAAAGTGAATCACGATGACGATCTTCGAGGCGCTGTAAATCTTGATCCACTCCTGGCAGCGGATCTGGCCATCCTGGATATGGAGCCCCTGTTGCTGATGGGCGACCCGCCGCCATCCGGGTCCCCAGATGCCGACGTCGAAGCCGGTCAGTTCCCGGAGGATCTCCCAGCGGTTGGGGTAATAGGAACCCACGAAGACCACATCCCGCCCCCACTGGGCCTGCTCCTTTGGGGTCAGGGGCTGGAACCGGTGATAATCGGGATCACAGGCAAAGGGGACCCAGAGGGGGTCGAGTCGATGGACCCTGCGCAGGATCTCGATCGCCTCGCTTCCCGAGCAGAAGACGTCGTCGTAAAGTGGAGCGGTTTCGACAACGGAAGCGAAGTTGTCGATTGGCGCGTCGGTCGTCAGCAGGGCTGTTCGAATCCCACAGCTCCTGAACTTCCGGAGCGTCGATGCAAGGATCCGATAACCGCCGATGACGAGGCAGAGATCCGGTCCGATCCTCTGCGCGCGTTGAAGCATCCGACCATTCAACCGATCCAGATCCCAGGCCTGCAGGGCATCGAACCTCTGCCTCAGCCGTCCCGGGATCCAATAGGCGCGGTCGTCGAAGAACGACACCTCGTGCCCCGCTTGGCCGAGCGCCTTATGCATGTATTCCACATTGGTCATGAAATGCGGATTATGATTGCTGACGAGGAGGATCTTCACTTCCGCAGGAGCGCCTCGTAGATCTGGACCAGGCGTCGATTCAACGTCCGGATGTCGAACCGCTCGGCCACATCCTTGCCCCCCTGGGCGGCCATCTCCCGCCCCCTCCCGGGTTGATCGATGAGGGCCCCCAAACGGAGGGACATCGCCCCGATGTCTCCTGTGGGGACCAGATAGCCGGAAAGACCGTCCCGGACGATCTCGGCGACGCTCCCAACCAAAGTCGCCACAACAGGCAGTCCCGAGGCCAGGGCCTCCATGAGAACGACCGGCAGGACCTCTTCCCGGCTTGGAAGGAAGAAGAGATGGGCCTCTCTCATGGCCCGGCGCACCTCCCCCTGACCCTTGGGTCCGAGGAACCTCACGACATGACCGAGCTTGAGTTCATCGACGAGACGCATCAGGCCGGGGCTTTCAGGACCGTCGCCGATGATCCGGTACTCCATCCGCAGGGCCGGCCTGTCCTGCAGCAGTCTGGAGACGGCGCGTATGCCGTCGTCGAGGCCCTTTTCGTTCACCAGACGGGCCACCGTCAAAACCCGGACGACCTCCGGATTTGCAGGAGCCCCCTCTTGGTCGCCCGTCGGGGCAAACCGGCCGAGATCGATCCCGACGGGGTGGTAATGGATCTTCTCCGGATCGGCCCCAAAACGGATGAGGTGCTCGCGGTTCGCC